>JBFHEP010000249.1:0-6530 GCA_041584095.1 Acidimicrobiales bacterium | reverse complement strand
GCGGCCCGGGTGTTCGTGGGGTGGACGGCGAAATCGCCGGGAAGCAGCGTTTCGCACAGAACGAGAACGTTGTCGCCACCCCGGAACGGATCCGGGCAGCTGAAGACAGGTTGGAGGACGACGTCGGAGTTGTCCCCGCTCGCCTGATTGGTGCTGGAGCCGTCGAAGCCCCAGATGCCCGGCTCCTCGCCGTCGCCCAGGATCTTGGTCTTGGCCCTCACCTCGGCCGTCGGCGCGGTGCCGTCGATCCAGATGTATTCCGCTGTATAGCTCATTGGTAACTCCTGTTACTCCCGACAAAGGTTCGATGGTTCAGTTTTGCAACCGGGTTCCTCCACCAGATGACGACGTTGTCGGTGTCAAGGCGTACCCACTGCCACTTAATCGTCTCGGAGGCCGACATACAAATCCAGAATGTTAACGCTGTGTGAATCGTGGTCCGGTCCCGGCGAACGCCGTGGGAATCGGTCGCGGCTGGTGTTGTAATCAAAGCATGTCTACACACGGCGCTACCATCCGGGATGGAACCACGGGGGCTGCCACGATGAACGACCGCCAGATCGAATATGTGCTCCGGGCCGTGGAGGACCGGAACGTCAAGCTGATCCGGCTCTGGTTCACCGACGTGGTCGGTCAGCTCAAGTCGGTGGCCATATCCCCCATGGAGCTCGAGAACGCCTTCAGCGAAGGCGTGCACTTCGACGGGTCGGCCATCGACGGATTCAGTCGAATCCAGGAATCCGACGTTTTGGCAAAACCCGATCCGTCGACCTTCGAGTTGTTGCCCTGGACCGATGCCGGCACGACGGCCCGCATGTTCTGCGACATCGTCCTGCCTGGAGGTCAACCCTTCGACGGCGATCCCCGCCACGTGTTGCGTCGCAACCTCGACGACGCGCTCGGGGCCGGGTTCAGCTTCTTCGTCGCCCCGGAGATGGAGTTCTTCTACTTCGCCGACGGTGATCCCTCGAAATCCCCGACCCCGCTCGATTCCGGTTCGTACTTCGATCTCACCACCAGCGACGTCGCGTCCGATCTTCGACGCCGGACGATCTCGGTGCTCGAGACCATGGGCATCCCGGTCGAGTACTCGTTCCACGAGGACTCGCCGTCGCAGCACGAGATCGACCTCCGCTACACCGACGCGATGACCATGGCCGATCAGATCATGACGTTCCGGCTCGTGGTGCGGGAACTGGCGATGGAGCAGGGCCGCTTCGCCTCGTTCATGCCGAAGCCGCTTCCGGGGTTGCAGGGCTCGGGCATGCATCTGCATCTGTCGTTGTTCGAACGAGACGACAACGCCTTTCACCCCCACGATCCCGACGCCCTCGGGGCCGAGGTCCTCTCCCCCGTCGGGCGGAGCTTCATGGCCGGTTTGTTGATCCATGCCCGCGAGATCACGGCGATCACCAACCAACTGGTCAACTCCTACAAACGCCTCGTCGTCGGCTTCGAGGCCCCGGTGTGGGTCTCGTGGGCCAAGAACAACCGATCGGCGCTGATTCGAGTGCCGGTCACCAAACCCGACAAGCCCACGTCGACCAGGATCGAATACCGCTCACCCGACCCGGCCTGCAACCCCTACCTGGCCTTCGCCGTGATCCTCGCCGCAGGCATGGCCGGGGTCCGCGGCGACTACGACCTGCCCGACGAGATCCACGACAACCTCTTCGAACTCTCTCCGACCGAGGCGGAGAAGCTGGGCGTCCAGCCACTGCCTCGATCGCTGGCCGAGGCGCTCGACGAGATGGAGCAGTCCGAGCTGGTGCACAATGCGCTCGGCGAACACATCTTCGAGTGGTTTCTGCGCAACAAGCGCAGCGAATGGGGCAGCTACAAGCTCCACGTCAGCCAGTGGGAGCTCGAGAGGTACCTGCCGACGTGGTAGCTCGGCCATCGGCCTCGGCCGGCGGTTCGGGACCGAAACAGGACCCTGGCGCGACGGCCAATCAGGACCGCCCTCATGCCGGTGTGCTGGCGGTGTGGCCCGATCCGCCGCCGGTGGAGCTGGTTCGATTCTTCGACCTGGAGGGCTACCGGTGGAAGACGGTCGACGAGGAGCGGGGGGAGCCCATCGGCCGGGCTCGCACCTCCGACGGATCGGAGGCCGACGGTGAGCCTCTCTGGGACGGCGCCGTCGCCGCCGTGACCGACGAGGCCGGTCACGCCGAACGCTGCTGGCGGTTCTGCCAGGCCGTTCGGTCGGCCGACACGCCGGTGCTCGTTGTCGTCGGGGGCGGATTCCTCGACGCTCTGACCGACCGCCACGATCATTTCGACGACTTCATCATCACCCCGTTCCATCCTCAGGAACTCAAGTCTCGGCTTGATCTGCTGTTGACAAGGGCCGGCAAGGCGAGCGGTCGTGGCGACCTTGTCACCTACGGACCGCTCACCCTGAACGTCGAGACGTATCAGGCGGTCGTCGACGGCCGCCATCTCGACCTGACCTACATGGAATACGAGCTGTTGCGCTTCCTGGCCTCCAGCCCCGGTCAGGTCTTCACCCGCGAGACGCTGCTCAACCGGGTGTGGGGCTACGAGTACTACGGTGGAGCCCGCACCGTCGACGTCCACATCCGACGGCTGCGGGCCAAAATGGGCGAGGATCACAGCTCCCTGATCTCGACGGTGCGGGGCGTCGGCTACCGCCTCGGGCAGTCCCGCTGGAGCGCTTGAAACGGCGTGTGCTAGGGGAAGATGCCCCGGCGGTCGTAGACGTCGGTGATACGGGCGAGGGCCACGATGTACGCGGCGTCCCGACGGGTGCAGTTGTGGGTGCGGAGTGCGTGCACGACCCGGTCGTGGGCCAACCACATCAGCTCCCGGAGGCGGCCGTCGACATCGTCGAACGACCAGGCCCGGGCCGACTTGTTCTGCAGCCACTCGAAGTAGGAGACGATGACACCGCCCGAGTTGGCCAGGATGTCGGGCACGACGTCGACGCCGTTGGCGAACAGGTACTCGTCGGCTTCGCGGGTCGTGGGGCCGTTGGCCGCCTCAACGACCACCTTGGCCGGCAGGACCTTGGCCCGGTCGAGGGTGAGTTGGTTCTCGAGGGCCGCCGGAACGAAAACGTCGGTCTCGATCCGGAACAGTTCCTCGGTGTCGACCTTGTCGGCCAGGTCGAAGCCGGCCACGCCGCCGGTCTCGTCGACGTACCGGCACAGTTTCGGGATGTCGATACCGTCGGTGTTGACGATCGTGCCGGTGTGATCGGCGACGGCCTTGATCGTGCACCCCGCCTGGGCCGCGAGGTCGGCAAAGTTACTCCCCACGTTGCCGAAACCCTGCACGCTGATCGAGAGGTCGTCGAGGCGGGCATCGTTTTCGCCGCACCAGTGGCGGAGGCTGTACAGCACGCCCCGACCGGTGGCCTCCTCCCGCCCGACCGAGCCACCGCAGGGAATCGATTTTCCGGTGACCACGCCCTTGACGCTCTGACGAAACCCCGGGGGCGAGATGTTGGCGTAGGTGTCCATCACCCAGTCCATCGTCTGGGCGGAGGTACCCATATCGGGAGCCGGGATGTCGTGGTCGGGTCCGATGTTCGATCCCAGGGCGTGGGTGAACCGCCGCACGATGCGGCGCATCTCTTCGGCCGAATAGTCGCCGGGATCGATGGTGAGACCACCCTTGGCCCCACCGAACGGGATACCGGCCAGCGCGGTCTTGAACGTCATCCAGGCGGCCAGGGCCCGAACCTCGTCGAGATCGACCTTGGGGTGAAAGCGCAGACCCCCCTTGTAGGGACCGAGGATGTTGTTGTGCTGGATGCGGTAGCCGGTGAAGACCTTCATCGAACCGTCGTCGAGGGTCACCGGGAAGTTGACGATGATCTCGTTCTTCGGATACGAGAGGATCTCCCGGTAGCGAGGCTCGAGGTCGATCAGGTCGGCCGCTCGCTGAAACTGAGCCACGGCCGCTTGGTGAAGGCTCCGTTGCCCTCCGTTGGTCACTGGTCTACCTTCCGATCCCATAGGACTGATTCCAGCGGACAACGTTTCGCCCCAGGCGAAACTTGCTAAGCAGGGCCTCCGGCACTGCGACGGTCATGTCATATCCTGTCGGTTGTTACCGCCGTGGTGTGACGAGTTCGCCCGAGTCGCCCCTAGCGCGGGCCGATGACCTCGAGTCCGCCGCAGTATGGTCGGAGAACGTCGGGAACCGTCACTGTCCCGTCCGGCTGTTGATGATTCTCGAAAATGTACAGGAGCGTTCGCCCGATCGCGCACGCCGTTCCGTTCAAGGTGTGGACGAGCACGTTGCCCTCGCCGGCCTCGGATTTCATCCTCGTATTCATCCGGCGGGCCGAGAAGTCGGTGTAGTTCGAGCACGACGTGACCTCTCGGTACCGCTGCTCCGACGGGAGCCAGACCTCCAGGTCGTACTTCTTGGCCGCCGGCGCTCCCAGGTCCTTGGAAGCCACGGTGATCACCCGGTACGGCAGATCGAGACCGCCGACGATCTCCTCCTGCAGCGTCCGCAACAGCTCCAGTTCATCCCACGACCGATCGGGATGGGTGTAGCTGAACATCTCGACCTTGTCGAACTGATGGACCCGGAACAAGCCGGACGTGTCCTTGCCGTAGGTGCCGGCCTCACGACGGAAGCAGCTCGAATACCCGGCGTAGCGAACCGGGAGATCGGCTTCGTCGAGCCGCTCCTGGCGGTGCATGCCGGCCAGGGCCACCTCCGAGGTTCCTATCAGGTACAGCTCGTCGGCTTCGAGGGCGTACACCTGGTTTCGGTCGGTGGGAAAGAACCCGGCCAGCTCCATCATCTCCTCCCGCACGAGCACGGGGGTGACGACCGGGACGAACCCGTGGGCCGAAATCTTGTCGATGGCGTACTGCACGAGCGCGAACTGGAGCCTGACGGCGTCGCCCAGTATGTAGGCGAAGCGGCTGCCCGACATCCGAACGGCCCGCTCGGTGTCGACGATGCCGAGGTGCTCGCCGAGTTCGCCGTGACTGAACTGTGGGGCGGGGGGCGTGTCACCCACCACCTTCTCGGTGCGGAAGTCCTCCTCCTCCCCGACCGGAACCGACTCGTGCGCCGGGTTGGGGATGGTGAGCGCCAGCTCATTGAGCTCGACCTCCACCGGAGCCAGCGCCTCTTCGGCCTTGGTCAACCTTGCCTTGAGTTCACCGGCGGCCGCGATCTTGCCCTCGCGCTCGGATGGCGCGGCTCGACCGATCTCCTTCGACGCCGCGTTCGACTCGGCCCGCAGCGACTCGGTCTCGGTGCGGGCGGCCCGGTGGGCCTCATCGAGCTTGAGAACGCGGTCGATGACATCGGCATCGATGCCTTTGACCACCGCGCCCTGGCGGTACTCCTCGTCGTCTCGCAGTCGGCGTAGATCAATCACAATCAGAACCGTAGTGGCTGAGCGGCCGGGCCGCGCCCGTTTCAGGGGTTTGCGGGCGATGGATTCGGTGTCGAATCAGTAGTTGGTGGCGAGCAATTCGGAGTCGGCATTGGACTTCTCGGCGTTGTCCTTCAGCAGATATCCAATCACCGCAGCGGCGATCGACGTGCTCATCAGAAAACCGACGGGGATGACGACGGCCAGTACGAGCACGATGATGATCGGTCCGAGCATGGGCCCAGTGTGCCCCGTCGCCGCGCCGACCTGGCAACTCCTGTCGCAAAAACCGTGTCGAGCTCCAGATTCCGCCACCAGAATGCGGCGCGGCGGTTCAGGAGCCGGTGTGGATCCAGGCTTCGACCTCGATCCGGGCACCGAGCGGGAGCTGGGCCACGGCAACGGCCGACCGGGCCGGTCGGTGGTCACCGAAGAACGCCGTGTAAATCTCGTTCATCTCGGCGTAGTCGTCCATATCGACAAGGAAAACGGTGGTCTTCACGATCTGGTCGAGCCGGGCACCCCGACCTTCGACCAGGCCCCGAAGATTGGCGAGCGCCTGGTGGAGCTGGGCGCCCATACCGCCGTCGACCAGCGCACCATCGACGATGCCGATCTGCCCGGATGCGATCAGCCAGTCTCCGGCGGCCACGATCGGCGTGTAGGGACCTACGGGCTTGGACACGGGAACTCCTCAGGGGTCGACGGTTCGATGTGCACTCTTCGATGAGCGCGGCGGGTGGGCAGTGACTGTGAGCAGGTGAAAGGGTAGCAACCGCAACGCTAGCCCGGTGAGCCCGCCTGCATTGCGGCGGGAAGGCCGGCCGGCCAGTCGGTCGGACAACCGAGGGCCAGCCAGCCGGCTGCGGCCACGGCGGCGAACACGGCGTCGGAGCCGTTCACGGGCTCCCCGTCGGACTCGAGGAGCTCCACCTCGATTCGCGGCGTGTCGACGGCTCGGACCACACCGAAACTGCGAACGGTCAGATCGTGGACCTCGCCGTCGGCATCGACGGCGAGGGCCTCACTGGTCAGCCACGACCAGGCCATGTGGGCGGCCCCGATGCAGTAGGACCGCAGGACGACCGGATCGAGCACGGTCCCACAACGTACGGCGACCCGGATGACCGGCCTCCCGTCGGCGCCGTCCGCGATGCGG
>JBFHEP010000248.1:0-6586 GCA_041584095.1 Acidimicrobiales bacterium | reverse complement strand
GGTCGAGCCGACCGCCCCGACCTCGCCGCCCGGAGCCGTCGAGAGCTCGATCGAGGCCGACGTGCGCCTCGTCGTGCATGTCTCGGGGGCCGTCAAGACCGAAGGGCTGGTGGAACTGAGCGCCGGCTCTCGACTGGCCGACGCCATCACCGCTGCAGGGGGATCCACCGCCACCGCCGATGTGCACCGGCTCAACCTGGCAACACCGCTGATCGACGGGATGCACATACGGGTGCCCGAACTGGGGGAGGAGGGCGCCGCTGCCACGCGACCGCTCGTCGAAACAGCGCAAAACGGATCTGCTTCCGGTGCCACGGCGGGCTCCGCCGGTGGGGCATCTGGAGCCGGCGGCGGGCCGGTCAACGTCAACGACGCCGACGTCGTCGAGCTGCAGCGACTTCCCGGGATCGGGCCGGCGATCGCAAGCGCCATCGTCGCCTGGCGAGACGACAACGGTCCGTTCGCGTCGGTCGACGACCTGCTCGACGTGCCGGGAATCGGCCCGGCCAAGCTGGCGGCGATCGAGGATCAGGTGGTTGTGTGGTGACCGAGGGACAGAACAGCCGGCAGACGGCGCCGGACTCTCTCGGTGTCGCGGCCGACGAGACTCGACTGCTCGCAGTGGTGGTGGCGGCCGGCCTCGGCACGTTCCTCGGCCCCCGACTTCCAACCGATGCCATCTCGATCGTGCCGTTGGCGGTGGCGGTGGCGACCGCCGTCGGCCTCTTGGCGTGGGCGGGGCCGGCCGGGACACGCCGGGTGATCGCCGGCGTGGTGCTCGTCGCCGGCGTGGCCTGTGTCCGCAGCGGACACGCAGCTCGGAGCTTTCAACCGCTCGAGGCGCACTCGCTGCGAGCCGAGGCGGTGGTTCGCGGCGACCCGGAGCCGATCGGCGTGGGCTGGCGGGCCGAGCTGCAACTCGGTTCCGGTGAACGATTGGAGGCCACGGCTTTCGGTCTGGCCGCATTCGAGCTCCGCCGGCTTGCGGTCGGCGATCGGGTTCTGGCCGCCGGTCGGGTACGGCCGATCGGCGACCGGCCGTGGCTGCGGGCTCGCCACATAGTGGGTCGCCTGTCGCTCGAGGACCTCGAGGTCGTGGCGCCGGCGGCAGGTTTCGACCGGCTGGTCAACGAGTTGCGATCGGTCATCGCCGACGGAGCCTCGTCGTTCGACGATCGAGCTCGGCCGCTCTACACCGGGCTCGTGATTGGTGACGACCGTTTCCAGTCGCTTGCCCAGCAGGCGCAGTTTCGAGCGTCCGGCCTGACCCACCTCCTGGCCGTTTCCGGTCAGAACGTGGCCTTCGCATTACTCGTGGTGCGACCTCTGCTGATGGCGTTGGGCCGCCGAACCCGCTTGGCGGCAATCGTGGTGGTCCTCATCCTCTTCGCAGCGATGACCAGGGCCGAGCCCTCGGTGCTTCGGGCGTCGAGCGCGGCCGCTGTGGCCACCTGGTCGGTGGTCACGGGTCGCCTCGGTTCCGGGTTGCGCACGCTGTCCGTGGGTGTGACGGGATTGATCCTGATCGATCCGTTCCTTCTCGACGTCGTCGGCTTCCAGCTTTCGGTGGCCGCTTCGGCCGGAATCATCGTGGTGTCGCCGCTCGTTGTGGCCCGGCTGTCCGCACTGCAGGCGCAGGGACGGGCTTTGTCGGCCGTCATCCAGGCTCTCGCCGTGACCGTGGGCGCCCAGATCGCGGTGGCTCCGCTGTTGATCCACCACTTCGGTCCGCTGCCACTGGCGTCGATTCCGGCCAATCTGGCCGCCGGTTGGGCGGCCGGTCTCGTCATGACGCTGGGATTGACCGTCGGGCCGATCAGCGGATTGATTCACCGTGCCCGTTTCCCGGCCGCGGCCGCGGTACTCCAGTGGCCATCCAGACTGCTCGTCGACTGGGTCGATGCAATCGCAC
Organism: Acidimicrobiales bacterium; assembly: GCA_041584095.1. Classification (GTDB taxonomy): domain Bacteria; phylum Actinomycetota; class Acidimicrobiia; order Acidimicrobiales; family SZUA-35; genus JAHELU01. The sequence goes on along the minus strand of JBFHEP010000248.1, from coordinate 4,674 downwards.
GCTGGTCGGCGGAGCTCAATCTACCGCGCCTCGGCCTTCCCTCGTTGGCGGCGTTGTCGATTCTCGGGTTCGTCATCGCCATTCGCCCCCGCCGGCCGCGATCCGGAGCAGTCGTCGCCGCTGCGGCGACGGTGATGGCGGCAGTGGTGATGGCAGGAGCAGCGAATGCGGCTCCCGACCGACCGGCGCTGATCGCCGAAGGTGTGCTCCACATCCCGAGCGGGGCGACCGGTGGCGGGATGGTCGTGTTGGTGGTCCGTGAGGCACCACCGTCGGCCGTCGACGCCGTGCTGGCGTCCGGCGTCGATCGCGCCGATGTCGTCATCGCCGAACGGGGAGATGCCACGGCCGCCGGGATCGTGGGGGCATTGGTCGACGTGGTCGACGCGACCACGGTCCTCGCACCGCCCAGGCATCGCATCAGGGGCGCCACTCGCGTCACTACGCCGATCAGGGTGATGACGGACTGGGGCGTCGTCAGCGTCGAGCCGGAGTCCGTCGGCGCCGGCCTGGTCGTGACGATCCCGCCGTCGGCGACACCGGTCGGGTGGCCCAGTGAGACCCCGACCCGCTGAGACACCGGCGCGCTGCTGGTTCTGTGCGGCGAGTTGCCCTGATTACCGGGTCTGGCCCGCACAGGTCGTCGGTGGGGTTGCCGGCGACTACCGTGAGCGTGTGCTACTGGAGCTGGGACCCCATCGCTTCGACATCACCCATCGTGCGCTGGTCATGGGCATCCTGAACCGGACCCCGGACAGCTTCTACGATGCCGGCAGCTACTGGGACTTCGACGACTTCCTTCGCAAGGCCGAGCAGCTGGTCGACGATGGCGCCGACTTCCTCGACGTCGGCGGCGTCAAGGCCGGTCCAGGTGAGGAGGTCACCGAGCCGGAAGAACTGGAACGGGTCGTCCCGGCGGTCGAAGCGCTGCGGCGGCGATTCGACGTTCCGTTGTCGGTCGACACATGGCGGGCTTCGGTGTTGGAGGAATCGATCCGGGCCGGGGCGAACGTCGGCAACGACATCAGCGGCTTCGCCGACCCCGAGTACCTCCCGGTGGCCTTCCGGGGACAGGCGTCGGTGGTGGCCACCCACATCCGGCTCGCCCCCCGGGTGCCCGACCCCGAGCCGGTCTACAACGATCTGGTCGGTGACGTGGTCGACTTCCTGGCCGACCGGGCGGCCGCAGCCGAATCCTGCGGTATCGCGCGTCAGCGGATCCTGATCGATGCCGGCCTCGATCTGGGAAAGACCCCCGCGATGTCGCTCGAGTTGTTGCACCGGTCCGATGCGCTCGTCGACCTCGGGTATCCGGTGCTGCTGTCGGCCTCGAACAAACGGTTCCTGTTCGAATTGCTCGATACCGACCGCTACGACATCGACTCCGGAACAACCGCAGCACACGTGATCGGTGTCGTCCGCGGCTGTCGGGTTCTCCGAGCCCACGACGTGCAAGCCGGACGCCGGGTCGCGGATCTCATGTCGGAGATTCTCGCCGCCGACGACGACAAGGCTCGATGATGGCCGTCATCGTCATCAAAGGTGACGACGAAACGCTTGTCGGTCAGGCGATCCAGACCACGGTCAACGAGCTCGTGGGCGACGGCGACCGGTCGCTGATGGTGGAGGAACTAACGGAGGCCACGTATCTGGGGGAGACAAACGAGGCCAGTCTGGCCGCGCTGATCAACGCGGCCCAGACCCTGCCGTTCCTGACCGGTCGCAGAGTTGTCGTCGGCCGGAACCTCGGGCTGTTCTCCAAACAGGCCACGATCGAGCCGCTCGTCCAGTTGCTTGCCAACCTGCCCGACACCACCGACCTCGTCCTCGTCTGGGAGAAGGCCTCATCGAACCAGCGCCTGCCCGCCCTACCCAAAACCCTGCAGACCGCGCTCAAGTCGGTCGGAGCCGAAACGCTCGACGCCGCCCCCAGCGGTCGCGGCCGAAAGGCCGTCCTCGACGAGCGCCTGGCAACCGCCCCGGTCAGGCTCGACGGATCGGCCTGCAGAGCGATCGCCGATCGGCTCGGCGACGACCTCGGTCGCTTGGCCTCGATCTTCGACACACTTGTGTCGACCTTCGGGGTGGACGCTGCGCTCAGCGCCGACGATGTCGCGCCGTTTCTCGGGGCTGCTGCCGATGTTCCGCCCTGGGAGTTGACCGACGCCATCGACTCGGGAGATGTCGCCCTGGCTCTGGACAAGCTGGAGAGGATGACGGTGGGCGGTGAACGTCATCCGCTGCAAACCCTGGCCACCCTTCACAACCACTACCAGCGGGCGCTGAGACTCGACGGGGCGCCCGTGCTCGACGAACGGTCGGCCGCGGCGTACCTCGGTATGACCGGGTCGACGTTTCCCGCCAAAAAGGCGCTGTCACTGTCGAAACGTCTCGGACCGCAGCGCCTGGCCCGAGCGGTGGACCTCCTGGCTCAGAGCGATCTGGATCTGCGCGGCGGTACCGGGATCGACGGCAACACCGTCGTGACGATTCTCGTGGCCCGCCTGGCCCACCTCAGCCGGTCGGCCGCTCGGTCATCGTAAGCCGTCGCAAGGCGGCCGGGCGGCGCGGGGACGGCAGGTCGTCAGCTTTCGGCGGCGAGCTGCCGGATACGGGCGATCAGGCGGCTCTTGCGCCGGGCTGCAGCGTTCTTGTGAATGATGCCCTTGGCCGCAGCTTTGTCGATGCGCTTGATGGTCATGCGAAGCGCCTCGGCCTCGTGCTCGGTGCCTGCGGCGGCCATCGCCGCCTTCTCACGGGTGTGGATCTCGGACCGCACGGCGCGATTTCGGAGCCGGCTCTTCTCGTTCTGGCGATTTCGCTTGATCTGGCTCTTGATATTGGCCACGGACGTAAACCTCGTCTTCGGGGGACCCGCCAATGATAGCGGGCGACGCAAGCGGCCCAACCGGGGACCGGTATCGATTGTGCGGCTCGGACATTCGACACAGTTCATCAGTGGAGCCGGTACGTTGCTGCAACCCTGGAACCGGTAGGTTGCTTCAACCCTGAAACCGGTAGGTTCAGTACAAGGTTCAGAACCATGCCTCGAGTTCCCACGGACAAGATCCGCACCGCAGACATTCGAAACCTGGCCATCATCGCCCACATCGATCACGGCAAGTCGACCCTGGCCGACCGCCTGCTCGAGATCTGTGGCGCGGTCGAGGCCCGCGAGATGCGGGACCAGTACCTCGATTCCATGGATCTGGAACGGGAGCGGGGTATCACGATCAAGCTCCAGAGTGTGAAGCTCGAGTGGAAGGGCCATGTCATCAACCTGATCGACACCCCCGGGCACGTCGACTTCGGCTATGAGGTGTCGCGCTCGCTGGCCGCTTGTGAGGGGGTGATCCTGGTTGTCGACGCCGCCCAGGGGATCGAGGCCCAAACCCTGGCCAACACGTATCTGGCCCTGGAGAATGATCTCGAGATCGTCCCGGTGCTCAACAAGCTCGATCTTCCCGCCGCCGACCCCGACCGTTATTCGGCCGAGATCGAGCAGGTGCTGGGTATCCCGGCCTCGGAGGTCCTGCGAATCTCTGCCAAGACCGGCCTCGGGGTCGAAGATCTTCTCGACGCCGTCATCGAACTGATCCCGGCCCCGGTAGGCGACGAGAGCAAGCCGCTGCAGGCACTCATCTTCGACAGCCACTTCGACACCTACCGCGGCGTGGTGTCCAGTCTTCGAGTCGTGAACGGGCGGCTCAACTCGGGCGAAAAACTCCGGTTCATGCAGGCCGGCGCGGTGCACGATGCCGATGAGATCGGAGTCCGAACCCCGGACAACACACCCGTGGATTCGCTCGGGCCGGGTGAGGTCGGGTACCTGATCGCCGGGATCAAGGACGTCCGCGAAGCCCGTTCCGGTGAGACCATCACCTCCAGCACCAACGCTGCGACCGAACCGCTGTCGGGATATCGCGAACCGAAACCGATGGTGTTCTGCGGCCTGTACCCGGTCGACGGCGACGACTACGCCGACTTCCGCGACGCCCTCGACAAACTCCGCCTCGACGACGGCAGCTTCAGTTTCGAGCCGGAAACGTCCACCGCTCTCGGCTTCGGATTCCGCTGCGGCTTCCTCGGCCTGCTGCACATGGAGATCGTCCGGGAACGACTGCAACGTGAATTCGACCTGAACCTGATCGCCACCAGTCCGTCGGTCGAGTACCGGGTGACGATGAACAACGGTGACGAACTGGTCATCGACAATCCTGCGACGCTGCCCCCGGCCGGCGACTGGAAGGAGATCCAGGAGCCCTACCTGAAGGCCTCGATGATCACCCCGAGCTCCTATACGGGCACGATCATGGAGTTGTGTCAATCCCGACGGGGCCGGATGGAGAAGATGGAATACCTGTCGCCCGAGCGGCTCGAACTGGTGTACCGTTTGCCGCTCGCCGAGGTGGTGATCGACTTCTTCGACCAGCTGAAGAGCCGCAGCCAGGGATACGCCAGTCTCGACTACGAGCCGGTCGGTTACGAAGCCGGCGACCTCGTACGAGTCGACGTGCTGTTCAACGGTGAGCAGGTCGACGCCTTCTCCACCATCGTGCATCGGGACTCGTCCTATGAATACGGGCGGCGGATGGTCGAGAAGCTCAAGGCGATCATCCCCCGCCAACAGTTCGAGGTGCCGATCCAGGCCGCCATCGGCGGTCGTATCATCGC
>JBFHEP010000247.1:0-6625 GCA_041584095.1 Acidimicrobiales bacterium | reverse complement strand
GGGACCTGGGCCGGCTATCCGGTTCATGCCGTCACCCGAGGCGGCCGATCCCACGGCGAGTCGGCCCGCATCGGGCTCGAGGAGGTCCCCAGCCACATCGACGTCGTGGTGATGGCGGCGGCCTCCCATCCCCTCGCCGGACCCGACCTGTTCCGTCGCACGATCAAAGCGGTGGCCAACGGAGCCGACGCCGCGGCGCCGGCCGGGGCCATCTGCGATGCGGTCAAGGAGCACGCCAACGGTGCCGTCGTCAGATCGATCGACAAGTCCCGCCTGGTGACGGCCCAGGCCCCCTGCGCGTTCAACCGGACCGCGATCCTCGACGCCTACAAGGCCTTCGGCGGCAGCGGGCAGCCGCCGCTACCGCCCGAGGAGCTCGAAATGATCGAGCATCTCGGCGGTCGCATCGAGCTGGTCGAGGGTGAGCCGACCAACCTCCACGTCGCCACCCCGACCGATCTGGAAATGGCCCGCCGCCTGGCCGATCTCGTCCCCCGGCCCGGATAGTCACCGACGTCGCAGGCCGCCGGACGGCGACCCGCCGCAGCGTTCGATCAGAATGCGCTGCGAACGGCCCACAGGTCGGGAAACGCCGGGCGGAACAGAGTCGACCGCAGGTACTCGGCCCCGCTCGAACCGCCGGTGCCCATCTTCACGCCGATGGTACGCTGCACCATCATCACGTGCCGGAACCGCCACTCCTGCAGGCCCTCGTCGAGGTCGGTGAGATACTCGCACAGCCGGGTGAGGGCGGGGTCGTTTCGGTAGATGTCGATCAGGGCCTGCTGCACCCCGGCCGAGTACCCATTGGCCATGGTGACGTCGCGGGCAAGGAAGTCCTCGGGAATCTCGTAACCCTGACGCCCCACATAGCCGATGAACGCATCCCACAACGAGGGTGCGTGGAATCGGCGGGTCAAGTTGTCGTGTTCACGCTTGTTGACGGAGAACCGATCGAGGTGGCGGCGGTCCTTCAAGCCGAGGAGGAACTCGATCTCCCGGAACTGCGCCGACTGGAACCCACTCGCGTTGGCCAGGAAGTCGCGGAACGAATCGAACTCGAGCGGGGTCATCGTTTCGAGCACGTCGATCTGAGCCACCAGGGTCTTCAGGATTTTCAGGACACGAACCAGCTGGTGGCTGCTGAGCGCCGGGCGATCGTCGTCGAGGAACTCGACCAGTTCGTCGAGCTCGTGCAGAACCTCCTTGAACCACAGCTCGTAGACCTGGTGAATGATGATGAAAAGGGTTTCGTCATGCTCGACGGGGCGGGAAACCGGTTGCTGCAGTGACAGCAGCTCGTCGATCTTGAGGTAGCTGCCGTAGGTCATGGGCGGTGCCAATGCTTCGGCCACCGAGTCGACACCGGGTCCGTCGTCGAACGGTTTCCGCTGGTCGTGAAACGATGTGTCGGGGAAGGATTTCTCGTTGGATGCGCTCATGGTCAGACCTCTGCGGGTAGTGGGCCGAGCTCGTGCAGCAGTTGCCGGGCTCGCTCGAAGTCGACCTGGTCGACAGCGTCGACACCGTCCACCAGCTTGGTGAGGATCAGCTGCTGTTCGGCCGCCCGCTGCTGGACCTCGTGGTAGGGCATCGTGGTGAACATCACCATGCCGTAGCGGGCGGCCATCACGTCCGGGTACCGGCGTTCCAGTTCCAGCGCCAGTTCCCGCTTGATCAGGTAGTCAGGGTCGGCGACACCGGCCCGCATCTCGATGTAGTTGTCGAGCGCCATGTCGGCGATGGCGTCGACATCGGGCTTGCGGTCCATCTCGAAGACGGTGAACGCATGGTCGGGATCGTGGCCCGACTCTGCGATGCGCCGGCTGAGCAGCCGAGCCGACTCCATTGCCGCGTTCATGCCCTGACCGTGGAACGGGACGATGGCGTGGGCCGCATCGCCGAGTACGACCCCGTCGCCACCTCGACTCCAGCCGGTGCAGCGGACGGTTCCCAGATCGCCGGTCGGGTTGGCCATGTACTGCTCGGCCGCATCCGGTACCAGCTCGACGAAATCTCCGAACTCCCGGCTGAAGAAGGCCTCGGCTGCGGTCACGTCCTGGATGTCGTCGAACCCGGTCGGCTGATCCTTCCCGTCGGGGGTCTCGTACGGCATGAACAGCGTCACGGTGAAGTCACCGCCCGGGTTGGCCAGGGCGATGAGCATGAGCTGACCGCGAGGCCAGATGTGGAGGCCGCCGGGATCGAGCTGGAACGCCCCGCCGGGCCCGGCCGGTATCTCGAGCTCCTTGTAGCCGTGGTCGAGGGGCTCGATGGTGGTGGTGCCGCCGTTGACCCGTTGCATGGCCTGCCGGATTTCGGAGTTGGCGCCGTCGCAGCCGAACAGGGTGCCGAAGGGGACACGGGTCATCTGGTCGTCGTTCTCGGCGTCGGTGCACACGATCAGCTTCTCGTCCCAGTCGACTCCTCGGCAGCGCTGGCCGAACTCGATCGACACGTTGCCCGTTTCCTCTGCGGCGTCGAGCAGGATGGCGTTGAGGCCCGGCCGTGACACAGAAAGAATCACGTCGTCGCCGCCGGTGCCGTAGGGCTGGAAGTTCGTGGAGCCGTCGACGCCGTGCACGATTCGACCGGCCATCGGAATCGTGATCGGCTCGACCCGATCGAAGGTGCCGAGTTCGGTCAGCGGCACGATGCCGCGTCGGGCCAGCGCGAGGTTGATGGACCGTCCGGCGTCGACATCGTGGCGACGGAGGTCCTGGCGGCTCTCCAGCACCTGCACCTCGTATCCTTGGCGGGCCAGGTAGAGGGCCAACGTCGCTCCGGCGGGTCCTCCGCCGACGATCACCACGGTCCCGTCGGTGCCGAGCGGCGCCGCGGCTGGTCGAGGCGAGCTCACCGCAGTATGCCGTCGAGGATCCGGGTGAACCGCCAGATATCACCAAAGGTGTTGTACAGCGGCACGGGAGCCACCCGGATCACGTCCGGATGGCGCCAATCGCAGGCCACGCCGGCAGCCTCCAGCTCGGCCTGCACCACCTTGCCGCGGTGATCGGCGGACATGATCCGCAGGGCGAACTGGCAACCCCGGTCGCTCAGAGCCGTCGGAGTGATCGATTGGACCCGATCGCCGAGAATCTGCGCCAACGCCGAGTCCATGTAGGCCACTTGACGTTCCGACTTGGCCCGCAGCGCCGTCATGCCACCGGCGGCGTCGAACGTTTCGAGCGATCCCCGCAGTGCGGCCAGCGCCAGCACCGGCGGGTTGGAGATCTGCCACGACTCCACGGTGGGAATCGGATCGAACTCGGTCTCCATCTGGAACCTGGTCGACTTGTTGGTTCCCCACCACCCGAGAAGCTTCGGAAGCGACTGGTCGGCGACGTGGCGGTTGTGCACGAAGAACCCGGCGATGCCGCCAGGGCCGCTGTTGAGGTATTTGTAGGTGCACCATGAGGCGAAGTCGACACCCCAGTCGTGGAGTTCGAGCGGGATGTTTCCGGCTGCGTGGGCAAGATCGAAGCCGACGTATGCGCCGACTTCGTGCCCGGCCCGAGTGATGTCGGCCATGGGCAACACCTGACCGGTGTAGTACTGCACACCCGGCAGCAATACCAGCGCGAGCTCCTCGCCATGGCTCTCGATCGCGGTGAGGACGTCGGCCGCATCGAGCACGGCCGAACCCGGCCGGGGCGCAACGGTTACGAGCGAGGAGGCCGGATCGTAGCCTCGCTGGCGAATCTGGGACTCGACGGCAAAGTGGTCGGACGGGAACGCGTGATCCTCGATCAGGATCTTGTGGCGCTTTGGCGTCGGCCGGTAGAAGCTGATCATCTGCAGGTGGAGGTTGACGGTGAGCGTGTTCATCACCACGACCTCCTCGGGCCGCCCGCCGACGATCAGCGACATCGGATCGGTCAACAGTTCGTGATAGGGCATCCAGGCCGACTCACCTTCGAGATGCCCATCGGCTCCGAGGTCGGCCCAGCGATCGAGTTCCCGCACGACTTCGGCCCGGGTCCGACGCGACTGCAACCCGAGCGAGTTGCCGACCAGGTACACCTTGTCGGACCCGTCGGCGTTCGTGGGGATCGCGAACTCGGATCGCATCCGGGCCAGAGGGTCGGCCGCGTCGAGTTCGGCCGCGCCGGCGGCCGAGAGGTATCCATCGGACCGAACGTCGACGGCTTGGTCCTCGCTGCTCTTCATCACCGAACTCAGTCCGATGCGGCCGGTGGCTCGCTACCCGGTGCGGGGTGGACGGTGCCGCAGTTGTCGCAGGTTCGGGCGTCGAGGTCGGCGTAGAAGGCGTCGAACAGCGGCGGCAGGTCTTTGTCGATCTCCTTCATCTGCACCTCGACCCGGTGGAGGAAGTTGTTGCAGTTCGGGCAGTACCATTCGAACCCGTCGAGTTCGCCTTCCGACCGGGCGTACTCGACGACCAGGCCGATCGACTGGCGATCCGGCCGTTGGGGTGAATGTCGGAGGTGGGACGGTAGGAGAAACACGTCGCCCTCACGGATGTGGAGATCAGTTGGCGGTTCCCCCGGTTCGCGGACCTTCAGGATCATGTCGCCCTTGAGCTGGTAGAAGAACTCCTCCCGGGGATCGTCGTGGTAGTCGGTTCTCACATTGCCCCCGCCGACGACCATGACGATCATGTCGGTTCCGGGCCAGACCTGTTTGTTGGCCACCGGAGGCTGCAACTCGTCGGCGTGCTCGTCGATCCACTTCTGGAAGTTGAACGGCGGTACGTAGCCCACGGCCTGCTCCTTTGCCCCGGCGAGGAATCCGGTTGTCGAACGATTGGTCGCCGGGCGCTTCCCGGCCGACGGTCAGGTCAACCCTGCTCGTTCCAGCGTAGCCAACACCTCGGTGGCGATGTCGGGCTCCATGGCCCGACGTCGAGCGAAGATGGTGGCCGCGAACCAGCCCTTGGCCTGATCGATGCTGATCCCGTAGCGGTCGGCCACCAACTCGGGTCCGTCGGGTCGGAGCATCAGCGCCTGGGCCTCGGCGACGACGGCGTCGACAACCCGCCCCACCTCGGTTGTTCGACCGGTGAGAATATCGTTGCGAGCGGCGATGACGAATGACGGCCACGGGGTCTCCTGCACGCCCAACTGCCGGAACCGGCCATCGGCCACGAGCGGACTGGTCATGAACCGGTCCCACAGGAACAAATCGGCCCGGTCGTCGGCGAAGGCGGCGATCGCTCCCTCGAGGTCCTTCACGACGATGAACTGGTCGGGGTTGATCGACCAACCCATGCGCTCGGCCTGGATGTAGGCCATGAGGTGCGAACCGGAACCGAACCGTGAGATGGCGATCCGAGCCCCGGCCAGCTCGGTCTCGTCGGCGAACGACGACGGACCGGGAACGAACACCCCCCACTGAAGGGGCGATTCGACATAGATCTGCACGATGGTGGCCGGCAGACCCTTTGCGATCTCCCGCACCGTTCCCTCGGTGAGGATGCTGACCACGTCGAGTTCGGCGTCGGCCAGGCGAGCCAGCATCTGGCCGGTTCCGCCCGGCTGATCGGTCCAGGTCAGGTCGAGGTCGGCGAGTGACGCCGACTGGAGCGCCATATGCCAGGGCAGATTGAAGTGTTCGGGAACGCCACCCAATCGCAAGGGACCGGTAACCATGGCCAAAGACTAGGGCACGGTCATCGGCCGCGGGGATTCTGGTCGACCGATCGAGCCGATCGCCGGGCAGGTCGGGAGCCGGGTCAGCCGGCCCGCAGCGAGTCCCAGGCCACCTCGGCCTCGTCCCAGATCAAGAGCGACGACTCGCCGTCGGGACGACGCAGCTCGAGTGTCGTCACCCCGGAAGCGATCACGGTGAGATAGCCGTCGTCGGTCTCGACATCGGAGAGGCCGGGATCGGGGTCGGAAGCGTCCTGGACGATGGAGACATCGTTGGCCGCAGCCTGTCGGAGCGCCGACGGGTCGCCGGTCGTGTTGTCGTCGAAAATCGTCAGCGCCAGTCCGTAGCCTCGGGGAACATACTGCACCCGAACCCTGCGCCGCTCATCGGGATCGGTTGGTCTCATGGTTACTAGACGAACGAGAACGTGATTTCGTTCACCATTTTTGGTTACAGATTCGTCTCAATCACGATCTGCCGAGACGGGTGGGGCGACCGGGGACCCAACGGCGGTTTGAAACACCGTTTTTCGGGAAATACCTGGTGTGATCTATTGGCTCAACATCGGAGAACACCGTGAGAACAAGTGGACTGGGCCTGAGTGCCCTCCTCATCGCCGTCGGCGCTATCCTCGCCTGGGCCGTGACCGCCCAGGCGGAGGGGATCGACCTCAATCAGGTCGGCATCATCCTGTTCATCGTCGGCCTCGGCCTCGGCCTGTTGACGCTGGCCATGTCGGCCTTCGGGCGACGGACCGTGGTGCAAACGGACCGGGAGTCCATCGTCAACGGCCGCCCCGTTGTGGAACGGGAGCGTGAGATCATCACCGATCAGCAGGTGCCGGAGCGGTCTTGACACGGCGAGCCTGGCGCCGGCCGCTCCTCACACTCGGCCCATGTCCAACTTTCTGATTCGGTCGCTGGTTCTCTCGGCGGTACTCACGATACTGCTCAACGTCTTCCTGGTCTGGCGTGGCCGGCGAGCGACCGGCGACGTCTTCGGCCGGCAGCAG
>JBFHEP010000246.1:0-6658 GCA_041584095.1 Acidimicrobiales bacterium | reverse complement strand
TCAGCCCGGTCGGGCAGCGGTTCCACCGGGCGATCCAGGCCGCCAACCCGGACCTCGACGACTCCGAAGCCGGTTGGCGGCTTTCCCAAGTGGTCACCCTGCTGATTGGAGCGTTCTCGTCCTGGCCGGTCGAAGGTCGGACCGCCGAGGAGGCCGAGCAGCTCATCGCCCGCCTGGTCGACTTCGCCACCGCCGGGCTCGTCCAGTCCCGGACCTCGCTCGCATCCCCCCGCAAAGGAGCAGACACATCATGAGCCACATCGATCACAACCACCCCACCGTTCACGACGGCGGCGGCGACAACTCCGACCGGATGCTGCGTCCGTCCTGGCTCGACCGGGCGGAGTATCCGTTCACGCTGCGGTCGACCGATCTGCCGGCAGGACCGGTCACCTATGTCGACGAGGGCAACGGACCGACCCTGTTGTTCGTCCACGCCGGCATGTGGTCGTTCATTTTCCGGGACGTCATTGCGGATCTGCGACGCGACTTTCGCTGTATCACGCTCGACTTCCCCGGCTACGGCCTGTCACCGGATCCGCCCGATGAACCCGCCGGCGCTCGCCGCCTGACCTGGCACAGTGATGTGCTGGCGTCGTTCGTCGATGCACTCGATCTCGACGACATCACGGTCGTGGCCCACGATCTCGGCGGGTCGGTGGCCATGGCCGTTGCCGCCCGTCATCCCGAACGGCACCGGGCCTTCGTGCTGGCCAACACGTTCGTCTGGCCCGCCGACACGACGGCTCTGCGGACGATGCTGCGGATCGTGGGCAGTGTGCCGATGACCGCCATCGGGACATCGACCAATCTCGTCCCCAAGCTAACGTCGGGTCGAGGCGGCGTCGGCCGCCACCTGCCGGAGACGGACCGTTCGGCCTTCCTCGGTCCGTTCAGGGACCCGGGGCGCCGTCGTCGCTTCCACCAAACGATGCACGCCGCCCTGGCCGACCACGGACTCCGTGACGATCTCGGCCGGGTCGTCGAACTGTTCGCCGACCGTCCGGTCCTGTCCATTTTCGGCGAGAAGAACGATCCGTTCGGGTTCCAGGATCGGATCGATTCGATATTCGACGATCACGAAGCCGTGGTGGTCGCCGGCGGCAATCACTTTCCCATGTGTGATGATCCCGAGCTGTTCGCCGACACCGTCCGCCGCTGGTATCGAGCCAGGGTCGAAGCGGCGGTACCATCCGGCCATGAGCACCCGCCCGCAACTCTCCCCGACAGCCGCCGCCGGCATCTGGGCGGCATCACTGATCGGGTCGTGGACGATGGCGACGGCGATCCTCGGGTCGATGAACGGTGCGGCAATCGGCTGTGACCCGGATTCCGCGCCGCCGACAGCGGACAGCGGTGGAGTCGGCGGCTGGGTGATCCTGGCCCTCGCCGCCCTCCTGCCGGTTCTGGTCATGGCCGCGATCGCTCCCGCCGAACCTCGTCGTCGGTTGGTCGGCCTGGCCGCGGTGACCGCCGCCGCCGGGTTTTTGGCCGCCTACATCTGGATCGGGCCCTGCCTTTGAACTGCGGCCGAATAGAATTTTAGGCAATGACCTCGATCTCGCCCCATCTCTGGTTCGATCATCAAGCGGCCGAGGCCGTCGCCTTCTACACGTCGATCTTCGACGACAGCGAGGTGTACACGGACGTCACATTCCACGACAGCGGTCCGAATCACGACACGGACGTTCACATCATCGATTTCCGGATCGGGGACATGCGGCTGACGGCCTTCAACGGCGGGCCCCATCAGGACTTCAACGACGCCATCTCGCTCGCCGTGGTCTGCGACGATCCGGGCCAGGTCGACTACTACTGGGGGGCGTTGACCGCTGACGGCGGCCAGGAGGTAATGTGCGGCTGGCTGCGCGACCGCTTCGGCGTTTCCTGGCAGATCATCCCGTCCGGACTGAACGATCTTCTCGCCGATCCAGACCCGCTCAGGGCGAAGAAGGCGATGGTGGCGATGCTCGGTATGAAGAAGATCGTGCTGGCGGACATCGAGGCCGCAATGGACAAACCGGACTGAGCTACATGGTTCCCTTCGAACGGTCGAAGGCAACGAAGGTGGCACCGGCCGGATCCATGATCACGGCTCCGTGTCCGTAATCGGTCTCCATCGGACCCATCATCACGGTTGCGCCGGAGTCGGTCGCCTTGGCCATGAAGTCGGAGATCTCGCCGTCGATCGAGAACGACACCTGCCAGTGCGACGGAATGTCGGCGGGCATCGGATCGCCGATCTGCATGCAACCGCCCACTGGCGTGTCACCCAGATTGAATATCGTGTAGTCCATCGGTCCGGGCATGGGCTCGGGCCGCCAGCCAAACAGTTTCTCGTAGAACGCAGTCGACGCCTTGGCGTCGTGGCTCATCGCCTCGAACCAACACGGAGCGCCGGGTTCGTCGAGCAGCCTGAAGCCGTTGTCGGTCGAACCCTCGAACACGCAGATGACGGCTCCGGCCGGGTCCGCGAGGATGGCGATCCGGCCATCGTTCGAGATCTCGAAGGGCACCTGGAGCACGCTGCCGCCGATCTCCTTGGCCTTGGCGCACGCAGCGGCGGCGTCGTCGACGTTGACATAGGTCGACCAGACAGACGGCATCTCGCCCATCTCCGGGGTCATCGGTAGGACCCCGGCGACCGGCTGGTCGTCGACCATGAACATCGTGTAGGGCGTGTCGGGGACTTGGAAGGTGGACCAGCCCATCATGTCTTTGTAGAACTTGACCTGGCCGTCGAGGTCGCGGGCGGCGAGATCCACCCAGGAGATGGCGTGAATGGGGTGCGTGTCGATCTTCATGCTCGCGACCCTACATCAAACGGGTGGGACGGGAAACGAGCTCCGAGCTCGAATCCCGCCCACCCGTATCGAGGGGAATGCGTGGGGCGAATCGATATGGGGCGAAGCGTCGCGTTGAACTCAGACGGAGGCGTCGACCTTGAGGACCGCTTCGACCTCGACCTCGATCTTGGCGTTCTTCGAGACCATGACACCGCCCGTTTCCAGGGCCTGGTTCCAGGTGAGGCCGAAATCCTCACGGTTGATCTCGGTGGTGGCGCTGAACACGACGCGGCTGTTGCCCCAAGGGTCGGTGACGGCACCGGCGTACTCGAGGTCGAGATCGACCGGGCGCGTGACACCGGCGATGGTCAGGTTGCCGGTCACGACGTAGTTGCGGTCACCCTTCGGGGCTACCGAGGTCGACACGAAGGTGGCGGTGGGGTGGTTCTCGACATCGAAGAAGTCGGCCGAGCGGAGATGGGCGTCGCGATCGTCGACGCCGGTGTCGATGGAGGAGACGTCGATCTCGACGTTGACGGAGGACTGCTCGGGGGCGTCACCGATGACGATCGAGCCGGTGAATGTCTTGAAGCCGCCCCGAACCTTGGCGGCGACGAGGTGGCGGACGACGAAGTCGATGGAGGAGTGGGTGGGATCGATGTCGTACGATCCGGCTTCGGGAAGGTTGCTCATGGGAAGTCCTTGATTCGTTGGTGTGTGACTGATCAGTAGTTGATCAATCAAGTGTTTAGGGGATATCGATACAGTAGCAAGAAATAGTTGCTACATCAACCTTTTAATGATCAAGTTCTTTCCTGCTATCATGGAGTTCATGGCCGACGACAGCATCCTCGACGATGAACGCTTCACCCGTTTCGGGGTGTTCGTCGAGGGCTACGCTCGGACCAGTCGGGCAATCGAGCGCTCGCTCCGTGAACACTGCGAGCTGTCGGTTCCGTGGTTCGAGGTGCTGCTCCGGCTCGGACGGTCCCCCGGTCACAGCCTGATGATGAGCGAACTGGCCGAGCAGACGGGAGTGACCAGCGGTGCCGTCACCCGGCTGATCGATCGGATGTCCGACGCCGGGCTCGTCGAGCGACAGGCCTGTGAGACCGACCGACGAGTGCAGTGGGCCCGGCTGACCAGCCAGGGCCTCGACCGCCTGAAAGCGGCGGCCGAGGTTCACCTCGACGATCTCGATCGTCACTATTTCGATCGGATCTCGGAGCGGGAACTCTCCACGGTCACCAAGGTCATGGACCGGCTCCGTCAGCCGGCGGAAGGCTGATCCGGAACCAGGTACTAGTTCGAGCCTGGTTCGGGCGGGCGGGGGAAGGCCGCCAGGAGGCGGGTCGCGACCTCGGCGCTCTCGGCCAGCGCCTCGTAGATGCGGGCGTTCGTCGGGTCGTCGGGATCGAGTCGACTCATGAGCTGGAGGCCCAGGAACAGCGCCGAGATCGTGTGGGCCATGGCGTCGATCGGCAACAGATCGGCCAGCGACGAGCCGGCGGTGATACGGCGAACGGCGGCGGCGATGGCCTCGTCCCATGGCCGCAACGTGGCCAGAACCTTCGGGCCGAGCGGGCTGTCCGGTGACCAGCCGGCCACCACGAGTGCAACCGCCGCGCTGTCGCTCGGTTTGGGTGTTCCGCTCTGGAGCTCGACTGCCACCTCGATCAGTTCGGTCAGCGTCTCGACCTCCTCGAGCCGGGGACCGAAGTAGTCGAGGCGCCGCTGGTTCACATCGTTGACGACCTCGAAGAACAGGTCCTCGAGCGAGTCGAAGTGATAGTAGATGAGGGCCTGATTGAAACCGCCGGTCCTGGCGATCGATCGGGCGGTGGCCCCGGTCATCCCCTCGGAGTTCAGAGTCTCGATCGTGGCATCGATGATCCGCTGGCGGGTCACGGCCGACGACTGGCGACGACGGGTGGGCATGACCTCCAGTCTGGCGCACTTCATCGCCGTTGCCCTCCCAGCGACACCATTTGCGGGTGACCGTGGACGTCGCAGTCCCCGTCCTCGCACCGGCCCGTCATCAATTCGGCGATGCGATGGCGGTTCGACGAGACGGTGCTGAAGACCAGCCGGGCCACGGTCCGCCACCCGGGACGGGCGGCCAGATGGGCCCAGTTCCGATGGGCGGCGGTGGCCCACAGGCACATGACGAATGCGTCGGGGCCGGCCCAGATACGTCCGTGCTCGTCGGCCACGATCAGTACGTCCCGGCGGTTGCCGATCGAGCCGTACCGTCGAACCGCCTCGTCGCAACCGACGGGAAGGAACTCGACCTCGACCAGCAACGGCTGGTGGGCCAGCCAACCCCTGCAGCGGCGGCACAGCTCGCACCGTTCGTCGGTCACGACCGTCAGTCGTCGAGGTGGGGGAAAGGCCGTCATCACGATCAGCCGACCTAGGCCATGCTCGGGGGAGCAGCCAGATCACCTGTGCTCGCACCCGCCACGGGAGGCGGCGGCTGATAGGCCGACGGGGCAACCGGTACCCGGCCCTGCCGATCGCGATGCGTGCGAACCCGCCACAGCACCATCATGTTGACGAGATGGATCGCCCCCAGGCTGAGGAACAAAACCCCGAGCCGGTTGACGAGCTGGTTCCACGCCTCGGCCATCGACGCGTAGCTCGGTTCGATCCGGTAGAGCAGGAAGGCGTAGCCCATGTTGAGAAGGTAGAAGCCGATGACCAGCAGGCGGTTGACGGCGTAGCCCAGCTCCTTCGAGTCGAACACATCCTCCAGGAATTGGTTGCCGGTGTTGAACAGGGTGCGGGCCAGCCACACCACCAGAGCCAGGGTCACCGTGGCGTACACGAGATAGAAGGCGATCGGCAGATTGCCGAGAGTGTCGGTAGCGTTCATCGAGGTGCTCTCCTTGTTGTTTAAACGTTCGTTCAAATCGCACCGTACCGTAGTTTAAACGATCGTTCAATATGACGTCCGTCACGTTGGCAGGAATCAGCACCTGCCCAAAAAACGTGTCCAAAACGTGTCCTAAACGCGTGCTGTGCCCGTAATTGCCAGGAACTGGGCAATCACGGGCACGAAAGCCCAATGAGGGTGACTCGCCGGCCCCGGGCGGCTAGCCGGTCTGGCAGACGATGCCGCCGGCGTAGGTCAAGCCGTCGACAACCACGTCGGTGACGCACGCCTCGAAGGCCGGTTTCCGGGCCGCCGTCGCCGTGGTGTAGGTTGCCTGGCCCGAAGCGTCGGTCGTCACGGTGCCGCTTTCGGAGAAGTCACCGCTGAAGGAGACGTGCACGACGGCCCCGGCTACGGGTTGGCCCAACTCGTTGTCGACGGTGACCGTCACCCGGCCCAAGCTCTGACCCCGGCCGGCGGAGGCCTCGGTGGTCGACATCGACGTCAGGATGGCCATCTCGGCGTCACCGGGTTCGGCGCCGTCGATCCGCAGCAGGTCGACGGCGATCGAGTCGAAGCTGAGCTCCCGGGCCGTCGAGTCGGTATCGACGACCCGCACCCAGATCGTGCCGGTCGGAGAGCCGAGCACGTAGGACCTATCCACTGGTCCGGTGAGAATGTCGAGGGTGACCCAGCTCGAGCCGTCCTCGGACCACTCGAGCGCGATGCCCGAGTCGAGATCGCCGCCGTCGGTGACGTCGGCCACGATCGACAGCGTTTGCACACCACCGGGCGACGTGATGGTCCACCGGTGATCGAGGTCGTCGTGGCGTCGGCTGGGTTTGCCGCCTGAGGTCGCCTCGGTCAATGTCTGTTGCTGGCCGTCGGCAGCGTGGGTTGCCGTGTAGGAGCCAATGGCGGTGCCCCGGATCGTCGACTCGCCGTGGGCGAAGGCGGCGCTCGCAGGGGGAGGAGGTGGTGGCGGCGGTGGCGGTGG
>JBFHEP010000245.1:0-6669 GCA_041584095.1 Acidimicrobiales bacterium | reverse complement strand
GGATCGGATGTAGTTGTGCAGCAGTTGTTCCGCTGCCGAGCTCATGCCCCACAGGTAGTTGACCTCCTCGCCCGTGGCGTCCCAGGTCAGGTTGTGTTCGTCGGTACTGCGGGAGATGCCCAGCGCCACCTCGGTGTAGCCGTGCGCGAGGGCGAGGGGGAGCGCTTGCCAGTACGAGCTGACGGTCTCGGCGGCGATCAGTCGCTGGACGCCGAGCTGGGGATGAACCGTGGTGATCGGTGCGTCCAGCCCGTCGTCGATGACCCAGGCTCGGTGCACCCGTCCCGGGGTACACGAGGCAAGCAGACCGTCAATCAGCTCATGCTGCATGGATCCCCGACCGTAGGTCGAGTGGGAGTAGACGAATGCGTCGTACGGGATTCGGCCCCGTTCGAGCAGCTTCATGGAGCTCAAGCTGTCCTTGCCGCCCCCGCACAACATCAGGGTGGGTGTGTCTCCGACGGGGATCGTGACCGGGGCGTTGTCGACATCCGGCGCCAGGGTCGGCGTTGGGAGCCGATGGTCGGGGAGGTGGTTCTCGTAGCGCCAGACCGCCCAGACGTTGTGGAACACCACTTCCCAGAGCTCCCAGAACGCCTCGGTGACCAGATCGGCGTACGGCCCGAAGTCGATCCGGTCGGGTTTGAGGCTGAGTGCCTTGTTGGCCTCGAAGGCAAGGAGGTGGAACTCCATCCGACGCAGGTTGTCGGTGCCGTAGCGGGCTTCGAGCTCGTCAAAGTCGACGGTGTCGTACCAGTAGGTGGTCGTGAACTCGAAGCTGTCGACCCGGTAGCGCAGATGAAGATGGCGCGTTCCCCTCACCACCGGTTCGAAGGTGAGCGTGGTCATACGGGCGGCTCCTTGCCGGGACGATCGAGCGTACCCGTCAATTCGCTACACGTCGCGGTGGAATTCGTCGCCGCCGGTGAGGATCGCCCGCCAGGTGTCGATCTCGCTGCGGGGGTGGTCGACCGGCTGGGCCAGGTGCCAGACGGTGATCAGCCGTTCGCCGTGCTCGTCGCCGTTGACATGGTGGCCGGTCCAGGACGCCACCGAGCCCGAGCGTCCGAAGTCGACACAGAACGCGAAGTCATCGCCTTCCGCGAAGCCCACGATCTCGTAGCCGGCACCGGGATCGCCGATGCCCGGGCCGGTGTGAAATGTTCCGCGGATCCGGTGGTTGTCGTCCACGTCGATGGCCATCGTCGAGCCGAGCCGATTCCGCCAGCGGCCGGCGAGCGCCGAACCGGAGCGGCGCTCCCTCGGGGTGGTCTGAACGCTGGTCTTCAGGTACGGGTTTGGGAACATGGGGATCCTTTCATCACGGTTCAATACACCCACACCGGAGTGCCGATCGGGGCCGCACCGCTGGCCCAGAGGTCGTCCATCGCCGGGTAGGTCAGGCGAACACAGCCGTGCGAAGCCGGCTCGGCCGGCACCGATGTGTAGCCGTGAAGGGCGATGCCTCCGTTGAAGTACTTCGGTCGATAGAGGGTGCCGAGCGGGGCGTGACGGAAGCCGTCGATCTGGTTGTAGATCTCGAACCGACCCGCTGGGGTCGGCGTGGCCGATGCGCCGGTCGCAATGTCGTAGATACGGGTGACGACGCCGTTGCTGGCGACCAGTAGTATCTGGCGGGCCAGATCGATCTCCAGAACCGGACCTGCGCCGCTCTGGGCGGTCGGTGTACTGGCGACGGTCAATCGATCGGCGGTGGCGGCGTCGAGTTGACCGGTTCGGGGCAGCCCCTCGGCCTTCTGGAAGGCCGTGACGGCGTGCGACGTCATCGACCCGAACCGCCCATCGACCGGACCGAGCCAGTAGCCGAGATCGGTCAGTCGCTGCTGTGCGGCCGCCAACTGCGGATCAGAAGGCGGCGTCGCCGAGGTTTCGGTCGTGGTTGGGGCTGAGGTCGTCGTGGTCGTTGCGATCGACGTCGAGCTGATGGCCGTGGTCTCGGTCGACGTGGATGGTGTCGACGTCGATGTCGAGGACGGCGCCGGGGTGCAGGGCGGCACAGAGGTGTCCGAAGTCGTCGGCTGTGCGCTGGCGGCCACCTCGACGGACGTGACGGTGACGCCGTCGTCGACGGCGGTATCGGACTCCACCTGCTCGGTGGTGGCGCAGCCCGAGACCAACGTCACGATGACCAGGAGCGCCGACAACAGAGGTCTCACGATGCAATCGTGATCACCCTGGGGCCTGTCTGCCAGGGGCTTTGGGCCCCACCGACGATCCGCCTATTTGATCAGGCGCAGGTTGAACGGGTAGCGGTAGTCGACTCCTTCATTGGCCTTGATCCCGGCGTAGATGGGAAGGATCAGCCAGATCAGCGCCACCAGCGGCAGCAGAATGAAGCCGATGAGTACGAACAGGAGCACGAAGGCCACGATGCTGGCCAGGAATCCGGTGATCCAGAAGTTGAGCGATTCCACGGCGGCGCGTCGCACGTAGGCCGATTCGTTGCCCTTGGTCACCATGATGATCAGGGGCACGACGAACCCGCCGACGCCCGAGATCAGCCCGAGAAGTTGTCCGAGGTGGGCGAACATGGCCATCTGGTTCTCGTTGATCGACGTGACGGCGGCCGTCACCTGACCGCCCATCGAATCCAGTGTGCCGGGGGAACCGGGGCTGCCGGGTTCCGGCTGGCGGGGAGCGATCCGATCGGTCCACGCCTCGCCGTCCCAATAACGAACCTGGCTGTCATCGACCGGATACCAGCCCGGCGGAGGGTTCGCTCCACCGGCGGGTTGTTCACTGAAGGGCTGCTCCATGGACCACACCTGTTCTGGTCGCCTTGCCATGTCGGCCGCCGCTCGATGCGGGGGCGCACGATCCATCGTAGTGCGCTTCATACCCGTCGCCGGATCACGGTTCGGGGATGGATCCGCATCCTCACGTCGGCAAGATGAACGCCACGATCGGACCGGAGGATGGGCCCATGATTGACGGGATGGATCGGATGATGCCGAACGCGGGCCTGCGCCGTCCGCCGGTGTTGAGGCCAGGCGATCGGGTCGCAGTGATCGCCCCGGCCGGTCCGGTCGACCTCGAACGCCTCGAAGACGGGCTGGCGTGGCTCCGTCGGGTGGGATTCGAGGTGGTCGAGGGGCGTTCCCTTCGTGAGCCCGGTTGCGAGGAATTGGAGTTCATGGCCGCCAAGGACGATGCCCGGCGGGCCGATCTTCTGTGGGCGTTGACGTCCTCCGAGATCGCAGCCGTGATCTCGGCCCGTGGAGGCGACGGCACGCCTCGCCTGCTCGATGGCCTGCCGTGGGCCGACTTGGCCACGCTCGAGCCGAAGGTCGTCGCCGGCCTGTCCGACATCACCGCGCTGCACCAGGCGCTGGCGGCACGACTCGGATGGGCCTCGCTGTGGTCGCCGATGCCGGCCACCCCGGTGCTGACCGGCGACACAGCTGACCCGTGGTCTCGCGACGGGTTGGCGGCAGCACTGTTCGGCGACGACCCGCAACCGTTGGTGCTCGCCGGAAGCCCGGTGGTCGCCGGACCGGTGGTCACGGCGCCGTTGGTCGGCGGGACCATCTCGTTGTTGTCCGCGATGGTCGGAACTCCCCACGCGTTCCCAGGTCGCGGGGCGATCGCGGTGCTCGAGGACATCGGCGAAGAGGCCTATCGTCTCGAACGTTTCCTCACTCACCTGCGCCGATCGGGCTTCTTCGACGGGGTCGTCGGCATCGCCGTCGGTGACCTGATCGACTGTACACCGCCCGCGCAGGTCCAGGCCGTTGTCCGGGACCGTCTCGGCGGATTGGACGTCCCCGTCGTCGGCGACCTGACGTTCGGTCACGGTCCGCGTCAGGCGTCTCTGTGGCTGGGACGTCCGGCCACGCTTGATGCCGGAGCCGGCACGCTCACCCAATCGCGGTCGGTGTAATCCCGCACCTCGTGGACGAGGACGCTCCGGTCGAAGTGGCTGAGGCAGCTGTTGGCCAGGGCCCACTCGAACCCGTCCGGCGGTGGATGTTATCGCGAACGGTGATGGCTTCGATGATACTCAAACGAGTTAGGTTCAACTGCGCTGACCATTCCCCCCGGGCAATGACACCGGACCAGGAGGTGCCCAATGACACGAGAATCTGTCGCACGAACGCCGGACCGCACCGCGTTCGTTCTCGGTGGTGGGGGCCATCTGGGCTCCCACGAGGTCGGTCAGCTGCAGGCGCTGCTGGAACGGGACATACGTCCCGATCTGATCGTCGGAACGTCGATCGGTGCGCTCAACGGGGCGATGGTGGCGGCGGATCCGTCGCTCGGCACCGTCGAGCTGCTCACCCGGCTCTGGTCCTCGATCGGTCGGGCCGGTGTCTTCAACGCCTCGATCACCAAACAGGTCCGAACCATGGCCACCTCCAGGACCCACCTCTACGAGAACAACGGCCTGCGGCAGCTCCTGACCGAAACGCTTCCCGTCGAACGGATCGAGGACCTCGCGGTGACCTTCGAGTGTGTGGCCGCCAGCATCGAACGGGCATCGGCGCACTACTTCTCCGACGGGCCGCTGGTCGATGCGATCCTTGCTTCGGCCGCTGTCCCCGGTCTCCTTCCGCCGGTGGAGATCGACGGTGAGCACTACCTCGACGGCGGGCTGGTGGCCTCGATTCCGCTCGACCGGGCGGTTGCGCTGGGGGCCACAACCGTTTTCGTCCTGCACGTCGGGCGGATCGAGGAACCGCTGTCGACACCGCAGTGGCCGTGGGAGGTGGCCATGATCGCCTTCGAGATCTCCCGGCGGCATCGCTTCACCGAGGCGCTGGCCGCGCTGCCGCCTGATGTGGATGTCCATGTCCTGCCCACCGGCGAACCGAAGTCGTTCAACGATCTGACTCAATACCGCCGCGACACGGCAACGGGCAACCGCGATCGCATCGCACAGTCGCACCGTGTCGCCGCCGACTATCTCGACCGCCACGTTCCCGAGTGGCCGGTCGGCGACGGCCGCCGATGAAACTGCCACCGCGCCCGGTCCGCCGATTCGTGATCTGGCCGCTCCCGCTCCTGGCCTCGGCGCTCTACCTGGCCACCGTTCCGGTGGTATTGATTGCGGCCTTCGTGCTTTCCTACCTACTTCCGGGCCACCTGCGGGGACTGCGGGTGCTCGGCCTGGCCACCGTCTATCTGGTGGCGGAAGCGGCAGCAACCGTCGCCGCCTTCCTGCTGTGGGCGGCCGCCGGCTTCGGCTGGAAGCTGCGATCGCCGGTGTTCCAGCGAGCCCATTACGACGTACTTCGCCTGACCCTGGCAGTGGTCGTCGGATTGGGACGACGGCTGTTCACACTCGAGATCGCCGCCGATGATCAAGATCTGCCGGGCGACGACGGGGACCCGACAACCGACGAATCACCGCTCGTCGTCATGAGCCGGCACGCCGGCCCGGCCGATTCGATTTTGTTGCTGCACGAGGTCATGTCGTGGCAGGGTCGCCAGCCCAGGATCGTGGCCAAGGAGCTGCTCCAGCTCGACCCGGTGATCGACATCTACCTCAATCGGTTGCCGAACCTGTTCATCTCCTCGCAGCCGGCCGCCGGGAAGCGACCGGTCGACGCCATCCGGACACTGGCCTCGACCATGACCGCACGCGACGCCCTGGTCATCTTTCCCGAGGGTGGCAACTTCACTCCACAGCGGCGCCTTCGAGCCATCGACCGGCTTCGCGAGGGAGGCAACGAGGCCGCGGCGGCCCGTGCGGCCAAGCTCCGAAACGTGCTCCCGCCCCGGCCGGCAGGCACGATGGCCGCGCTGAACGCGGCTCTGGACGCCGATGCCGTGTTCGTGGCCCACACCGGCCTTGACCAGCTGGCCACCGTCGGCGACCTCTGGTGGTCGATCCCCACCCGAAAAACCATCGAACTCGCCTGGTTCGTGGTCCACGCCGACCGCATACCCCGGACCGCGGCGGCGCAGGAGGAGATGTTGTTCCAGGCCTGGGAGGCCATCGACGCCTGGATCGAGGATCGTCGCTGACGTGTCTGTTCGTGATCCCGTGAGGTAGTTTCGCGGACATGAACCCGGCCGAGCTTCTGACAGCCCTCCAGCCCCCACCCCCTGACCGGCCGTTGGCCGGCACCACCTGGGATGTCATCGTGGTGGGAGGCGGGCACAACGGCCTCACCGCCGCCGCCTACCTGGCTCGCGCCGGCAGAAGTGTGGTGGTCCTCGAACGCCGTGACCGGCTCGGTGGCGCCGCCACGCTCGAGGAGATGTGGCCGGGCTACATCATCTCGCCCTGCGCCTATCTGGCCGGCTTGCTCCACCAGCGGGTCATCGACGATCTCGGGCTGAAGTCCCACGGACTGGAGATCGTGATTGGCGACCCGACGTACTTCGCCCCGTTCGAAGACGGCCACTCGTTCACGGCGTGGATGGACACTGAGCGTACGCTCGAGTCGATCCGATCCTTCGCCCCCGGCGATGTCGCCGGCCACCTCGCCCGGGAGGCGCTGTTCGATCGTCTCCGCGATGCCCTCCGCCCGGTCGGCGACCAGGACCTGTGGCTCGATCACGCTCCGACCCGGGCCCAGATCGAGGAACGGCTTGCCGGCGACGAGGAGATGTTGTCGACCATGTTCGTCGACAGTCAGATCGAGCACCTGCGACGCTACTACACCGATGAGCGCATGGTCACCGCGTACGCCGGGCAGGGAG
>JBFHEP010000244.1:0-6669 GCA_041584095.1 Acidimicrobiales bacterium | reverse complement strand
GAACAGTACGGAACCTCGATCGACCCCGACGGCAATCTCGTCGTGAACCTCAACATCGTCGGCGCCACCGACGGCGAAGGCGGCTGAGCCCGGATGAGCCTCCTCCTCGCTCAGGTGAGCGACACGCATGTGGTGGCACCGGACCACGCCGGGGAGCTCTACGTCGACAACAACAACCGCCTTCAGCTGGCCGTGGAGCGGCTACTGGCCGAGACCGTGCAACCGGACGCCGTGCTGTTGACCGGCGACCTCACCGATCTCGGGACGGCGGAGGAGATGGCCATCGTCGCCGGTTTGCTGGCACCGCTGCCGATGCCGGTGCTCGTCCTACCCGGGAATCACGACCGGCGATCATCTCTTCGTGACGCCTTCGCCATGCCGTGGGCAGCCGACGACAACATGAGTTGGGTCGTCGACGTCGGACCGACCACGGTGATCGGGCTCGACACCCTGGCGGCCGACCAGATCGACGCAGAGGGCAAGGTAAACCATGGCGGTGAATTCGACGAGCCTCGGGCCCGGTGGCTCGACGAGGCTCTGACCGCAACCGCCGACCGGCCCGCCGCAATCGCCATGCACCATCCCCCGTTTCGCACCGGGATCGGTTGGATGGACGAAACCGGCCTCGGCAACCGGGCCCGCTTCGCCGACATCGTCGGCTCCCATCCACACGTCACCCGCATCTTCTGCGGCCACATGCACCGCTCGATCACCACCACCGTCGGCGGGGTCCTGTGCAGCACCGGATTGAGCACGATCCACCAGGTGGAGTTGAATCTCGCCCCGGACGCCCGACCCCAGGTCGTCTGCGATCCTCCCGGCTACCAGCTGCACGTGTTCGACGACGGCTCGTGGGTGACCCACACCCGCCACTTCGATACCGGACAGGCCGTCATCGACCCGGGTTGGGCGTAGTACCACACCCGAATGACATTCCGATGGCGAGCTTGCGTCACCGTTCCGAACGACTATGGAAGATTTCCGCGGTGCGCTATGGTGTGATCCCAGACACAACCAACTGAAATGGGTTGGTCACGGCACATGGCGCCTTTCCGGTGTCACTCAGAGGGGCTGCCCGTGGTCGATCTGCTAAGCCGGCTCGACAAGCCGGAAGGGGAGCGAAAATTCAATGGACTTCAAACGACTTGACGTGTTTCGTCGAAACGTTGGGCCGGTTCAGCTCGATCTCATCGAGTCATACGCCCAAGGCCGGATCGGTCGCCGTGACTTCCTCAAGCGAGGCATGATCGTCGGTCTGTCGATGCCCGTGATGGGCTCGATCATCGCCGCATGCGGCAGTGACGACGGCGGTGGTGACGAGGGCACCGCTTCGGGAGGTGACGCCGAAGGCGAGAGCGGCGGCACGACCCAGGGCGGCAACCTGGTGGTCGCCGTGCAGCAGGGCGACGCCAACAGTGGCCTCGATCCCGTCAACATGCTCGATCTCGGCACCTACGCGGTGCTGTCGCAGAGCTTCGAATATCTGGTCGGTGTTGCCCCCGACGGCAGCATCGGTGACACGGGCCTGGCCACCGCCTGGGAGCCCAACGAGGACGGCTCCGTGTGGACGTTCACGCTTCGGGAGGGCGTGAAGTGGCAGAACGGCAGCGACTTCACCTCTGCCGACGTCGCCGCCACCATGGACCGCATGGCCGCCGCCGGCAACGCCGGTCTCGGTGGGGTAATCGACCAGGGATCGGTGGACTCCTCCGACCCCGGCGTCGCGGTGGTCACGCTCATCGAACCCAACGGCAACTTCCCGGCGCTGGTCTCGACCTACAACGCCCAGTCGCTCATCACGCCGGCCGACTACAGTGATGGCACCACCCTCGACGAGAAGCCCGACGGGACCGGCGCCTGGAAGTTCGTGAGCTTCGACCCCACGACGTTCGTCGTGAAGTTCGAGCGCAACCCCGACTGGTGGGGCGGCTCGACCCCGCTCGACACCACCGAGCTGCGAGGATTCCAGGATCTCGGCACCGCGGTCACCGCGATGACCTCGCGTGACATCGATGCCGTCCAGCAGTTCACCGTGATCGGCGGCGAAGGACTGTTGAGTGACGACAGCTTCACCGTGCTCGAACCTCCGGCGGCCACCCACCGCCAGCTGTGGTTCAACACCCAGCAGGGCCAGTACACCGACAAGCTGGTACGCCAGGCCCTGGCCCACTGTCTCGACCGCGACGAGATGGTGAACACGCTGTTCAGCGGGCGAGCCATCGTGGCCAACGACTACCCGGTCCATCCGGCGTTCCCCATGTACGTCGAGGTGGGTCCCCAGCGAACCCGTGACATCGAGATGGCCAAGTCGCTGCTGGCGGAGGCCGGCGTCACCGACATCACCGGCACCATCGAGACCGGCGACATCCAGGAGATCCCCCGTCTGGCCGAGATCGTGCAGCGCAATGTGGCCGAAGCCGGCTTCAATCTCCAAGTCAGCACCCAGTCGAACTCCACGTTCTACGGAGCGGCCTGGTGTCCCGGTCCCAACGACAGCGACCCGTCGCTGCCCTGCGACGGTTCAGCCGACTTCGGCATCGTCGACTACGGCCACCGGCCGGTTCCCGACGTCTACTTCAGTTCGGCTCTGGCCACCGGTGGCGTCTGGAACTCGTCGAACTGGGCCAACAGCGACTTCGACACTCTCCTGTCGCAGTACCGGACCTCGGTCACGGTCGACGACCAGAAGACGGCGATCGAGGCGATAGCGAACCTCATGCACGAGGAGACTCCGGCCTGTTACCCCTACTTCTACAACTACCTGTCCGGCCATGACAACAGCGTGTCGGACATGCAGGCAACGGCTCTGGGCCACGTGATCCTGAGCCGGGCGTCGAAGAGCGCCTGACAGTAACAACAAGCCAACCAAATTCACTGAAACGGATTTGAGGCGGCGACGGAACTCCGTCGTCGCCTCTACCGTCTCAACCACAGGTCAACCAACAGCAAGACAACAAGGGGGAACACGTGAGCGTTCCAGATGCTCAGGTAGCCGAGGAGGCAGGGCCAAAACCGGCGGGTGCCGAGCCGGCGGTTCGAAGACAATTCGGCGGCTCGATGTTTCAGTTCTTGATACGTCGTCTGCTCCTGGCCGTGGTCACACTCTTCCTCATCCTGGTCATCGTGTTCGCGCTGACCAGGGTCTTCCCGTCGGATCCGGCCAAACAGCTGGCCGGACCGTTCGCATCCGAGGAGCGGGTTGCATCACTGACCGAGAACCTCGGTCTCGACGACCCGCTACCCACCCAGTTCGGCCGACTTCTCCTATCGGTCGTCACGCTCGATTTCGGTGAGTCGTTCTCCCAGCCGGGGGTTCGAGTACTCGATCTCGTGTTGCCGGCCCTGTGGAACTCCGC
The DNA here is from genome assembly GCA_041584095.1 of Acidimicrobiales bacterium. Lineage (GTDB taxonomy): Bacteria > Actinomycetota > Acidimicrobiia > Acidimicrobiales > SZUA-35 > JAHELU01. The sequence continues at coordinate 3,313 of JBFHEP010000244.1, read as the reverse complement.
CAAATTGGTCGGGCTTTCCCTGCTGCTGACCCTTCCGATCTCGATCCTGGGGGGTATCTGGGCCGCCTACAAGAAAGACACCTTCGCCGATCGCAGCATCGTGTCCTTCGGCTTGGCGTCGGCATCCATTCCCGACTTCGTCTCCGGTGTGTTCCTGCAGTTCATCATCGGCGTGCAATTGGGCTGGCTGCCAGCAATCTCCAACGCCCCGGACAACGCCGGAATCTTCACCGAGTTGCGCTACATCCTGCTACCTGCGCTGGCGATCCTGTTCGTGTATTTCGGCTACATCGCCCGCATCACCCGAGCCGGAGCCATCACCGCCTTCGAATCCGACTACAGCCGGACCGCCTTCATGAAGGGCCTCAGCCCCTCCGAGGTGATCCGCAAACACATCATGAAGAACGCTTTGCAGCCGACGGTGGCCGTGACCGGTACCCAGATGGGCTACCTGTTCGGCGGTCTTGTCGGCCTGGAGCTGGTGTTCAACTACCCCGGCCTCGGAGGCTTGATCTTCCGGGCCGCCACGGCTCCTGATTTCCCGCTGCTTCAGGCGGGCGTCGTGACGGTGGCCATCATCTTCATGCTGTCGACGCTGACCGCCGACCTGCTGATCGCCTGGATGAACCCCCGGGCCCGGATCTCGTCATAAGGGGATTGAGAGATGGAAGAAAGCAACGTAGTCCAAGACGAACTCGAGGCCGAGATCGCGACCCCTGAGGCGGTACCGATCAGCACCGCTCCTGCTCTCGACCGTAAGTCCGTCCGGGCCGAACAGCGGCGAGAACTGTTTCGAACGCCGTCGTTCCTGATCGGGCTGTTCATCGTGTTGTTGTGGCTGGCCTGCGGTGTCGCCCCGGGGGTCTTCGCCCGGTATCCCGAGCTCGAGCCGGTCCGGGTCGACGGTCAGGTCATACCGCGGAGTCCTCCCAGCGCCGATGCCTGGTTCGGCACCGACAGCACCGGTCGCGACGTCTATTCCCGAGTCGTCTACGGTGCCGACAACGTGCTCATCAACGCGCCGGCCGCTGCCCTCATCGCTGTGGCCCTTGGTGCGCTGCTCGGTCTCATCATGGGCTACTACCGGGGCTGGGTCGACGAGGTTCTGAGTCGGATCATGGAGGCGGTCCTGTCGCTCCCGGTGATCCTGCTCGCCATCATGGTGCTCGTGGTCTTCGGAGCATCCCGTGTCGCCATCATCCTCACCATTGCCGGCCTGTTCACCCCGGTGGTAACTCGAACCGTGCGCGCCGCAGTGCTGACCGAGTCACAACTCGATTACGTCGCCGCGGCCAAATTGCGGGGCGAGTCGGGCCTGTTCATCATGTTGCGGGAGATCCTGCCCAACATCACCAACGTGCTCGTCGTCGAATTCACGGTGCGGGTCGGCTATGCCATCTTCACGGTTGCCACGCTGGCATTCCTGGGCCTCGGAGCCGACGACGTCTCGGTCGCCGACTGGGGTACCGACATCTCCCAGAGCTACGAGCTGGTGAAAGCCGGCCAGTGGTGGCCGTCGATCTTCCCGGCGCTGGCCATCGCCATTCTGGTGATCGGCGTCAACCTCATTGCCGACTCTTTGGACAAGATCTACAAGGGCTGATTTTCCAGCTCTGGAAGAAACAGGGGATCATATTCTCATGACCGCAGTAATGGACACAGAGATTCCGATCGACCGAGGTGACCCGAACACGGCTGCCCTGGCAGTTCAGGATCTGAAGCTCGTCTACCACGTGCGCGGCAATCCACGCGAGGTGCTGCGCGGGGTGACGTTCCAGATCCGACCCGGCGAAGCCTACGGGCTGGTTGGGGAGTCGGGCTGTGGCAAGTCGACAACCGCCTACGCTGCGCTCCGCTTCCTGCCGAGCAACGGCGAAATCACCGGTGGTACGGTGCTGGCCGACGGGCGCGACATCACTGCCATGTCGGCCGCTGAGCTTCGCCAGTTCCGGGCCACGGAGGCGGCGATGGTCTACCAGGATCCGGTGCAGGCCATGAACCCGGCTCTGAAGATCGGCAAGCAGGTGGCCGAGTGTTATCGAATCCTCGGCCAGGGGAAGGAGGAGGCGGCCGAGAGCGCCCTGCAGGCCCTGACGCGAGTCCACATCGCCGACCCCCGGTCGGTGCTGGAACGGTATCCCCACCAGCTTTCGGGCGGCATGCTTCAGCGTGTCGTGATCGCCATGGGACTGGCCGGCGATCCGAAGCTCCTGGTGCTCGACGAGCCCACCACGGGGCTCGACGCCACGGTGGAGGCCGAGGTTCTCGACCTGGTTCGGGAGCTCCGCAACGAAACCGATGCGGCCGTGCTCCTCATCGCCCACAACCTGGGCGTCATTCGTACGATGTGCGACCGGGTCGGCGTGATGTACGCCGGACGCATGGTGGAGGAGGCCCCGGCCGACGAGCTGTTCGACCAGCCCCGCCATCCCTACACGATCGGCCTGATGAACGCCATTCCCCGCGCCGGGCTGCGAAAGACCGACCGGGCGCTGTCAACCATTCCGGGCAATATGCCGCCGATCGGTTCCGATCTGCCAACGTGCGTCTACGTCGACCGATGTCCGCTCGCCTCGGACCTGTGTCGCAACGAGGTCCCGCCCATCGTGGCGCTCAACGACGGCCGCTGGACCCGCTGTCATCACAGCGATCAGGTCACCGAGATTCACGCGCCCGAGGAAAGGGTTCCGCTGTACGACTCCGGCGACAAGAGAGTGCTCGATCTGATCGGCGTATCCAAAACATTCCGGCAGAAGGGGCGGGACATCCCGGCGCTGGTGTCGGTCGATCTCGGGTTCGCCGAAGGTGAGACCCTGGGACTGGTAGGTGAATCCGGCTCCGGAAAGTCCACCCTGGCCAAGGCGATGCTGGGCGTGCATGCGGCCGATCCGGGCAGCGAGATGATCCTCGACGGCGAACCCATGAAAGCCGAAGCCACGGCCCGCCGTCAGGAAGCCATCAAAGCGCTCCAGATGGTCTTCCAGAACCCCGACTCGGCACTCAACCGATCCTGGACGGTCCGCAGGATCCTGAAGCGCACGGTCACCACCCTCACCGGCATCAAGGGCGACGCAGCCGACAAGCGGGTCGAGGAGATTGCGGAGGCGATGCGCCTCTCATCACATCATCTCGACGTGAGACCCCGACAACTGTCCGGCGGCCTGAAACAGCGCGTGGCCATCGCGCGGGCCTTCGCCGGCGACCCCCGCCTGGTTGTGTGCGACGAGCCCACATCAGCCCTCGACGTCTCGGTCCAGGCCGCCATCTTGAACCTGCTGGCCAATCTTCAGCACGACGAGCGGATCAGCTACCT
>JBFHEP010000243.1:0-6670 GCA_041584095.1 Acidimicrobiales bacterium | reverse complement strand
CAGCGGAGTCTGCAGGGCCCTCGACATCGAGATCGACGGACCGCCTTGTGTGCCGTAGGGGAACTCGATTCCCGGATCGGGCACCGTGTACCATCCGGCGTTGGCGCTCACGGCGCGAATCACGTGGTTGTCGGCCATGTAGAGCATGAAGCGGTGGACGAATTGGGCTCCGGCCGAGTGGCCGTAGAGGTAATAGCCGCCGGTGGACGATCCGATGGCCTCGGCCACGCCGGCGTGGAGCGCCTCGATGACGGTGAAGGTCCACTGCTCGGACGGGTTGGGCCTATCGTCGGCGTCGAGCAGGTTGCCTCGGTTGTAGTCCCTGGTGTCGTAGCTGTCGCGAGGGAACAACGGCACCAGGAGCACGGCGCCGTACTCATCGGCGTGTTCGCTCCAACTGTCCAGGTAGTTGGCGGCGGTACGGCTATTGCCGGGCATGACGATCAGGATGGGGGCCGTGGACAGCTCGCCGGCCTGCGGCTGCTGGTACAGCACGTCGATCGGCCCACGGTCGGGTCCCACACCGTCGGGATCGAAGGTGAATGTTCCCTGGCGACCGCGGAGCAGATTCTGCATGCCTGAGATGATTCCCGGCCGAATGGAAGACCCGGCCGAACCGTTGCTGCGCTCGGTCGTTGCGGTTGACATCCGTTCCCCGCTGTCGACGGCCCCCGAGGCCGTTCCGTTGGTGACACCCGATGCCGATCCGTCGGTGACACCCGATGCCGATCCGTCGGTGACACCCGATGCCGATCCGTCGGTGGCACCCGATGCCGATCCGTCCGTGGCCGCCGACTCGACGATCAACACATCCTCGGCCGGGCGGAGGCCGCTCGCCGGCGCGGCCGGCGGAGGCTCCGCGTCGGTTGATTGCACGGCCTCCAGGAGCGTCGGATCACTGGCCGGCGAACATTGGGTCAAGAGCACCACGATCGCCGCCGCAACCAAGCCTGCAACCCGGGAACCGAAACGTCCATCGCCACGTGAACTCCACACCACAACAACGACAGCCTACGGCGCAACAATACACACCACTCCGGATCGCTTGCCAACATCGACAAGTACGCTCAACCCGTACCCGATGCCGCCCCGGCCGTAGGCCATTGGCCGCTGCGTGGAAAGAACAAACTGCATGGCCCATTCGACTCGAACTCGTCCAACCCGACCACCCCGGCGAACGACTCGAATCCTCATCGGCCTCTCCGCCGCCCTCGTGCTTTTCGCCGCATGCTCATCCGACTCCGGCGACAGCGTCGCCACGACAATCGAGACCACGCCTCCATCGAGCACTACCGATGGTGTCGGCGGCGACACATCGTCGACCACGGAGCCGGGCGGCACTGAACCGGTCGATGTCGCCGTGCTCCCCGGTTCCATATGGGGTGTCGAGGCCGGAAGCTACGACCTGGTCCTCATCGACGCCGACTCCGGCGACATCGTCCAGCGCATCTCCGGATGGGGCGCCGAGGCCGGGTCGGGCGAGCAGGAAGGCGGCGCCCAGGCCCTGCAGCAGATCGCGGCCGCCGGCCGACGCCTCTGGGTCGCCGACTGCTGCGAGCCTGCCGTCGGCACCGTGTTTCGGGTCGATCCGGGAATCACGACCTCGGTTCCCGACGCCGAGATCCGGGTCAACGGCACGACCCCGGTGATCTCTCCCGACGGCACCCGCTTGGCCGTATCCGTGCTCGACATCGGCGTGGCCGTTCACGACGCCACGACCGGCGAGATGCTCGTCAGTCCAGAACTCATCGGCGCGGCCGTCAGACCACCCGACGGGCTCGAGGCACCCGGTTTCGCCGCCCCGGTCTCGTGGATCGACGGTGAAACGGTGGCGGTGGCCGTGAACGGCCACGACGCGTCGACGGTCACGATGGTGAGCATCACGCAAACCTCGGTTCCTTCCGCCGTCGGTCCCGTCATGGAGGTGTCGGGTCCGATCATCGACGGTGCCACCCGATCCGACGGGGCTCTGGTGCTGGCGGTCGAGTCACCGGACGGAGACGGCGTGGCCGGCCAGGTCTTCTCCACGGAAACCGGCGCCCAGGAGGCCGTGTTCACCCTTGACCCGGCCACGACCGCCATCGACTACGACGCCTCCGGCACGTTCCTGCTCGTGGCACGGGAGAATCTGCCACCGGCCTGGCAGGGGCGCGGCGAGACCGGAGAATTGGGAGACACCTCTCTGGTGTTCGCGGCCTGGGACTGATCGGGGGCCGCGAACGGCGGCACCGCCATAAGCCTGGGACCCACCCCTTGACGCGAATTGGCAGCTATTTCGCGCGACACCCGTCCGCAATCGCTTCCAGATCGCCGGTTCCGGTGGGGGTGGGGGGACTGGTCCGCTCCCCACGCCAACGAGACACCGTTCTACGCCGCCGAAACGGGAGCGATCTTGAGAAACAGATCTTGTAGCAGCAGCGTCTCGTTTGGGTTGCGGATCAGGTTCTCCGCGGTGGCCTGGATGGCGTCGAGGGCCGACTCTGCTCCCGGGTCGTAGCCGGCCACCAGCCGGTCGCGATAGACCCGCGACATGACGGCCAGTCCGAACACCAGCTCGTCGGTCCGCAGCCGCCTGATCTCACGCTTGTGCTGAGCAACCACATCGGCCCGGCCCGAGCCCCGCTCCCCCAGCTGCTCGACCCGGGCCTCCAACTGCTCCATCTCGGCGGCTTGACGAGCTTCGAGCGGGCCCTGGGCCGCGTCCATACCGGCCCGAACCTGATCGACCAGTTCGCAGGCCCTGGACCCGGTACCGTTCAACTCGTCCGGGATCGACTGCCACAGCGCAGCCCGTTCGGCCAATGCATCGTCGGTGACCAGCAGGCGAGCCCGGTCGACGTCTCCACCGGCGGCCATTGCCGCCACCGTGGCCCGCTCGGGATCGGCTCCTTCGGCCACGAGCGCCAGCTCCAATTCGGCCGATGGCAAAGGCCCGAACTCGACCGGCACACACCGGCTGGCGATGGTGACGATCTCCGGCGGGATCGTGTCGGCCAGCATGACGAACACGGTGGAGGGTGGCGGTTCCTCGACCACCTTCAGCAACTTGCCGATGGCCTCCTCCTGGATGGTGTCGACGCCGTCGACGACGATGACCTTGCGCGATCCCTCGATCGGGGTACGCAACCCGGCCCGGATGATCTCCTCGGCCTCCGACACCCGGAGTGCGGCCCCCTCCGGTCGGAACACCATGAGATCGGGGTGGTTGGCCTCGAGCGCCAGCTTCAGCGCACGCTCGCGGCCTGGCCCATCGTTGCCGTGGTCGACCGACGCAGCCAATACCAGGCCGGCGAATCCGAGTGCGGCCTGATGGGTGCCGTAGCCCCGTCGACCCAGCAACAGGTAGGCGTGCACCGGATTGGCGGCCGCCTGCTCCAGGCGGGTCAGAGCCTCGGTTTGACCGACGACGGCAGCCCACGCATCCACCCTCGGGAGTCTACGTGCGTCGGGACGGAGCACGTCGCTCGCCGCAACCGACGCAAGCTCGAGAGCGGTATTCACCAGAGGAAACCGGACGCGAGTCGCCGGGTCATGGCTGTCTTGCCGCCATCGGTTCCGATCACTACGGTCGGTACATGGCCTTTCGATTCTCCTCCGGGGAGACGATGGCCGACGCAGTCCGCCGAATAGCTCACGAACAAACGGCCGATGCCCTCGACCGCCTGAGCTATCTGGAGGGGCCCCAGGCCGTTGAAAACATCCACGATTGCCGCAGGCGGTGCAAGAAGGTGCGCGGCCTGGTTCGGCTGGTCAAACCCGCACTCGGTGACCAGTACTCGGCGGCCGACCGCACCTACCGCGACGCGGCGCGGGAGCTGTCGGATTACCGTGACGCCCAGGCGCTTCTGATCACATTCGATCAACTCGTCGCCCGGTCTCCCGACCGTCTTCCCGCCGGCGGCCTCGCACCGGTTCGAGCGGAATTGGCCGAACGTGCCAAGGCGGCGACCCGCGCCGCAGCCGATGACTCCGACCCGATCGATCGCGCCCGCAACATCCTGACGAAGGGCCGCGCCGGAATCGACGGCTGGACCCTCCAACATCGGGGTTGGGATGCGGCCGCCGGAGGCGCGGCCAAAACGTACGGCCGGGGCGTCGAAGCGCTGGGCGCGGTGCAGCGAACGCCAACGCCCAACCGGTTTCACGAGCTTCGCAAATGGGCCAAGTACACGTGGTACCACCTGCGACTCCTCCAGGACGCGGCGCCATCGGTGCTCGAACCGCTGAGTGCAGCCTTCGGCTGTCTGTCCGACACACTCGGAGACGCTCACGACCTCGCCGTGCTGAAGGACCAGCTGCTCGCCGAACCGAAAGCATTCGGCGGCCGGGAGATGGTCGAATCGGCGGGCGCGTTCCTCGACCGGCACCGCGTCGGTCTGGAGCAGCAGAGCGCAGCACTGGCCGCTCGGTTGTACGCCGAAGAGCCGAAACGCTTCGTCGATCGGCTGGCCGCCTACTGGTTTGCGTGGGATGGTTCCGACTAGGGCGGTCGGGTCGTCTACGGCGCGGCCGGGGGAAGGCGAGGCTCAATCGCCTGCCAGACCCGGTCGGCCACCTCATCGACCGAGCCCTGGCCGGCGACGACAACCCATCGGCTCGGGTCTGCGGCGGCCATTTCGGTGAAGGCGTCGACGACCCGACGGTGGAAGCCGTCACCGGCCTGCTCGATCCGGTCGAGGCTCCGGTCGAGCCGGGAACGGGCGGCGTCGGCCGGGACGGTCAGCAGCACCACCACATCGGGCCAGCGACCGTCGATGGCGAACTCGTTGAGCCGCTGGATCGTGTCGACGCCCAGCTTGCGGCCCGCACCCTGGTATGCCATCGATGAGTAGGCCGAGCGGTCCGAGACGACGTGACGGCCCGACGCCAACGCCGGCACCACGACCTCGTCGAGATGCTGGGCCCGGTCGGCGGCCATCATCAACGCCTCGGAGCGGGCGCCGATCGGCACGTCGGTGGTGTTCAACAGCAGCTCTCGGAGCCGTGCCCCGAGACCGGTGCCGCCGGGCTCACGCGTCAGCACGGCGTCGAGACGCTCGGCCAATCGCGAGGCCTGCGTGCTCTTGCCCGAGCCCTCGCCCCCCTCCAACGCTATGTAGAGCGCCAACGGTCAGCCGCCGCTGCGCTTCGCCGCTCCGCTCGCGGGCACCTTCTTGGGCGCCGCCCGCTTCGCCGAGCTGCCTGCCGCTTTCTTTGTCGCCTTCTTGGCCGTCTTCTTGGCCGTCTTCTTGACGGGACCGCCCTCCATCTCGATCTTGTGACGCCGCTGAGCCAGTAGCTCCGACGCCCGGCTGATGTCGATGCGGTCAACCGAGTCCGATGCGGTCAGCGAGGCGTTGACCTCACCGTCGGTCACGTACTCGCCGAAGCGGCCGTTCTTGACGACCACGGGCAAGTCGGTGGAGGGGTCGACACCGAGCTCCTTGAGCGGGCCGGCGGCCGCCACCTGACCCCGCCGGCGTTTCGGCTGGGCGAACATCTCGACCGCTTTGTCGAGATCGATCGTGAACAGATCCCGCTCGTTCTCGAACGAGCGGGTGTCGGCTCGCTTACCCTCCTCATCCGGCTCCTTGCGAACGTAGGGGCCGTACGGGCCGTTGTGGGCCACGATCTCGCGCCCGTCGTTGGGGTCCACGCCGAGAACCCGGGGAATGGTGAGCAGCTGGACCGCCTCGTCGAGCGTCAACTCCTCCATCTTCATGTCCTCGAACAGCGACGCGGTCCTCGGCTTGTTGTCGTCGGTGACCTTTTCCGGCATCTCGCCCATCTGCACGTAGGGGCCGAACTTGCCGTCCCGCACGTATACCGGCAGACCCGTCTCGGGGTGGGTGCCGAGTTCGATCACGTCGGGTACAGCCATCATCTCGATCGCCCGCTCGGCGGTGAGCTCGTCGGGGGCGATGTCGTCGGGGATCGACTTGGTGTCGTCACCGCGCTCGAGATAGGGACCGTATTGGCCGACCCTGGCCACAATCGGCACCCCGTCGGGGTCGGTACCGATCGGAATCGAGTTGACGGCCCGGGCGTCGATATCGCCCAGTCGCTCCTCGACCTTCTCCTTGAGCCCCGGCTCTTCGTTGACGCCAAAGTAGAACTGGGTCAGCCACGGGACCATCTCGCCCTCGCCGGCGGCGATGTTGTCGAGGTCGTCCTCCATGCGGGCGGTGAAGGCGTAGTCGACCAGATCCGGGAAGTGCTGCTCGAGCAGAGTGACCACGGCGAAGGCCAGGAAGCTCGGCACCAACGCCGAACCCTTCTTCCACACGTAGCCGCGAGCCTGGATCGTTCCCATGATCGAGGCGTATGTCGACGGGCGGCCGACCTCCAACTCCTCGAGCTTCTTCACCAGCGACGCCTCGGTGTAGCGGGCCGGCGGTTGGGTGTCGTGGCCGTCGGCCGAGATGTCGGTGATGTCGGCCCGATCGCCTTCGGCCAGCGCCGGCAGACGCTTGTCCGCGTCCACGGCGGAGCCATCGGCGGATTCGCCGCTCCCGTTCTCGTCTTCACCCTCGACGTAGGCCTTCAGGAAGCCCTGGTGTTTGATGACGGTGCCGGAGGTGGAGAACAGCGCGTGACGAACCGCCGCCTCCCCATCGGCGTCGGGAACCGGTTCGGACGTGGACGCCGAGAGCTTGAGGGTGACGGTCTCACCGGTGGCGTCGGTCATCTG
>JBFHEP010000242.1:0-6697 GCA_041584095.1 Acidimicrobiales bacterium | reverse complement strand
TCCAGCAGTGAGCGGCTGATCATCGACGGGATGACCTTGGCGTCGGTCGTGATCTCGGCGGGGAACGACAGGCTACTGGAGGCGATCAGGTCGGAGAAGTTGTCGACGTCGCCATTGAGGACGGAGGTCACGTACGGGCCGGTCGTCCGCTCCCCGACCTCGATCGAGTTGACCGGATGGGCGTTGGGTTCGGAGATGATGCCGACCGACGCCCAGCGAGTGTGAGCCAGCACCGTCGCCTCGACCGCGTCGGCTTCGAGAGCTGCCCGCAGCAGGTCGTCGGATGCGATCGCGGCCCGCATCGCGGCGGTGTTGTCACCGAGCTCGCCGATCTCGGCAGCCGCTTTGTAGACGAAGCCGAGCACGCCGTTCGACTCGACGACCGACCGATCGACGAACAGTCTATTGTCGACACGTTCGGCCAGCAGCTCGGCCACGGCGGGCGCGGCGAGATCGAGTCCGTGGTTGCGAACGGCGATGTGAATGCCCGCGGAGTCGCGCCCCCGCACTTCGAGCCGGTCGATGTTGCTCAGTGCCTGCTGAACCGAGAACATGGCGGCCAGCCGGGCGCCCGACACGTCGGGACCGGCCAGGGCGACGACTTCCGCGGCGGCTCGGAGCCGATCCCGTTCGATGGCCCACACGGCGTCTTTCAGCTCGACCATGGCTGCGTTCACCGCCTCGAGATCGACGACCGAATCACCCTCGGCGTCGAGGTGGCGCTCGAGACGCTCGATGTGCATCGACAGCTGGGCCAGGCGCCCTTCCGTGCCGGGCACCAGTTCGGACTGCCCCACCATGGCCGCCAGGCCCGCCTCACCGCGCAGTTCCCGGTCGACGGATTCGAGCTCACGGGCGCAGGCGGCGAGTTTGGTCGCCGTATCGGCATCGCCCGGAGCGGGGAAGACTTCGACCGCGGCGTCGAGGCGAGCCAGCAGATCGGAGGCCGATGGCTGCGGTCGCTTGGTTCGACGACGGACGATGGCAACGATTCCACACATAGGCGGTTCAGTTTACTTTGGGCTCCAACCGACCGTATGGCGGACCTGCGTGGCGGCGACGTCGGTCACAAGGTTCGGCTACCGGGCTTGGCCGAGCAGCCGTTGGGCGTGGTAAACGAGCTCTGCACAGGCCGCTTCGGCGGCGGCCTGGTCGATGTGTTCGACCATGATCCGCAGGAGCGGCTCGGTTCCCGACGGGCGGACCACCACCCGGCCGTCGTCGCCGAAGCGCTCTTCGACGGCGGCGACGTGTGGAGCCAGCACAGCGGCGGCGTCGGGGTTGCGGGACGCCAGGGTCACGTTTCTCAGCAACTGGGGCACCGTGGTCATGATGTCATCGGCCAGGACTACCAGCGGTTCGCCCCGACGGGCGACCACATCGAGCAGCTGGACCCCGGCCAGGATGCCGTCGCCGGTCGTGGCCAGGTCGCGGCAGATCACGTGACCCGACTGTTCGCCGCCCAGCGACAGATGATGATCGTCGAGTGCAGCGAGCACGTACCGGTCGCCGACCGCGGTGGACATGACCTTGATCCCGGCCTCGGCCATCGCCCGGTGAAACCCGAGGTTGGTCATGACGGTCACCACGACCGTGTTGTCGCGCAGCCGGTCGGTGGCTGCCCAGTCGGTGGCCAGGAGCCCGAGGACACGGTCACCATCGACCACCCGCCCGGATCCATCGACTGCGATCAGACGGTCGGCGTCACCGTCGAATGCCAAACCGGCGTCGGCGCCCACCTCGAGAACCGCGGCGGCCAGGGTCTGAGGGGCGGTCGATCCGACACCGTCATTGATGTTCGTGCCGTCGGGATTCACGCCGATGGCGGTCACCTTCGCCCCCAACCGTCGGAAAATGTCGGGAGCAACGCCGTGAGCGGCCCCGTTGGCGCAGTCGACCACGATCGTCAGCCCGGCCAGGGCGGCGGAGTCGACGGAGGCGACGACGGCATCGGCCCAGCCCTCGACCTCCGGTGAGGCACCGCGGTCGAAACGTAGATCGGCCGGCGCATGCGGGTCGGCCGCGAGGGCCGAGGTTCTCAGCGATGCCGCAACCTCGACGTAACGGGCCTGGATCCGGTCCTCGAGTTCGTCGCGCAACTTCAGGCCACCGGCGGCGAACAACTTTATGCCGTTGTCGTGGAAGGGATTGTGGGAGGCCGAGATCATGGCCGCCGGCACGGACTCGTCGGCCGCCACCCAGGCGACCGCCGGTGTGGGCACCACGCCGAGATCGGCGACCTCAGCCCCTGCTGATCGCAGCCCCCGGCTCAGAGCCCCTTGCAGCATCGGGCCCGACTTCCGGGTGTCGGAGCCGATCACGAAGCGATGGCCCGGCAGGTGTTCGGCCGCAGCCCGACCTAGAGCCTCGGCTACGGCGGCGGTCAACTCGTCGCCGACACGGCCCCGCACGCCGTCGGTGCCGAACGTAGGAATGGATGTGGGCACGACCACGGAACGCTACTCGGCGCCGCCCGGCTCGTCAGCGCTTGCTGTACTGAGGCGCCTTGCGGGCCTTCTTGAGGCCGTATTTCTTGGATTCCTTCTTCCGTGGATCCCGGGTCAACAGACCGGCGCCACGAAGCGGCGGGCGGTCTTCCTCGTCGAGCGCAACCAGGGCCCGGCTGATGCCGAGGCGGAAGGCGCCGGCCTGACCCGACAGGCCACCACCGTGGAGGGTGACGGATATGTCGTAGGATTCCTCGGCTGAGGTGACCCGCAACGGCTCGGTGATGAGCGTGCGGTGCACGGCCGACGGGAAATACTCCTCGAAGGGTCGACCGTTGGCCACGATCTGTCCGGTTCCGGGAGCCATGCGAACCCGTGCGACGGCTTGCTTACGACGGCCTGTGGCTTGAATGGTTGACACGACTTCTCTCAGCTTTCTCGCCGTGTGCGCGCGTGCGCGTTGGCGATTTCGAGCACCTGGGGCTTCTGGGCCGCATGGGGATGTGTTTCCCCGGCGTAGATCTTCAGCTTGCGGGCCTGCTGGCGACCCAATCGGTTCTTCGGCAACATGCCGACTATCGAGCGGCGCACCGCCTCGGCGGGACGGCGGTTCATGAGATCGGCGTAGGTTTCGGAGTGAAGGCCACCGGGATACCCGGAGTGGCGATGCACCATCTTGCGGTCGGCCTTGCCGGAGGTGAGCACGACCTTGTCGGCGTTGACGACGATCACGTGATCACCCATGTCCATGTGGGGGGCGAAGGTCGGCTTGTGCTTGCCTCGCAGGATGCGGGCGACCTCGGTGGCCATGCGGCCGAGGGTCATGCCTTCGGCGTCGACCACAAACCAGTCTCGCTGGATCTCTGAGGCTTTCGGGGTGTACGTCTTCACGACAGTATTCTCTCAGTCTCACGACTCGGTTCGGGTCTCACGATCGGTCCTGCGGTGCGGCACGTCTCCGTAGCACCGACCTCGGCAGCCGGTAACGGTTCGCCACGGTTCGAACAGGGTGGGCGCCTCGCTTCGGCTGGTTCAGTCCGAACAGGGCACTCCCCGAAAGGCAACCGACGCCGAAAAGGGCCGACTTGGTAGTTTATTGCCGCCCGGGGGCCACCTCCAACCTTCAGGCCCTCAGAGATTCCGAGCCGGCTCAGGCCGTAGCGTCACCAGCGCGTCGGGTGTAGTCGATCTCCCGGCTGGCGTCGAGCCCGGATCTTGCGCTCCTGAACGGTCGATGGCCGGAGGGCCAAGAAGCCGGATGGTTGCTTCTTGACGTTGCCGGACTTTCAACCTATCGTATGGGAGCGCTCCCATACGAGCGTCACCGCGGCGGTCGACACGGACTCGCCGAACACGAAGCCCAGAGGGGGATCTCATGAGCATTCGAGTGTCGAGCCGACGAGCGGTCGTGAGTGCGGTTGTCGCACTGATGGTCGCCGTCTTGACCGTGCCGATCGGGCCCAACCCGGTCTCCGCCGCACCGCCCTTTGGCCCCGACGCCCTGGCCGACTTCGAAGGTGGCCTCCCGGGCGGTTGGTTCACCTTCGTCGGTGGCAACTCGGTTGTCACCACGACCCAGGTGGTAGCGGACGGCGACGGCCTGGCCCGGCCCGGCCAGGTCGGCGACAACGAGATCCTGGTGGCCGACTACGACGTGACCAATTTCGGCGGGTTCGGACAGGATCTCAACCAGGCCAACGGTGGTCCCCAGGACTGGAGCGCCACGGCCGGGATGAGCTTCTGGTTCTATGGAAGCGGCTCCGGTCTGACCTATCAGGCCGAGATCTCCGACAACCGCTCCAATCCAGGTGCCGACACCTCGGAGCGGTTCGACTACGAGTTCACCGATGACAGCGCCGGCTGGCGGCTCATCACCATCCCCTGGTCGGACTTCACCCGGGCCACCGACTTCCAGCCCGGCGGCGCCCCCGACGACGGCCTCACCCTCACCGAGGTGTGGGCTTGGGCCATCGTGTTGCCGGTCGGCACCGACACCGTCTACTTCGACGACGTGCGGGTCGACAACCCGGTCATCGACGACTTCGAAAACGGGGTTGCGCCCGGCACCCCGTGCCCCCCCGGTGAACCGCTCGGGTTCTGCACCTTCAACGGCGCCGGCAGCACGGTCGCCATCTCCACCACGGCGACACCGCCGAGCCCGGTGCCCGGCTCCGCAGCCGGCAACAACGTGCTCCAGGCCGACCTCGACGTCACCTCGTTCGCCGGATTCATCCACGGCTTCACCAACGATGCCGGCGACGCCTGGGTGCCCCAGGACTGGTCGTCCAGTGAAGGGCTGGCCTTCTGGCTCTTCGGCAACAACTCCGGCACCTCGATGTTCATCGACATCCTCGACAACCGGAACCCCGGATCGACCGGCGACGACGCCGAACGGTGGACGGTGGTGCTCACCGACGATTTCAACGGCTGGGAGTACTTCGAGATCCCCTTCGCCAGCTTCTCCCGGAAAGAGATCGGCAACGGTGCCCCCAATGACGGTTTCACGCTGACCGAGGTCCACGGCTGGGCGTTCGGCACGCTGGGCACCGGGGGGCCTCTCACCTTCTACCTCGACGACGCCGCCCTCTACGGTGCGGGAGAACTACCGCCCGTCGCCGTGCAGCTCAGCCAGACGATCACCCTGATCGAGGAGGGCACCACCGGCAATGTCGGCGTCAGGCTCAACCGACCGCTCGGACCCGAGGATCCGGCGCAGGTGAGCATCGACTATGCCACCGAGCGCTCCAACGCCGTGCCCGGCGAAGACTTCATCCCCACCTCGGGCACGCTGACGTTCACCAACGGCGGACCTCGCGAGCTGTCGTTCCCGGTCGAGACGATCGACGACTCCAAGTTCACCGGTGATCTGCAGATCGTCATCCGGTTGACCAACCCGGTCGACGTCGAACGAGGGGCCATCTTCCAGGGTTCGGTCCTGATCGACGACAACGACCCGTTCGACCCCAAGCTCCTCGACGACTTCGAGCGGGGCGCCTTCCTGTGGGACACCCAGGGGCCGGCCGACATCGAGGCGGTTCGCACCGAGTCGACTGACCCCAACGCCCGTCCCGGCCAGGACCCGGTCGAGAACATCGGTGTGGCGTCGGTGCCGATCTCCGTGGACGTCCGGGCCGATGGCAACCTGTGCCGCTTCGACTCGACCAGCGGCGATGGCTCCGGCAAGGCCAAGGGCAAGGGCAACGGCGTGGCAGTCGCCTCGATTCTCACCACCGACTCGTTCGACGCAACCACGGTCGACGGCTCGACCGTGACGCTGGGTGACGCCTCGGAAACCCACGGCAAAGGCCATCCCGAGGACGTCGACGGCGACGGCGACACCGACCTGGTTCTGCACTTCCGGAAATCCGAGATCGGTTCCGACATCGTCTGCGACGGTTCATCCGTCCCGCTCAACGGCTTCACGTTCGGCGGCCAGGCCATCACGTCCGGGGGTTCGGATGCCGCGCTCATCCACGATTTCCCGATCGGCCAGGACTGGACCGAAACCGAGACCATCGACTTCTGGTTCAAGGGCAGCGGCAGCGGCGACGAGGTCGTCGTCACCCTGAAGGACAACCGAGCTCCCGATCCCGGCCCCTCGGGCTGGGAGCTGGTGTGGGCCGACGAGTTCGACGACCCGGCCGGAACCCCACCAAACCAGGCCAACTGGGCCTACGAGCTCGGTGACACCACGCCCGACGGCAAGAACGGGTGGGGCAACGAGGAGCTGCAGTACTACACCGACGACCCGGCCAACGCCGCCACCGACGGCGACGGCAACCTGGTCATCACCCTCACCGAGGCCGACGGCAGCCAGGAGTGCTACTACGGTCCGTGCGAGTTCGAGTCGGCCCGCCTGATCACCCAGAACAAGGCCGAGTTCGCCTACGGTCGCATCGAGTCCAGGCTCCGAGTCCCGACCGGAGGCAACGGTCTGTGGCCGGCGTTCTGGAGCCTCGGCACCGACATCACCTACAATCCGTGGCCCGGCGCCGGCGAGATCGACTTCATGGAGTACGTCAGCCGCCTGCCGGAGGAGATCTTCGGCACGATCCACGGCCCCGGCTATTCCGGCGGCGGCAGCTTCGGTGGCATCTACGACTTCGGCCAGCGGGTCGACGAGACCTATCACACCTTCACCGTCGAGTGGGAGCCGGACCTCATCACCTGGTATGTCGACGGCATTCAGTACCACCAGGCCACGCCGGCCGATGTGGCACCGAACCCGTGGGTGTTCGAGAAACCGTTCT
>JBFHEP010000241.1:0-6730 GCA_041584095.1 Acidimicrobiales bacterium | reverse complement strand
CGGCCAACGCCGGGTCCGGGCCCGGATAACACTGTTTGCCATGTCGTTGAAATCGGCCCTTCCGTCGCTGCCTCGGTAGACTGACTCAGCCGGGCTGATTCCGGTGTCAGAAGCAACAGCTGATTCATGGTCGACGAACGAAAAGCCGCCATCCTCCGAGCAGTCATCGAGCAGTACACCGACACGGCCCAGCCGGTCGGCTCATCAGCCGCGGCCAAGGCGGCGGGGCTCACGGTGTCGGCCGCAACCGTCCGCAACGACATGGCCGCGCTCGAGAGCGAGGGCTACCTGACCCATCCGCACACCAGCGCCGGCCGGGTGCCAACCGAGAAGGGCTACCGGCACTTCGTCGACAGCCTCGATCTCAACGATCTCCGCGATCGTGGGGCGTCGGCCGACCAGTCGGTGGCGGCCTTCTTCGGCGAACTCCGGGGCGAGCTCGAACAGGTCATGAAGGAGACGGCGTCGCTGTTGAGCGATCTGACCGACTATGCCGCCGTCGTCGTCGACGACACCTTCGAGGCCGCCGTCGTGCGGTCCGTGCAGTTGGTTCCCCTTGCCGGTCGAGCCGTGATGTCGGTCGTCGTGTTGTCGAACGGTCAGGTGCTGAAGCAGACCTTTGAATTCGACGCCGAAATCGAAGCCCACGCCATCGAGCAGGCCTCACGGCTGCTGGCCGAAGCCGCCGTCGACCGCCCGGCCGGCGAAAGCGTGAAGCCCCGAACCAGCGGCGACTCGCTGGTCGACGCCCTCGTACAGCAGTTCTACACCGACATGGTCCACGGCGACGCCGATGGTGAACGGGTCTACGTCGACGGCACGTCGAAGGTTGCCTCGGCATTTCAAGCCGTCGACTCGGTCAGCCAGGTCCTCACGATCCTGGAGCAACAGCTGGTGGTGGTGAGCCTGCTCGCCGACGTGGTCGAGCGAGGCCTGTCGGTGGCGATAGGCTCCGAAACCGGAGTGGCGCCGCTGTCGGAGTGCAGCCTCGTGGTGTCGCCCTATGAAATCGATGGAGAGCACGCAGGCTCGATCGCCGTGCTCGGCCCGACCCGGATGCACTACCCCCAGGCCATGTCGGCCGTGGCCGTGGTCAGCCGCCAGCTGGGTCGGATGTTGAGCGAAGGGTGACGATGGACTTCTACCAGCTGTTGGGCGTCAGTCGTTCGGCTACCCAGGATGAGATCAAGCGGGCCTATCGCAAACTGGCCCGCGAACTCCATCCGGATGCCAATCCGAACGACGCGGCGGCCGAGGCCCGGTTCAAACAGGTCGCCGAAGCCTACGAGGTGCTGAGCGACCCGGAGAAGCGCGCCCGCTACGACCGCTTCGGTTCAAGTGGCGCCCGGATGGCCGACCCCTTCGCCGGATCCGGCCTTGGTGATCTGTTCGACGCCTTCTTCAACGCCGGAACCCGGCCCGACGCCGGCCCACAGCGCGGGGTCGACCTCGAGGTGGTCGCCGAACTCACCCTGGAGGACGTGGTCAACGGCGAGGCCAAGGAGGTCACCGTACGAACCGCCGTGCCCTGCGACACCTGCGAGGCGACCGGCGCCGCTCCCGGCTCCCAGGCGTTGCGCTGCGATCAGTGCGGCGGCACCGGCCAGGTCCGCCAGGTCCGCCAGTCGATCCTCGGTCAGATGGTCACCACCGCCACCTGTGCACGCTGTTCGGGTGAGGGGGTCACGATCTCCGATCCGTGCTCCGACTGCTCCGGCGAAGGGCGACGGGTCGAGGAGCAGACCTACGTCGTCGATGTACCGGCTGGAGTCGGTGACGGTGCCACGTTGCGGCTCACGGGCCGAGGCGCGGTCGGACGGCGCGGCGGGGGAGCCGGTGACCTCTACGTCCAGGTTCGGGTGCTGCCACACCCGGTCTTCCAACGGGACGGCGACAACCTGACGGCTGAATTTCGTGTTGCTGTCACCCAGGCTGCACTCGGGGCCACCATTGCCTTCAAGGCGATCGACGGCGACATCGAGGTCGACATACCGCCGGGATCGCAGACGGGTGATCTGATCCGGTTTCGCGACCGCGGCGTGCCGAAGCTCCGGGGTCGCAACCGTGGCGATCTCTTGTTGGCCGTCCTGGTCGAAACCCCCACCAACATCACTCCCGAGCAGGAGGAGCTGCTTCGGCAGCTGGCCAAGGAGCGGGGTGAGGCGGTGAAGGAGCCCGGCGAAGACGGGATCCTCGGGCGGTTCAAGTCGAAGTTCGCGTGATCCGCGACGAGATCCGGCACCGGCCGCTCGTCTTCGTCGACGACCTGGAGCGGCCGGTGCTCGATGAGGGCGATCATCACCACCTCAGTCGTGCGCTGCGCTGTCGGACCGGGGATCCGATCACGGTGGCCGACGGTGCCGGTCGATGGCGATCGGCCGCGTTGGGTTCCGGTCCGGAGACCATTGACGCCGGGCCGATCCAGGCCGATGAGTCGGAACGCCGAGAGGCGGCGCCGTTGACCGTCGGGTTTGCGCTGGTCAAGGGGCACCGCAGCGAGCTGGCGGTTCAGAAGCTGACCGAGCTCGGCATCGAGCGGATCATCCCCATGACGACGGAGCGTACGGTCGTCCGCTGGGACGAGGCGAAGGCCATTCGCAATCGTGAACGGCATCGGAAGGTGGCTCGGGAGGCCGCTATGCAGTCCCGGAATCTGTGGCTGCCCGATGTGTGGCCGGTGACGGCGTTTCGACATGTCGTCGAGCAGCTTCCTGGTGCCGCCCTGGCCGAGCCGGGCCGGCCATTGCTCGGTTCGGCTGCGACCCGTCCGACGACAGTGCTGATCGGCCCCGAGGGGGGTTTCAGCGCTGAGGAATGCCAGGGGCGGCCGCTGGTCGGACTGCCGGGGAACATACTGCGGACCGAATCGGCGGCGATTTGTGCCGCTGTACTCCTGGCTTTGAACGCGGAACGTGGTTGATGTTGCGTAGAGTGGCGACTAGGTTTACTGGCGAAACGGGTCGGAGTCGCCGATCCCGGGAGCATCAATGGGCCTTCCCCAGCCATCCGAAGAATTCAACACCGCGTACGGTCGCCGGGTGGGCGAGCGGCTGCGGTTGATCCGGCAACAGAAACGGCTGTCCCTGCAGGATGTCGAGGCCAACTCCGACCAGGAGTTCAAGGCGTCGGTGCTGGGCGCCTACGAGCGGGGTGAGCGGGCAATATCGGTCACCCGGCTCGAGCGTTTGGCCCAGTGCTACAGCGTGCCCGTCGACCAGCTGCTTCCCCGTTCGACCCTGCCATCGACATCGCCCGAGGTTGTCGACCTCACCGAGCGCACCGGCCGGGCCGCCGGTGTCACGCTCGAACTCGAGCGGCTGTCCGCCGTGCCCAGCCCGGAAGGTGAGATGCTGGGGCGCTATCTCGAGATGATCCAGGTTCAGCGACAGGACTTCAACGGTCGGGTGCTGACGATCCGCCACGACGACCTTCGGGCGGTGGCCTGCATCCTGGGGGTCAGGATCGACTCGGCCGTCGACCGGCTCGACGACCTCGGCCTGATCCATACCCTCGCCGCTTCCTGAGCCGCCGAGCGGCGAAGCGGTGGTCGCGACGGCGAGTCGGGCCGAGTTCGGCAAGCAGCCGCCGGACCTCGGCTCCACTGATCAGGCGATCGCCGCCGCTCAGGCCAGCCGTGTCACCGAGCGCTGCGACCTGTCGGCCGACCGCCTTCCAGTGCTCGATGATCGGCGTGTCCGCAGCGGCGTCGGTCGACCACACCTCGGCCAGGCCGGTCACCATCCGGCCGAAGGACGCGATATCGGTCCGACGATCGACCGCCTCGCGACAACCGGGGCTGAGAAGGAGCGGGCCCTCGCGGCCAAGGACCACGTGATCCGGGGCGATCGCCCCATGGACCAGCCCGACCCGGTGGAGTCGCTCGAGCGTGTCCCAGACGTCGGCCAGGATCGCCAGCGTCGCTCCGGGAGCGGTGGCGGCGGCCGCCAGGGTGAGCGGTCCCCCGAAGTGGGAGGAGTAGTGGCCCGCCTCCGACCCGACCTCGTACAGGCGCACAACACCAGATCCCTGGGCTCGTGTGAGCCACCGGACCTGATGTTCGAGGTGGACGTGATCGTCGAGATGTTTGCGCACGATCAGCGACGGCGCGGTCCGACCGTCTGTGGTGACCAGGATTTCGACCATGGAACGTTCCCCCTTCGGTCGGCGAGCGACCGGTGGACATCAGTGGGGGAAGCGGCGAGTCTTGTAGTGGTCGGCACCGGAACGGTGCGATCGGTCGGCCAGGATCGGTGTCGATCGTATCGGAAGCGGCGATATCACCGTCAGATGTCGAAACTTCTCGGTTGTACCCTGCGATGTTGGGTACGATCGCACATCAGATGACGTCACCAGTGAAAATCGAAGTCGATGACAATCAGATCATGGCCGGCCTTCTCGGCCAGCGTGACGAGTACCTGAGGGTTGTCGAGGATGCCTTCCAGGTGGCGATCCACGCCCGCGGCAACGAGATCGTCGTGGAGGGCGCCGACCGCGACGAGGCGGCCAAGGTACTCGACGAGCTGGTCCTTGTTCTACGACGGGGCGAATCGCTGAACGCCGCGGTCGTTCGAAGGTCGATCGACATGCTCAAGGACAATGAGCGGCCATCGGATGTGCTCACCGACCGGGTTTTGACCACCTATCGGGGCAAGCCGGTGCGCCCGAAGACCTCGGGCCAGAAACGCTACATCGACGCCGTTCGGCGCAACATCGTGACCTTCGGTGTCGGGCCGGCCGGAACGGGCAAGAGCTGGCTCGCCGTGGCCTGTGCCGTGCGGGCGCTTCAGGACAAGCAGGTCGAGCGCATTCTGCTGACCCGTCCCGCGGTTGAAGCCGGTGAGCGGCTCGGCTACCTGCCGGGCGATCTGATGTCGAAGGTCGACCCCTACCTCCGACCGCTCTACGACGCCCTGCACGACATGGTCGGCGCCGACAACATGGCCAAGCTCTTCGACCGTGGGGTGGTCGAGGTCGCGCCCCTGGCCTTCATGCGGGGCCGTACGTTGAACGACAGCTTCATCATCCTCGACGAGGCCCAGAACACCACGCCGGAACAGATGATGATGTTCCTGACCCGGATCGGCTTCAACTCCCAGGCCGTGATCACCGGTGACACCACCCAGGTCGATGTCGCCGGTGGCCGCAGCGGCCTCGGCGGGTTGGAGAAAATTCTCACGGGTATAGACGGGCTCGGATGGGTGCGGCTGCGGTCCCAGGACGTTGTACGGCACCGGATCGTGCAGGACATCGTCGACGCGTACGCCCGGCACGACGACACTCGATGAGCGGCCCGGAGCCGGCCGCGGTTGGTGCCCACGACGGACCGACGGTCGACGTGGTGAACCGGTCGCAGGTCCCCGATATCGACGTCGAACGCTGGGCCCGTGTTGCGGTGGAGACCCTGGAGGCCGAGCGCATCACCAACGGGCATCTCGACCTCACGTTCATCGATCCATCGGACATGGCCGAGTTGAACCGTGTCCACATGGGTCACGACGGTCCGACGGACGTGCTTTCGTTCCCGCTCGACGGTGACGGCGGCGATGCCGATGTATTCTCGATGACCGACGGTGACGCCGACGATTTGCCGCCGGTGCTGCTCGGTGATGTCGTCATTTGCCCCCAGGTTGCGATCGAGCAGGCTCCGGAACACTGTGGCGACCCCGACACCGAGTTGACCCTGCTGGTCGTGCACGGCGTGCTCCATCTCCTCGGTCACGACCACGCCCAGTCCGATGAGGAAGCCGTCATGGTGGAGCGGGAAACCGGTCATCTCGAGCGGTACGGGCTGACCCACCCAGGCCCTGTTCGACCGGAACCAGATCGTTCATGACGGCGTTCGAGACTCTCGCGTCGATAGCGGCCGTCCTCCTGCTGGCCTTCGTGGCGGTCACGGTGGCCGCCGAGGAGGCGTTCGGCCGCAGCAGCAGGGCTCGAGCGGCCAGCCTTGTCGAGGACGAGCCGAAACGGGCAGTCCGGCTCGAACGGCTGTTGTCGCTTCCCGACGACAACGTACGAAATCCGCTACGCCTCCTCGTGGTGATGGCGCAGCTCCTCCAGTCGGCGCTTGTCGCCATCCTCGCCGTCGGTCTGTTGTCCCAACCGTGGTCAATTCTGGTGATCGTCGTCAACCTGGTCGTCGTCTTCGTCCTCGGCGAGGCCGTACCCCGCACGCTGGCCATTCTGAACGTCGATCGGGTGGCGCTCTTCCTGGCTCGTCCGATCGGCTTGCTGCTACGCATCGCCCCTTTTCGGCTGCTGGCGAGGACGCTGATCGGACTGACCAACATCATCGTGCCCGGCCGGGGTCTCCGTCAGGGGCCCTTCGCCCTCCCCGAGGAGTTGATCGCCCTGGCCGACGCCGCCGTCGAGGACGAGGTGATCGAACCGGCCGAACGTGACCTGATCGAATCGGTGATCGAGTTCGGTGGAACGGTCGTACGGGAGGTCATGGTGCCGCGGACCGACATGATCACCGTCGAACGGGAGGTAACCGTCGAGGAAGCGCTCGAGATCTCCTCGGTGGTCGGTTTCTCCCGGGTCCCGGTCGTCGGCGAGAACATCGACGACGTCGTCGGTCTCGCCTACGTCAAAGACCTGATCCGTGCCGAACTCGACAACAACGCCGGACAGGCCGTGGAGGGGCTGATGCGGCAGGCCCACTTCGTGCCCGAGACCAAGAAGGTGGCCGAACTGCTGAGGGAGATGCAACGCGACAAGTTCCACATGG
>JBFHEP010000240.1:0-6753 GCA_041584095.1 Acidimicrobiales bacterium | reverse complement strand
TTCGCTCGCGGCCTGACAGACTCTCAGGGTGAGTCGCAGTGGAGACGGCTGCCATCGGTCCGAGTCTACCGCATGTTCCTTTACCTAACAAACGTTAGACAGATTTCAGTTGAGTGGGTGAGCTGGCAGTCAGGCGCGCATGGCTCGCACATGACGTGCCTGGAGCTGAGTCCCTCCGCAGCCAAATCGATGAGGAAACGGAGGTGTTCCGCTCATGCGATTGCGGCTGCGCATCGATCGGCTTCGTGGGTCTCGCTCGAGGCCCAGACCAGGCGTGTCCATCTTCGATGTCGATGCTGTTCCCAAGCATCGAGCAGGTCCGCTGGCACGTGCGAGGCAACGACGTCAGTTCCTGACGGGTCGGGTGGGTCCGCTGTGCAGCACCACTGCCACCCATCCCGTCGGAAGGGCTCGGCGGCGCGCCAAGTCACAGAGGGGACCTGCGCCGTCCGTTACGGCTGCGTGGATAAGTAACCGGCCCGTGTCCAGGACCACATCGTCGTAGGGGCCATCCACGCCAGCGGCAGCGGCGCAGGGCACCACGTCGACTAGCTCGCCGACCATCGGATCACCCGACCTGATGGCACGCCCCTCTCCGCTGCTGGTTTCAACGGTCACGACGGCTGGTCGAAGCCGCCCGATCTCGACCCGACCACCGTGGCCGACCCCTATGGGTTGTTCGCCCAGGCCGGCGCCGGGGAGCGGTACGACCACAACTACGTGGTCGACGTCGCCTGGACGGTCAACGACCACCACCGAAAACGGTTCCGCGGAACCGTCACAGGGCTGAACCGACCGTGCTACGTGAGCGACGTGGACGCAATGATCTCGCGTCGAACCTCCCAGCGACAATCATCGAACCCAGCTGATCGTCGGAACCCGAGCCGTGAAAGTTCTCCACGGCCTCGACCGTGGCCCAACGCTCGTAGACATTGATTCGGTCAGATTCAATCGGATCGGCAGCAAGGTAGAAGTCGCAGCAGCCGTCGGCCTGCCGGGCCGCTGCGATCACGTCAACGCAGGCGCCCGGCTGAGCTTGAGGTAGTGGAAGCCTAGAGGGCGTCGAGTTGGAGCACTGCAGCCCTGATCGCCTCGGCCAGCGGATCGAGGTCGTCGATCAACTGTCGGTCGGCGATCAGACAGAGATCAACCGATTCGGCTTGCGACAGTACACAGATCGAGAGCCCGGCACCGTCGACCAACGCCGGGAGCGAGAACCGCTGCAGTACCGGTGCGCCCAGCACGTCGCTCTGCTTCGTTTCACCCGGCACGCTGACCACCACGACATTGAACGGCGGGTGAAACCGTGAACCCGAACCGGTGCGGGCCATCAACCGCGACGCCATGGCTGCAACCGCGGGCGACGCCTGATAGAGCCGGCGGATCGTGTCGACCGGATGGGCCTCGACCGACTCGAGCAGTTCGTCCATCTGGGAGCGGATCGAGTCGAGCCGAGCGAGCTCGTCGTCGACATCGGTGGCCAGCCCGATGAGCGCCGTGCCGAGCGGCTGGTCGACGGAGTTCACCAGGATCGGTGCCAGCGCCACTAGCTGATCGACCGGCAACTCGGCCCGGTCGATCAGCCAGCGACGAAGCCCACCTCCGACAACAGCGAGGATCACGTCGTTGAAACGGGCACCTTGCCGCTTCCGGATGTCGCGCAGCGGACCGATCGGCAACGAGGTGAGCGACACCTTGCGCGACGCGCCGAGCGCCCGGTTGAACGGCAGCCGAGGTGCAGTCAGTTCCCCGACCTCGACATCGACGTCTCCATGCGGAGCAGCCCACTGCGCGGCCAGCGACGGCAGAATCTGAGGTCCGACGACCGGGATGTTCCGGGCCAGTGAAACCCCGAACCGTCCCCACCGAAGGGGCGAACGCAACTGGGACAGGGCCGCCTGGGCCAGTAGTTCCTGATCGGTCATCGGCTCCGACGTCATCCGCCGGGCGGTCGACCGGGGTTCCCCGACGGATGCGTTGGCGGCGGTCAACGGGGTCACCAGGTCGAGGCCGGTGATTCCCTCGATGAGCACATGATGAACCTTGACGTAGATGCCGGCGGTACCGTCAGGACGATCGATCAGGTACAGCTCCCAGAGCGGGCGTTCCCGATTCAGCGGTCGCTCGTGGAGGCGGGCGATCAGCGCCGCCTCCTTGTCACCGCCACCCGACGAGGGCACGCCGATGTGGCGGATGTGGAAACTCGGATCGAAGCGGTCGTCGGGTTCCCACCATGGCCGATCGAGCCGCAGCGGCACCTCTCGCAGCCGAAATCGCAGCTCGGGCACGGCATCGAGTCGTTGCTCCACCAGTTCGAAAAGGTGCTCGAAATCGAAGTCGGGGGCCGACGACGGGTCGACCACGGTGTAGACCGACGTGTGACCGAGGTTCGTCGGCGTTTCGGACCGCAGCAACGCCGCCTCACGAGCGTTGAGTTGTCGCATCAGCCGCTTTCGTTGCTCGGATACAGCGCTCGAGTCACCCGAGTGACCTTGAACGGACGCCATTCGCCCTCGGGCAACGCCAGGCGGTCGGCAACGACGCGCAATACTGCTGCGTTGCAGCCGAGGCCGAAGTGGCTGCCCCGGACCTCGACCGCCTCGGCCGTGGGTCCCGGGGTCTGACGGCAGGCGACGCCCGGAACGACTCCGTCGTGACGGGTCCAGATCGTGGTCGACGGAACCGGGATTCGATCGACATCGAGTCGCTGGGCTGCGAACCCGAACTTCCAGATCGAGCCCATGAGGTCGAAGAGGAAGCTGACGTTCGACTGATTCCTGTCGATGCGAACCGGCGAGCCGAGCGTGATGACCTGTCGAACCATCTCCGGACGGTTCAACGCCAGGATCCGACCGAAGACTCCGCCGAGACTCCACCCGACGATGTCGATCGGTCGCTGGTGCCGCTTGTGGAGGCGAACGAGCATGCCGTCGAGCCCTGACACGACGTGATCGGCGGGCCCGATGTTGCGCCCGACGCCCCATCCGTAGGGCTGATGACCCTGGCTCCAGAGAAAGGTGCGCAACGGCAGTGTCGACTGGTCGGTTCCGACGAAGCCGGGGATGACGAGAACCGGTCGCGACTCGGCACTGGGTGTCGAAACCGCGGCGGTCACGGCTGCCAGGGGAAACATGGCCGTCTCTGGAACGGCCAAAAGCTCCCGCCACAGTCCTTTGGGCCGTGGGACGGAGTCGTCATGGTCGACGGCCGCCATGTTGGTGGCGTCGTCGATCGACGCAACGTTCATGACGCTGTTCACTTGCCGGGCCTATCCATGACAGTTCAATTTTATCCGACCCGGCGGTCCTCTCCGGGGTTGGTGCCTGCGTCAGGCAATTCCACCCAATCCTTCGGCGTCGCCGGCACGGCGTTGAGCGGTCAGGCTGGGACCTCGGGACGATTCCAGGCGCCGTAGCCTCCGAGGATGTCGGACACGTCGTCGAAACCGGCCTGCCGGAGTGAGCTGGCCGCCACCGACGAGCGGTAGCCGCCGGCGCAGAATACGACTGTCGTCTTGTCGGAGTCGAGCTCACCGGTTCGGGTGGGAATCTGACCGACCGGAATGTTGACGGCACCGGGTATCGAACCCAGCTCGAACTCGCCCTGATTGCGCACGTCGACCAGCTGCAGGTCGTCGAGATCGGCCCGCCGTTCGTCGAACTCCGCAGCTGTGATTCGCGACGCTCGCCTGACCCGCTCCGGGTTGGCCTCCATTGCCGACAGCGGCGACTGCAGGTAGCCGATGACGCGATCGAAGCCGATGCGGGCCAGCCGGTTCTTCGCCTCGAGCTCGAAGCCGTCGTCGACGACCAGCGCGATGTCGACGTCGGCGGGAACGACCGAACCGGCGAACTCGGCATAGCGGCCGTTCAGGCCGACGTTGATCGACCCGGCCAGATGGCCACGGGCAAACTCCTCCGGGTCCCGACCATCGACGATCATTGCCCCGCCGGCCACGGCGCCGTCGAACTCGTCGAGGGTCAGGGCGGTTGGCATTGCCGTTTCGTCGAGCAGCTCCCGATCCTTGCGGTTGAGGATCGCGTCGTAGACGAAGTAGTCGGGGGCGGGCGGCTGGCCTTCGGTCACCAGGTCGACGAACGTCTGGCGATCGGGCGCCAGCAGCGCGTAGTTCGTCTGCTTCTGTTCTCCCATCGTCGACCAGGTGTCGGTCGACAGGTTCTTGCCACAGGCCGATCCGGCACCGTGGGCGGGATAGACCCTGGTGGCGTCGGGCAGCGGCATGAGCTTGTTGTGGAGACTGTCGTAGAGCTTGTCGGCCAGCTCGTCGCGGCTGAACCCGATCGACGCCAGGAGGTCGGGGCGGCCGACATCTCCGATGAACAGGGTGTCACCGGTCAGCACCCCGTAGGGGATGTCGTCGTCGGGATGCTCCCGGACGACGATGCTCATCGACTCCGGCGTGTGGCCTGGCGTGTGCAGGATCTCGAGGGTGACCTCGCCGAGCGAGATCGTCTCGCCGTCGGCCAGCTTGCGGGACGGGAACTCGGTCTCGGCGACCGACGAAAAGCCGATCTCGGCACCCGTCGCTTCAGCCAGTTCGAGGTGCCCGGACAGGAAGTCGGCGTGGAAGTGGGTCTCCAGCACGAGATCGATCGTGAGACCGGACTCGGCGGCATCGTCGATGTATTCGTTGATGTCGCGACGGGGGTCCACGACGACGGCGCGGCCGGTGGTCTCGTCACCGATGAGGTAGGAGGCGTGGGACAGGCAGTCGAGGTAGTACTGGTTGAATATCATCTGATCCTCATTTCTCGTTGGCCGGCATGCCGCCGGCCAGGTTTCTGACTTGACTCATTGCTTCTCCCTGGTGGTGGTGACGAGGTCGGAGACGGCAGACGGGCGTTCGTCGATTCCGGAGGCGATCGGATCGGTGGGCGCAGACGTTCCGCTCGTGATGGCCGTCACTGCATCATGGGTCGAGGCGTGGATCCGGTCCACCAGATGATCCCAGAGACGGCACCGTCGGAGCACGTCCCGAACCGGACCCTTCACACCCGAGAGATGGAGGCGGACGCCGCGTCGATCCAGCTCCTCGACGATCTCGCCCATGGTCTCGGCTCCGGTGGCATCGATGTCGTTGATGCCCGAGGCGTCGAGGACGAGGGCACCCGGGGGGGAAACCAGGGCCTCGGCACCGTGGGCGAGCATGAGCTTCTTGACATGATCGGCATTGACGAACGAGACGGCGGCGTCGATACGGATGACGCGGATCCCATCGACAACCTCGACATCGTCGAAGCGGGCCACGTTGCGATAGGTCGTGGTGCCTGGAACGTGGCCCAACACAGCGGTGTGCGGTTTCGACATGCGGGCGAACACAACCAGCATCGAGGCGACGACAGCGACACCGATGCCGGTCTCGATGCCGAGGACGAGGGTCGCCCCGAACGCAGTGACGAGGCCGACGAGATCGGTCTTCTTCACAGCGGCGATGTGACGCATCTCGGCGACGTCGACCAGTCCGACCACGGCGGCGATGATGATCGCACCAAGTGCGGCGTTGGGCAGCGATCGGAACAGCGGGGTCAGGAAGGCGATCGTCGCCAGGATGACCGCGGCGGTGATCAGCGAGGCAAGCGGGGTGCGGGCACCGGCCGATTCATTCACCGCGGTTCGGGAGAAGCCGCCGGTCACCGGGTAGCCGCCGAACAGCCCGGACGCCACATTGGCGGCTCCGAGACCGATCAACTCCTGATTCGGCTCGACGTCGTAGTGATGCCGCCGGGCGTAGACCTTGGCAACGGCGATCGACTCCATGAACCCGACGATGGTGATCACGAGGGCCGTCGGTAGCAGGGTTCCGACAAGCGAACCGTCGATGGTCGGGATTCCGAAGGCAGGGAGCGAGTGGGGGATATCGCCGACGACCTTGACGCCGCGCTCCTCCAGACCGAAGATCTGGACCGCGAGGATGGAGCCGACGACCACGACCAATGCCCCGGGCAGCCGTCCGGCCCACCGCTTCAAGCCGAACAGGGCGACGAGGCTGGCCGAGCCGACGAGCAGCGTCACCGTGTTGGTCGAACCGAGATCGGCGACCACCGCGCGTACTGTGCCGACGAAGCTCTCGGAACCCGCCGGTGAGATGCCGAGCAGGTGTTTGACCTGGGAGAACCCGATGATGATGGCGGCAGCGGCGGTGAAGCCGACGAGCACCGAATGAGAGAGGAGATTGACGAGAAATCCGAGTCGCCCGACTCCCATGACCAGATGGACGACACCGACCAGGAGGGCGAGCAACGCCGCAGCGGCCAGATAGCCCGCTGTTCCCTCCTCGACGATGGGAGCGAGGGCCGAGGCGGTCAGGAGCGACACGATGGCGACCGGGCCCACGGCCAGCTGTCGAGACGTGCCGAGCACGGCATAGGCCACAATCGAGACGGATGATGCGTACAGCCCGACCTCGGGTGGTAGACCCGCCAGCAGGGCGTAGGCCATGGCCTGCGGAACGAGCATGGCTCCAACGGTCAGGCCGGCTGCGAGATCGCTCCGCAACCAGTCTCGATCATAGTCACGGGCCCACCGGGAGGCAGGAAGAACCTTGACCAACTCCATATGACCGAATATACGGACATTTGGACTATTTGTCAACCTCTAGCTTGAGCCCGACGGGCTCGTGACAGGTCGATCGGCGGCTTAAGCCCGGCCTTTCAACATCAGGTTCCAGTACATGAACGGCAGGCCGTACTTCTTGAGGTACCACATGTCCCGGCGCGGCCTGGTGCTGTCGAT
>JBFHEP010000239.1:0-6758 GCA_041584095.1 Acidimicrobiales bacterium | reverse complement strand
GGTTCCGACCCCTTTGTGGCGGAGCGTGGTGTTCGATGGTGAGCGTGCCGATGCACCGTTCCATCGAAGAGACGAGTTGCGGGCGGGCAGCGCAGTCAACGGACCGGCGGTCATTTTGGAGGAAACCGCCACGACCGTCGTGGAGCCCGGATGGCGGGCGACGGTCAACGAGCTCGGTGACCTGATTCTGAATCGTGTCGAAGCCCGTCCAGATCAGGCCGGCGTCGAGGTCGCCGTCGACCCGGTGCAGCTCGAGATCTTCAACAACCTCTTCATGAACATCGCCGAGCAGATGGGTTTGGTCCTGGAGAACACCGCGGCGTCGGTCAACATCAAGGAGCGTCTCGATTTCAGTTGTGCTGTCTTCGACCCCGACGGTGACCTGATCGCCAACGCTCCCCACATGCCGGTCCATCTTGGGTCGATGAGCGAGTCGATCAAGTCGATCGCCCGTCAGAACCCGACCATGGAACCCGGCGAGGTGTACGTGATGAACGCCCCCTACAACGGGGGCACCCACCTTCCGGACATCACCGTTGTAAAGCCCGTCTTTGCCGATGGGGCCGCGGCCGGCGCCAAACCGATCTTCTTCGTCGCGGCCCGAGGTCATCACGCCGACATCGGCGGCACCGTACCCGGTTCGGCTCCGGCCGATTCGACGTCGGTCGACGAGGAAGGGGTCCTCCTCGACAATGTGCTCCTCGTCCGCGACGATCGCTTCCTCCACGACGAGATCCACCACATCCTCACGTCGGCCCCGTATCCGGCCCGCAACCCGGCCCAGAACATTGCCGATCTCCAGGCCCAGGTGGCGGCGTGCGAGAAGGGCACCGCCGAGTTGTGGCGGGTGATCGACCATTACGGGCTCGACGTCGTCCACGCCTACATGGGCCACGTCAAGGACAACGCCGAGGAGTCGGTGCGGCGCGTCATCGACGCGCTGTCGGACGGTTCGTTCACCTGCCGGATGGACGACGGCTCGCAGGTCTCGGTGGCCATCACTGTCGATACGGGAAGCCGGTCGGCCACCGTCGACTTCACCGGCACGAGCGGTATCCACCCCGGAAATTTCAACGCACCCTCGGCGGTGGCCCACGCAGCCGTTCTCTACGTGTTCCGCTCGCTGGTGGCCGACGACATCCCACTCAACGCCGGCTGCATGAAACCTATCCAGGTGATACTGCCCGACGACTCGATGATCAATCCCCGCTACCCGGCGGCCGTGATCGCCGGAAACGTGGAGACCAGCCAGGTCATCGTCGACACCCTCTACGGTGCGCTCGGCGTCATGGGAGCGGCCCAGGGAACCATGAACAACTTCATCTGGGGCAACGAGCGCCATCAGTACTACGAGACGATCTGCGGAGGCGCAGGCGCCACCGCACGGGCCGACGGTTGCTCCGCCGTCCACACCCACATGACCAACAGTCGTCTGACCGACCCCGAGGTTCTGGAATGGAGATTCCCGGTGGTACTGGAGACATTCCATGTGCGCCACGGCTCAGGTGGTCGGGGCCGACATCGAGGCGGCGAGGGCGTCGTCCGACGAATCCGGTTCGAGGAGCCGATGGAGCTCAACGTGCTGTCCGGCCGTCGGAAGGTTCCGCCCTACGGTGCCGCCGGGGGTGAACCGGGCGCCGTCGGCCACAACCGCAAGATCGCAGCCGACGGCACGGTCACCGAGTATGGGGCCACGCTGCAGACAACCGTCGGGGTCGGCGACCGATTCGAGATCGAGACACCCGGTGGCGGCGGCTACGGTCAGCCCGGCGCCGATCCGACATCCGTCGTCGATGGCGGCGTATGACCGCCTGATGTCCGAGCAGTCGGCGCCCACGATCCCGGTGATCGATCTGGCCCGACCGCCGGCAGCGGTGCGCACCGATCTGCTGGCCGCCTACGGCGAGGTCGGGTTCGCCTTCCTGCTCGGTCACGGGATCGACGACCGGCTGGTCGACGAGGTCTTCGACGCGTCACGCCGGTTCCATGCGATGCCCGTCGAGGCGAAGCTGACGATCGAACTCGACGAGCGGCATCGGGGCTACATACCGATCAACACCTCGACCGACCGCAACACCGAGCTGGCGACGGTCACCAAACCGAATCAGAGCGAGTCGTTCATCATGATGCGGGACGCCGGGTCCGACGATCCCGCCGTGGTGGCCGGTCACTACCTCGCCGGCCCGAACCAGTGGCCGGAGCTGTCGGGCTTCCGAGCGATCCTCGAGCGCTACCACCATGGGATGTCCGAGCTGGGTCGGCGAGTGGTGGCGCTGTTCTTCGATGCGCTCGGCGCCGATGACGGGCCGGCGTTGGCCGATCAGTGGTTCGACCCGGCGACCACCTGGCTTCGCCTGCTCCACTACCCACCCCAGGAGCCACAACCCGGTCTCTACGGCTCGGCTCCGCACGTCGACTACGGCGCAATCACGATCCTGGCCCAGGACGAGGTTGGTGGATTACAGGTCCAGGCGACCGACGGAACGTGGCTCGACGTGCCGTACCGGCCGGGATCGTTCGTGCTCAACACCGGGTCCATGATGGACCGGTGGAGCAACGGCCGTCTGAGGGCGACGCCTCACCGGGTCGTCAACCGGTCGGGTCGGCAACGATACTCGATCCCGTTTTTCTATGATCCCGACGTGACCACCGTCATCGAGCCGCTCGGGTGCTGCGTCGACGACGCACATCCGGCGCGATTCGAGCCCGAGCTGTTCGGCCACTTTCTCCGCCGGGAACTGACCGCCGGCTACGACCGCCACGCCTCGTCGGGAGACGTAGATCCGGCTGTCTGACCTGATCGGCCGAGACCCTCAGCCGCCCGCGATCACGGAGGCGCCGTTGCGGCGAGGATCACCGTGGCCCTGGAAGGTTCCGTCGGCGCATCGACGAGCGGCGTGGACCCCACCGTAGAACAGGTCCCGCCGCGGCCATGCCAGGTTGTCGTTGAACCGATTGCACAGCCGGGCCCTCGTGCCGTCGTCCAGCAGATCCTCGAAGTCGAGATGCTCTCCCTCGACGTGCAACCGAGGAGCCTCGACGGCAGCCGTGAGATCGGCGTCGTTGAAACACAGCTGGGCCACGACCTGGCTGATCGCCGTGCGGATCCGGTTGGATCCTCCCGATCCAAGGGCGATGAGACCGCCATCCGGCTGCTCGATGATCGCCGGGCACATCATCGATGACAGTCGGGTTTCGACCGGCCAGGCGCCCGGACCGGCAGGGTTCAGATCGTCCTCCCCGAGGATGTTGTTGAGCATGAAGCCATAGCCGTCGACCAGCTCGCCATTGCCCGAACCGTTGGAGATGGTCGCCGAGCAGGCGCTTCCCTCGGCATCGATGACCGAGATGTGGGTGGTGCCCTGGGATCGAAGCAGCGCCGGATCAAGGCGTCCGAGCGAATCGGTGGCTGCGGCGCGAGCCTGTCCCGTGGCGTGAAACGCCTCGGCGAGCCCGACCGGATCGGCGGAATCGATCTGGCTCAGTGAATGGTCGATGAGGATCCCGCCGGCCGCCGGATACGGATTGAGGTGAACGAGCGACTGACCCACCTTCACCGCGAGCGGTGATCGCACGACCGCCTCGTAGCCCCGGAGATCGGCGTCGGCGAGATGACCCCTGATCCGCTGTGCGTCGCCAATGGCGGCCATCACCGGATTGTCGACCGGGTCGGAGGTGGCCAGCACTGTGAGCGCCTCGGCCAGGCCGGGGTTGACCATGGTGGCTCCCTCGGCCAGCAGACGGCCGGAGGGTGCGAAGAGGGCGGCGGCCGCCTCGGTGGCGGTGAGGATCGGCGCCACGACCGTCGACAGGAAGTGGGCGAAGCGGCTGATCACGACGCCTTCCCGTGCTGCGGTGATGGCTGGGGCGAACAGTTCGGCCAACGGCATACTTGCCCCCTGTTCGGCGAGGGCGTGGATCCCGGCCGGGAACCCCGGAGCCGCGACGGTGGCCGGGCCGATACGGAACGCCTGCGTGGCGGTGCCGAAGTCGGCGTGAATGACCTGTGTGCCGTCGGTGCCCGGGTGGCGACGCTCGGCGGGTGTTTGCGGGAAGAAGTCGACCAGCGCCAACCGGCCGTCGGTGGCACGGGTCATGGCGAACCCACCTCCACCGATCGAGGCCAGCACGGGTTCGCAAACGCACGCCATGGCCATCGACGCAAGTGCGGCATCGACCGCATTGCCGCCGCGACGAAGAATCTCGGCTCCGGCCGCAGCCGTCTGGTGGTGCCCGGCGGCTACCACACCTCGATGGCCGTGGTGGTTCCCGGACGAAGAAGTGGAACCCATGCACCTTGTCTATCGGTCAAATCGGCCGGCACAAACGAGCGGACGGACGCCGAGCCGGTGAGCGATTCCCCTGGCGTCTGCATCCACCGATACGGTGGCCGGATGGCAACCCTCGACGTCGAGTTCGTCCGGTCCCAGTTCCCCGCGTTCGGTGAGGCCTCGCTCGACGGCTGGGCGTTCTTCGAGAACGCCGGCGGCTCCTACACGTGCGGTCAGGTCATCGATCGCCTCACCCGCTTCTACACCGAAACCAAGGTGCAGCCCTACGGTCCGTATCCGGCCTCGATTGCAGCTGGAGAGGCCATGGACGAGTCGTATCGAGCCTTCGCCGGGTATCTCAACGTCGGCGACGACGAGGTGCACTTCGGGCCCTCGACCAGCCAGAACACCTACGTACTGGCGAACGCGCTACGACCCATGTGGTCCGACGGCGACGAGATCGTCGTGTCGAACCAGGACCACGAGGCCAACGCCGGAGTGTGGCGACGGCTGGCCGAGCGAGGAATCGTGGTTCGGGAGTGGACGATCAATCCCGACACGGGTCGACTCGATCCCGACGACCTGGATGCTCTCCTCACCGAACGAACCCGCCTCGTTGCCTTCCCGCACGCCTCCAACGTCGTCGCCCACATCAACCCGGTGGCAGACATCGCTGCACGGGCCCGGTCCGTCGGGGCCGTCACGGTGGTCGACGGCGTGTCGTATGCTCCTCACGGTCTGCCCGACATCGAAGCGCTCGGCGCCGACATCTATCTGTTCTCCCTGTACAAGACGTGGGGTCCCCATCTCGGATTGATGACCGTCAAACGCCACCTGCTCGACCGGATGGCGAACCAGGGGCACTTCTTCAACGCAGGGAATCCCCGCAAGGTCCTCACCCCGGCCGGGCCCGATCACGCCCAGATCGCGGCCGCGGCCGGCGTCATCCACTACCTGGACCTCTTGCATGCCCACCACATCGAGGCGCCCCCCTCGGACCAGATCGGCGATGAGCCGGCACCGGCGGAACGAGCCCGACGGGTGGCCGATCTGATCCAGCAGCACGAGAAGTTGCTCCTCGGCCCGTTGCTGGCTTGGCTTCGTGACCGCAACGATGTGCGCATCATCGGCCCCGACGACCCGGCGGTGCGGGCTCCCACCGTCTCGATCGTGCCCACTCGCAAGCGGATTCAAGAGGTCGTCGGGGCCCTGACCGACAACAAAGTCATGGTGGGGGCCGGCGATTTCTACGCCGTTCGCCCCCTCGACGGCATGGGCGTCGCCCTCGACCCTGGCGTGCTGCGCCTCTCGTTCTTGCACTACACGACGGTTGCCGAGGTCGAGCAGCTGATGTCGGGGTTGTCGGCCGCGCTGGACTCCTGATCCGAGACGGGCCCGGTCAGGAACGACGCCAGCCGATCACCTTGATCAGGCCGATGTCGGCGACCATCAGCGCCTGGGCGGCGATGATCCACATCCCGGCGGTGGAGGTGGCATCGGCGGCCAGCACGATGACGGCCAGGGATGCCAGCACCCACAGCGCATCACCGACGGCGCTGGCGCGGGCCGCACTGGAGGCATAGGCCTCGCTGCGAACGATGGTGTGCAACATCCATCCGTACGGGATGAAGCCGACACCGATGGCCAGGACGATCCAGGTCGGCCAGTCGAGAAGACCGGCGATCGGGCTCGCTCCGAGTGTCAACGCCACCGCCGAAGCCGAGACGGTGAACCGGTCGAGGGCGAAGATACGGGCGAGAACCGTGGGACCGCTCGTGCCGGTGCCGGGGTCTGTCGATCTCATGGAGTTGGTCATGGAGTTGGTCATGGAGGTGCTCATGTGACCGACTCTGATCGCAGCCGGTACGCGATCCAATTACCTGACAGGTAATGGTGGCCGATCGGCGGTAGAGGCTACGTTCGAATCATGACGGCAACCGCATCCCCCTCCGCCGCTCCCAGTGCACCGCCGCCGGAGTTCGGAGCCCGCCTGCGATGGTGGCGCACCGCGCGACGCTACAGTCAGCTCGACCTGGCCAACGAGGCCGAGATCTCCAGTCGCCATCTCTCGTTTCTCGAGACCGGCCGGTCGAGGCCGAGCCGGGAGATGGTCATCCATCTGGCCACGGTGTTGGAGCTACCGCTGCGCGACGGCAACAGCCTGTTGACCGCCGCCGGCTTCGCGCCCGCCTACTCCGAGCTCGACTTCGACGCCCCTGAAATGGTTGGGATCCGCACCGTACTGACCACCATCCTCGAGGCCCACATGCCCAACCCGGCCGCCGTCGTCAACCGGCTCGGTGATCTGGTCGACGCCAATCCGGCCGCTCTGCAGCTCATGGCGGCGGCCGTGCCGGCCGGCAGCGAAGCGGCGGAGCCGACGCCGAACCTGAATCGCCTCGTCTTCCACCCTGGCGGCATTCGGGCTCGAACCCGCAACTGGGCCGAGCTCGCTTCGGCCATCCTGCTCCGCCTCGAGCGGGAACG
>JBFHEP010000238.1:0-6793 GCA_041584095.1 Acidimicrobiales bacterium | reverse complement strand
TTCGACCGGGTCATCGTGGACCCCGGCCCGCCGCGACGGGTCCCGTCGAGCCTGGCTGTCACCGAACCGGTGGCCGACGATGAACCCGAGGACGACCTCGACGCGCCGACCCGGTCGGGAAGCGGCCCGGTGTTCGACCTCGCCCTGTCCAGTTACACCTTTGGTGACGACCCCACGGCGGAGACACTGATCGCCATCGCCCTCGCCGCCGAGCAGGTCGGCTTTCGGGCCCTCTGGGTCATGGACCACTTCCGCCAGATTCCCCAGGTCGGTCGAGCCTGGGATCCGATGCTGGAGGCCTACACGACGCTGGCCTTCCTGGCCGCCTCCACCGAACGTCTCCGGTTGGGCACGCTCGTCACCAACGTCGAACACCGCAACGTCGGGCTGCTGGCCAAGATCATCGCCACGCTCGACGTGCTGTCCGGCGGACGGGCCGAGTGCGGGCTCGGGGCGGGCTGGTTCTCGGCCGAGCTGGCCGCTTACGGGTATCCGGTCAACCCGGATCGGGTGCGGCTCGACGCCCTCGAGGACGCACTCCAAGCGCTCCCGGTTCTCTGGGGACCCGGTTCGAAATCCTACGAAGGGCGGACGCTGTCGATCCCCGAGGCCATGGCTTACCCCCGCCCGGTTCAGGACCCGGTGCCGATCCTGGTGGGTGGCGGTGGGGAGCGGCGAACGCTGCGCCTGGCTGCGCAACACGCCGACGCGTGCAACGTGTTCGGCACCGATCCTCATGTGGTCGCCCACAAGATCGCCGTCGTCCGCGGCCACTGCACCGACATCGACCGGGATCCCGATTCATTGACCGTCACCACCCTGAATCCACTCATCCACGCCACCTCCGGACGTGAGCTCGACGAGACGATCGAGGCAATGCGGCCCGCCAACCAGTCGGCCGACGCGTTTGCCGCGGCCAACCACGCCGCCACGACCGCCGAACACGTCGATCGATTCGGTCGACTCCACGAGATCGGCGTCGACCGGATCTGCGTCGCCCTGGTCGATATGACCGGCCCCGAGGCGGTCGAGCGCTTCAGCGCGGTGATCGACCAGTTCCCGTCGAACCCCGACCCGAAGCCTCAACCATGATGTGCCCACGCTGGCGGTTGCCGCGCACCGGTGCAGCGTAGCTGGATCGGCGGCCACGGTCGGTCGTACACTCATCCTTGGTGGCGGAACAACGAAAGGTGCCCGGCGTGAAACGACTGACTCTTCTGCTGGCCGCAGGCCTGATCGCCTTGGCCGCACAACCGGCCTCGGCCATCGTCTTCGGGGAGCCCGACAACGGCCGTCATCCTCAGACCGGAGCGATGGTCGTCGAGTTCGAGGACGGCACCATGGACTGGATCTGCTCGGGCGCGCTGATCTCGCCGACGGTTTTCCTCACCGCGTCCCACTGCACCGAGGACTTCGAACGGGCCTGGGTCACCTTCGCCGATGACGCCGACGACGGCATCGCCGACGGTGACCTGCACGCCGGCACCACGGTCACCCATCCCGCCTGGGGCGGCGCCCGCTACGACGACCCCCACGACATCGCCGTGATCATCCTCGACGAAGCCGTCGACATCGACCCGGCATCGATCGCCCCGCTGGGTACGATCGACGGCTGGTCGAAGAAGCAGCTGCGGGCCCGGACCTTCACTGCCGTCGGCTACGGCGGCGAGCGCGAGAGCTTCACCGGTGGCATTCTCCCCGTCTACAACGGGGAACGCCGCCTCGCCTACCAGAGCGCCCACAACGCCAACTCGGTGTGGCTCAACCTGGCCATGACACCGACCAATGGCAACGGCGGAACCTGCTACGGCGACTCCGGCGGTCCTCACTTCATCGGCGACACCGACGTGATCATCTCGATCACCATCACCGGCGACGTCCCGTGCAAGGCGTACGACAAGACCTACCGGGTCGACACCGCCGAGGCGCAGGAGTTCCTGAGTCAGTTCGTCGAGCTCGACTGACGGAGCACCGGCCCGTCCTGCCCGATGGGGACGGACTAGCATCGCCTGCATGAAGGCGATTCGAATAACGAAGACCGGTGGGCCCGAGGTGTTGGAGTGGCGCGACGTCGACGACCCGACGCCCGGGCCCGACCAGGTGGTGGTCGACGTCGCGGCGGCCGGTTTGAACTACATCGACACCTACCATCGCACCGGGCTCTACCCGATGTCGCTGCCGTTCACCCCCGGTCTCGAGGGGGCGGGAACAGTCGTCGAGATCGGTGCCGATGTCACGGAGGTGGCCGTCGGCGACACCGTCGCCTGGTCGGCCGGTATGGGCAGCTACGCCGAGCGTCTCGCCCTACCGGCGTCGTCCACGGTGCCCGTACCCGACGGTGTCGCCCTCGACCAGGCCGCCGCGGTCATGCTCCAGGGGATGACCGCCCACTATCTCGTCACCGACACGTTCCCTCTCGCCGAGAGCCACCGATGCCTCATACACGCCGGGGCCGGTGGAGTCGGGCTCCTCCTCATCCAGATGGCGAAGATGGTGGGAGCCGAGGTGTTCACCACCGTCGGAACGCCGGCCAAAGCGGAGTTGGCGGCCGGAGCCGGGGCCGACCACGTCATTCTCTACCGTGACGTCGATTTCGGTGATGAAGTGGAGGAGATCGCCGGTGGACGGGCCCTCGACGTCGTCTACGACGGGGTCGGCCAGTCGGTCTTCCGTCGCAGCCTCGACCTGCTCAAACCGCGGGGGATGATGGTCAACTTCGGCAACGCTTCGGGTCCGGCCGAGCCGATCAGCCCGCTCGAGCTGGCCCCGTCGCTGTACCTCACCCGCCCCAGCCTCTTCCACTACATCGCCAACCGAGACGATCTGCTGCGTCGAAGCGGCGACCTGTTCACCTGGATCTCCGGCGACCGCCTCGAGGTGAGAATCGGGGACCGGATCCCCATGTCGGAGGCGGCGCGAGCCCACGAGCTCCTGGAGGGCCGCGAGACCACCGGCAAGGTGGTTCTGGTTCCCTAGCGCGTGGCCGGACGTGGGAGCCGACCGTCGACGCCGGTTCAGCCTCGATATCGGCGACGTTTGCGCGATCATGCGTTCCAGGAGCCATGGATCCCGCAAACCTCCTGCGGGCTTTGGCACCGGCTCCGGCGGGGCATGTACCATTTGGATCTCCCTCGCTGACCGGATTGGGGTGTCGGCCCGTGAGCGTCCAGGGAAACGACAACACCAGAGATCTCCGGGAGGCACCCGGAGACGACGACGTCGTCTTGTCGGTCCGCGACCTCACCAAACAATTCCCCATCCGCCGCGGCCCGTTCCAGGTGGTTGGTTCACATTCCATGGCCCTGCATCGGGTGTCGTTCGATCTGCGACGGGGAACCACGCTGGCCGTGGTCGGCGAATCGGGCGGGGGGAAGACGACGCTGTGCCGGTGCGTCGCCGGACTCGAACGACCGAGTGGCGGTGGGGTGTATCTTCGCAGCCTCCGACCGGGCCCACCGGATCCCGGTCGACCGGCGGTCGAGCTCCCGGCCCACCGGCTGGATCGGTCGGCGTCTCGACGGTTCCACCGCAGCTGCCAGTTGGTGACCCAGTACGCGGCAACCTCGCTCAACCCCAGACGCAACGTGTACGATCTGATCGGGCGGGCACTGAAGGTCTACGGGAAGACATCCCATCGGCCCGTCGAGGAGCAGGTGATCTCCGCCCTCGAACAGGTCGGGCTGGGGCGCCAGGACATGTACCGGTTCCCCCCCGATTTCTCGACCGGTCAACGACAGCGCATCGCCATCGCCCGAGCCCTCGCCCTCGACCCCGAAGTGCTGATCCTCGATGAGCCGACCGCCTCGGTGGACGTGTCGGCCCAGGCCTACGTTCTCAACCTGCTCGTCCGGCTGCAACGTGATCGCGGATTGAGCTACCTTCTCATCACCCACGACCTGTCGTTGGCGCTGCACATGGCCGACGACGTCGTCGTGCTGCGAACGGGGCAGATCGTGGAGTCCGGGTCGATCGAGTCGGTGCTCCACCATCCGACACACCCCTACACCCGCAGCCTGGTCAAGGCCGACCCGGAACTCGAACCCGGTCGCTGATCACCACCGGCAACCTCCCGTTAACCTCCGGTTCGCACCGATTTCGGATGTGACACGTGCGACGTCGGAATGGCTCGTGTTGCGGCGAATCCTGCCGTTGACTAACAGTGTGAAATCGAAATCCACGTTCGCCGACGCGGCCGCGTCGATCGTTCGCCACCCCGTGTCCGACGCAATGGTCAACGGTGTGCAGTCAACGGCCGAATCCACCGTGGAGTCGACGCGGGCGAGCGCCAGGTGGTTCGTGGGCTTCACCCGTGCCGGCATCATGGCGGCCGGGGAACGCGTGTCCACCCCGGCGACCCGTACCGGCTTCTCCCAGATCGCCAGCCTGCTGCTGGGCTCGACGATGATCGGGTTGGGCGTGACCTTGTTCGTACGGGCCGACCTCGGTGTTCCGGCCTACGACGTGATGCTCACCGCCATCCGAGACCACCTCGGCCTCACCCTTGGTCAGGCCGGCTGGGTGTTCACCGGCTTCCTTTTCACGGTGGCCACGGCACTGGGCCAACGGCCCCGCCCCTCCGCGTTGTTCTACACCGTGAGCAACGGCATCGCGGTCGACACATTCATGCGGTTGATCCGAGAACCCGACGTGTTGGCGGTTCGGCTCACATTCATCGGCCTCGGCATCCTCATCATCGCCGCTGCCATTGCGCTGGTACTCCACGCCGGGTTCGGTGGCGGCTCGCTGGAACTGTTGATGAAGGCCGCCGAGAAACGGGGCGTCAACCCGTTCCGGGTGCGAACCACGCTCGAGGTGCTGATCGTCGGTATCGGTCTGCTGCTCGGCGGCGACTTCGGACCGGCCACCATCGTCTTCGTGCTCACCATCAGCCCGATCCTGCAGGCCGGTCAGCGGGCCCTGAAGGATCACCGCCTCGGCCGCCAGCTGAGGATCGCGGTCGACCAACGGCAGATCGTCGCCTCTCCCGGTCCCCCGACCTGATCGCATCGCCCATCCGGGCTATCCGTCCATGCATCCTCGTTCTGGGGTTCCCCGTCCCCGGAAGTGGTGGTGACGAACCCCGGAACAGCGGAGTGAGGCTCTCGGCGGCACAATAGGGCGATGCGTTCACCGCTCACGCTGGCCGTGGCCCAGCCCCGGTGTCGCCGCTACGACGTCGAGGCCAACGCACGCGAGCATGCCCGGATCGTCGCTGCGGCCGGCGCCCGCGTCGTCGTCTTCCCGGAGCTGT
This sequence comes from Acidimicrobiales bacterium, assembly GCA_041584095.1. Lineage (GTDB taxonomy): Bacteria > Actinomycetota > Acidimicrobiia > Acidimicrobiales > SZUA-35 > JAHELU01. The sequence goes on along the minus strand of JBFHEP010000238.1, from coordinate 1,542 downwards.
CGTTGACCGGCTACCACTTCGACGCCGAGCCGGTCCCCGACGACGACACACGGCTTGCTCCGCTCGTGGCGGCCTGCGGGAGGCACGACGTGGTCGCCCTCGCCGGCGCACCGGTCTCGACCGGACCCGTCCGGTACATCGCCATGCTGGCCGTCGACGGTCACGGCGCGACCGTGGCCTACCGAAAGATGTTCCTGGGATCGGCCGAGCAGGCGGTGTTCGCTCCGGGCGACGCGCCGGCCGTCCTCGAGGTCGACGGATGGCGCATCGGGCTGGCGATCTGCAAGGACACCGGGGTGACCGCTCAAGCCGACGCCACCGTCGATCTCGGCATCGACGTCTACGCCGCCGGAGTCCTGGAGCTGCTCGACGACGCCGATGTGCAGCCCGAACGAGCCCGGGCGATCGTCGAACGTCACGCGGTGTGGGTGGCGATCGCCTCGTTCGCCGGCTCCAGCGGTGAGGGCTACAACCGGGCCGCCGGCGGATCGGCCATCTGGGGCGCCGACGGGCGGATTGCGGCCCACGCCGGAACCGACGTCGGGGCCTGGGCGAGTGCCGTTCTCACCAACGGTTCCTGAACGGTTCCGTCCGTACTCGGTCGACGAAAGCCAGTCGCCGCCAACTCGGAACAACTACAGTTTGAACACGTCGTTCCGGGCGAGAAAGTGGGCAATCATCCGTGAACGGGTTTCACTGGTTCAGGCGCCTATCAGCCGACTACAGCAAGCACGGGGGCCGGGCGCTCGCGCTGTACTTCGCATGGGTCATCGGCCTCGTCGGCATTGTCGTCGTCGCCTATCAGGCGCTGTTCTCCGGGGAGCACACCTGTCTGGGTGAGGCGCTGCAGCTCCAACTCTCGGCTCTCGAGAACGCCCCCCGCGATCAGTTCACCCAGGTCTGCAACGAGGACACCTTCCGCAAGTCGATGGGCCGCGATCTCGTGCTGGCCACCGTCTACCTGCTCGGCCTCGGCATCTTCCTGGCGACCTGGTGGGTCGAGTCGTGGGACACCCACCTCGAACGAAGCCGCAATGCCGGACCGCCGCTGGCGGCCGTCGCGGTCGTCACCCTGATCGTCACCGCCATCGCCAACACCGTCACCATCCGCAACATCAACACCCAAGGCGCCTACGAGCTGCAACTCGCCACGACCATCTCGACCCTGAGCTGGATCCGCTGGCTCCTCACCGGCATTCTCGTCGCGGGGTTCGCGACGACGCTCACCTCATGGTTCATCCGAGGCGTTTCCCACGTGTTCCGGGTCATCTTCGACGACACCGACCCGGCGGCATTCGTACCCGATACCGCCCCGTGGCCGCCGCCGGATGGCGCCGTGCCCGGGTTCGGGATCTGCCTGTCCGGAGGCGGAATCCGATCCGCCGCCTTCAGCCTGGGCGCCCTGTCCGCCCTGGAGGAGACCCCGGTCGACGATCCACGACCCGACGGTTCGGCCGGCCTCCTCGGCCAGGCCGACGTCATCTCCAGTGTCTCGGGCGGCGGCTATGCGGCATCGGCGTGGCGGATCGCGGTCGGACCGGA
>JBFHEP010000237.1:0-6814 GCA_041584095.1 Acidimicrobiales bacterium | reverse complement strand
CGTTCGGGGGCCTGTCCAAGGACATCACCGCCGGACCCGAACTGATCGTGCGGGAGGGTGACGAGTTCGGCGTCAACCCCGTCATCGACGAATCGACCCTCGCCACCATCGCCGCCACCGACGGCGTCGCCGCCGCCGAGGGAACCATCGGCGGTCGGGTCCAACCGATCACCGCCGAGGGGACACCGGTCGAAACCCAGGGCCCGCCCCTGATCGGATTCTCCTGGGTGACGGCCACCAACGACGGTCGCACCAGCATCGTCGACGGATCCGCGCCCGGCCCGGGCGAGTTCGTCATGGACATCGACTCGGCCGCCACCAACGGCTTCGAGATCGGCGAATCCTACGCCCTCACCACCACCGAGGGCCGGTTCGACGACTTCGTCCTCTCCGGCGTGTTCAGCTTCGGTGAGAACAACGACACCCTCGGGGCCGTGCTCACCGGCTACGACATCGACGATGCCCGCACACTCCTCGGCGTTCGAGACGGCCGGTTCGACGAGATCGAGGTGATCACCGCCGAAGGGTGGAGCGCCTCCGAGGTCGAGGCCGCTCTCCGCGCCGAACTCTCAACGGGCGGGCTCGAGGTCGTCAATCAGCAGACCGTCGAAGACGAGACCGCGGCCGACTTCAACGAGGTCGTCGGCATCATCGAGAACGTCTTCCTCGGCTTCGCCGGGGTGTCGCTGTTCGTCTCCATCTTCATCATCTACAACACCTTCGGCGTTGTGCTGGCCCAGCGGGTTCGCGAGATCGGCCTGTTGCGAGCCATCGGCGCCGAGGGCAAGCAGATCCGTCGTGGCATCATCGCCGAGTCGCTGGTCATCGGGTTCATCGCCTCCCTGCTCGGCATCGCCGCCGGGATCGGGCTGCACCTCGGGCTCCTGGCCATGTTCGACGCCCTCGGACTCGGTCTGCCGGAGATGAACCTGATCATCGAGCCGGCCACGATCGTGATCGGTCTCGTCGTCGGCATCCTCACCACTGTCGTCTCCGCCGTTGTTCCCGCCTTGCGGGCCGGTCGGATCAGTCCGATCGCCGCTCTGGCCGGTGAGGTCGGCAGTGGACGGCGCACAAGTCGGATGCGCAACGTGGTCGGTGTGGTCATGCTGGCCGCCGGCATCGCCCTCGGGTTCGGCGGGTTCCAGGGTCTCGGTTCGACGGCCGCTACCGTCGCCGCGCTGGCCGGCGGCGCCGTGCTGGTGTTCCTGGCCGTCACGCTACTCAGCCCGCTGGCTGCTCGCCCGGTGATCGGCACGCTGGCCGTACCCATGGGTGCGATGTCGGGGACGTCGGGATCGCTGGCCGGCAAGAACGCCCAGCGCAATCCCCGGCGGACCGCCACCACCGCCGGTGCGTTGATGATCGGCCTGTCGCTGATCACCGCCGCCCTTGTCGTGGGCGACTCGCTGAAAAGCCAGGTCGGCAAAACCCTCGACACGGCAATCAGCGCCGACTACCTGATCAGTGACCCGAACTTCTTCGAGGTCCCGATCGAGGTGACCGGCCAGGTTGCCGCCATGCCGGAGGTGGGGGCCATGATGACGGTCAACGAGACCAAGGTCCGTGTCACGCCGCCGGTACCGGTCGGCGGTTCCGACGACGGCACGGAGACACTGTGGTACAACGTGTCGGATCTGGGTGACGTCAACGCCCTGATGAACTTGGGTGTCGACGAAGGCTCACTCGAAACCGACGTCGCCAACGCCCTGGTCCTGCCGGTCGACGAAGCCGCCGAGTACGGCATGGAGATCGGCGACAGCATGCTCGTCGAGTTCGCCGAGGGCGGCTCCGCCGAGTTCGAGCTGGTGGCCACCACCACCGACGAGAGCGTCGTCGAGGGCGGCTGGCTCAGCGTGGCCGGTGTGTCCGAGCATGTCGACCAGACCGGTGTGTTGTGGATCGCGGCCAAGGTGGCCGACGGCTACACCGCCGAGCAGGCGGAGGCGGCCATGGCCGCTGTCACCGAGTCGTTCCCCCAGATCGACGTACAGAGCTCGGCCCAGTACCGGGAGTCGATCGAGGGTGACATCGACATGTTGCTCAACACCATCTCGGCCATGCTGGCCCTGGCAATCGTGATCGCCCTCCTCGGCATCGGTCTCACACTGGCCCTGTCCATCGTGGAGCGGACACGGGAGATCGGGCTGCTGCGAGCGGTGGGCATGACCCGGGGTCAGACCCGGAGCATGATCCGCTGGGAGGCTGCGGCGATCGCCATGTTCGGTGCGATCCTCGGTGTGGCCACCGGTCTGCTGTTCGGATGGGGAGCGGTTCAGGCGCTGCCCGACAGCTTCATCACCACGGTCACGGTTCCGGCCGGACGGCTGGTGGTCATGGTGGCGGTGGCCGGGTTCGCCGGTCTCGTCGCCGCCCTGCTCCCGGCTCGCCGGGCCGGACGCCTCGACGTGCTCGACGCCATCGCCGTCGGAGGCTGAATCGAATCACCACCACCCACCCACTCCCGTTCTGTGCCCGTAACTGCCGGTTTCCTGGCAATTACGGGCACAGAAGCGCGTTTTGGGGCGGCGCGAAACTATCGGTCGAGGCCGGCGAAAGCTCGGCCGAGTTCCTCGCCGGCCGCGTCGTAGGCGACGAGCTCGAGCGAGCCCCGCTCGTCGGGCCATTCGATGTAGCCGAACCCGTCGAGCGGCGTGACGGTGTAGACGGTCCCGTCGGCGGCCGTGGCCTCGACCCGGGCCACGTCGTCCTGGACGAGAAACTCGGCCGATCCCCAGGAGCTACCCCAGGATTCGCCGTTCATCTGTATCGGCTCCGCCGGCTGAGGCGGTGGCTGGTCGCCGCATCCGGCGCTCATCGAGAGCTCGGCGACCGTCGACGTGCAGAACACTGCCTGCGGGCCCATTTCGGGGTCGACTACTCGATAGCTGAAGAAGTCGACCAATCCCCCCGGCGCCATGACCGATCCACGGTGTGTGGCCGATCCCGGGACGATCCGAGCCGGCGACATCCGTCCTTCGAGCGCCGCCTCGGCCTCGGCCGGGTTCATGGTGCCCGGCTGCATGTCGAACTCGAACACCTCCTCCCACTGGTCCTCCGAGGCGGAGTCGGCCACGAGGAACGCCCCGCACGAGGACAGGCCGACGGCGACGACGACACCGGTCACCATCAACGTCGCCCGACTGCATATCGTTCGCATGAGCGGCAGCGTAATCGATGACGTTCGCTGATCACCGTCGGGTCGGCAGCAGGTCAGCGTCGTGATCCCGTTCGGTAGGGCTCGGCGAACTCGACAATGGTCTGGTCGGCGGATTCGAGCAGTGCCAGTGCAGCTTCGATGACCGCCCGCTGCCGTTCACCGTCGCCCGGTGCTCCGAGCGGCCGGCCCATCGGGTGCCGGGTGATCAGGCTGCGGGACAGGCCCATGAGTTCGGGGAGGTGGCCGAACGAGCGCACGTAGACGCTGACCGTCGGCACGCCGGCCTCCTCGATGGCTCGCTGAACGTGTCCCACGGACACGTGACAGACGGGTCAAAGCGGCACCAGGAACACGACGTCGGTCTTGCCATCGTTGCCCAACTGCTCGGCCCACTCCGGCGCCACCATGCGTTTGAGCCGGACCTGCGAGGCGGCGCCGACGAAGGAGAAGGCGGTCGGGTTCAGCGCCCCGATCACGCCGTCGGCGGCCAGGTCGGCCAGGTGGCCGATCGGGAACCCGACCTGGTGGTCGGAGCGGACGGCGTCGGTCGGATAGCCACCATGGCGTACCCGGAGTTCGGCCGGATCGACGTCGACCGGGATCGACGACAGCGACGGCGCCTCCTTCAGGAACTCGCCGATCCGGGCTTCGGCCTCGGCCTGGGTCATCGATTCCACACCGAACGGCTTGGGGTCGTCACCCGCCACGAAGTGCCCGCTGGAGGACAGAAGCGTCACCCGGCACTCCGACAGCGGTTTGGGCAGCGGGTTGATCGGCACGTCGTCGAAGCGGTGGGGGAAGTCGTTCGGGTCTCCCAGGTGGCCGGTGTAGGCCTGGATCTGCCAGCGGTAGGCGGCATCGATCACGCCGGTCGGATCACCGGAGTCGATCATCGACGCAACCTCGGTGAGCAGTTCGTCGACGAAGTCGCCGAACTCGGCGTCCGAGAGGTCCTTGAGGTACTTGAAACTCAAGTTGGAGCGGGATCCGTACCAGAACGATTTCCGCAGGTCTTCGATGGTCTCCGCCGGCTCGGTTTCGTCGGACATGACCGGTCGGTCCTCCTCAGTGATGGCCGTTGGTGTAGTGGTCGGCCAGGGCATCGCGGCCGAAGTCTCGCCGCAGGTCGCGCCAGACGGCGTGCACGTGGTTGACGTTCCGCTGCGTGTTGTCGTATTCGACGAGCAGATCCGTGCCCTGGATGCGGTAGTAGTGGGGTTCGCCCGGTTCGACGGAACCGGCCCATAGGAACGACAGCGCCTCGATGGCGTCGCCGTGGAACTTGGCCTTCTCGTCGTCGGCGACTCCGTCCGGGAGCCGGTCGAGGTACAGGTCGAGGAGTGCACGCAGTGTCGCTCGATTGTCGGTCGACAGGCCCGCCGCCGACACCCCCTTCGGCCGGCTGGTAAACCGGAGCGCATCGAGATGGTCGGGGGTCAGGCCGAGCTCGGCTTCAGCCGACCGTTGGACCGCGTGCATTCGCTGGTCGAGCTCGGCTTCGAAGCGACCCCGCCAGATGTCGGGGAGACCGAGCATCCCGTCGCCGTCGCGCAGGACCGAGCGGTTGCCGCCGATGATGTCGGTTGGGGCGACGGCCGACACCATCGCCGCCGTCAACTGATCGGCCGGTAGCGAGCGGACCAGTTCCCGGCCGACGTCCTCGACGCCGGCCAGCGGGCGCAGCGGATGGGGGCCGAGCAGCGGCGCCGAGGCTGGATCCGCCCCGAAGAACAGGGGTGTCGATGCCACCACCTCACCTCCGACGATGGTGTGGCTGATCGAAATGTGATGGCCACCCAGTCGCCAGCCCCACTGGTCGGATCCAGGCTCGCCGAAGATCGCAATCCAATACAGGAGCGGGTCACGACCCCGTTCCCGGTTGAAGGACGACGTCCACCCCTCGGTGAAGTCGAGCACGTTCTCGAGACCCATGATCGTGGCCGCCGTGACGTAGCCTGCCGTCGAAAGCCCGGTGGCCAGCAACCGATGGGTGAGTCGGTGTTGGGCCGACGACATCGCCGCCAGTGCCAGGCCACCGTGGTCGGTGGGGGTATAGAACCACCGCTCCCGCTCATCTTCACCGGGGAAGGGCCAGGTGGCGGCGGCCCGTTGGTCGGCGTCGAGCCCGTCGAGCAGCGCGGTGGCGCCGTCCGCCATCCGTTCGGCCAGTTCTCGTCGTGGGTTCATCGTCGGGACCGTACCACCGATCCCGCGGCCGAGTCACACACAGCCAAACCCCCAACCGGATCTGTGCGGCAAGCGCCCCGAAACCCGGGCCGGGGGCGCACAGAACGATTGGGGGGACTAGCGGCCAGGGGCGTGGAGACCGAAGATCAGTTCGGGGTCGCCGGGCTGCCAGGTGTTGGTGACCTGGGATCGGCTGCCGACGTCGCGGTTACGGGCCAGCAGGCTCCGTCCGAGCGCCAAACGGTCGACCTCCCAGGCGGCGAGCGCCTCGGGCACCGAGGCCCCGTCGGAGCCCACCCGCCGCAACGCCTCGTCGAGGGCCCAGCCGTCATCCGCCGCCTTGGCCGAGCCCGCCGCCGCGTGGGGGCGGACGGCGAACGCAGCGTCGCCCAGCAGGCAGACCCGACCGAACGCCATCTGCTCGACCTCGATGTCGTACACCACCTGAAGGAACGGCTCGGCGGTGCGGGCCACCACCGCCTCGAGCAGCGACGGCAACCGGGCCGCAGCGTGAGCCCGGAGCTCGGAAACGTGGTGGTCGGCGGCTGCGCCCGGAGGGACGGACAGCTCGCGATGCACCCCGTTGCAGTCGGTGAGCAGTTCGTCGAGTTCCGGGCCCTCGGCGTAGTTGCGGTACCAGACGAAGTTGACCAGCCGATCACCCTCGGCCACCGAGCCGTCGAGGCCGGGTATCGGGTAGACGAGGATGTGGCTGTTGGTGTAGACGTAGTAGGTGATGGCGTCGGACAGCGCTCCGACCACGTCGGCGGGCAGCGCCGACTCCTGCACCATGCCCCGCCACGCCACGTACCCGGCGTAGGCCGCCTGGGCGTCGGGCAGCAGGATCGATCGGGCCGTCGAGCCGACCCCGTCGGCGCACACCAGCAGGTCGGCGGTCACCGACTCCCGCTCGACGAAGTGAACCTCGACCGAGTCGGAACCCTCGTCAAAGCCGACCATCTCGTGGCCGAGCCGGTACCGCTCGACGCCACCGCCGAAGCCGGCGAGCGCTATGGTCCAGTGATCGAGCAGCCGCCGGTACACCGTGTTCCACGACGAGAAAAGGTACCGGTGCGCGGCGTCGTGCACCACCGACCCGTCGCGGCCCAGGTAGCGGATGTGGTCGGTGGCGATGCTGATCTCGTCGAGCGCCAGGGCGGCCCGATCCACCAGGTACCGGTAGGTGGCCTCGAGTAGGCCGATGCCGGCGCCTCGCTGCTCAAGCTCCGTGCTTGATCGTTCGTAGACGGTGACGTCGTGGCCGGAGTCGGCCAGCAGGCAGGCCGCGGTCAACCCGCCGATCGACCCGCCGACGATGGCGATCGTCAGCGGCTCGCCGGTACTCGGCGGAGGACCTGGACTGTCAGGGCTGGCCAAAGGTGGCGATCTTGTCGACTCGGCACTCGAACAGCACCCGCCGCTCATCCATCGACGGATCCCGCAGACCGTACTCGTCGCCTCCGTCGG
>JBFHEP010000236.1:0-6825 GCA_041584095.1 Acidimicrobiales bacterium | reverse complement strand
TGGCTCGGTCGCGCCCACCGGCACGGATCGGCCGCCCAGCACCTCGCGCTCGTCGTGCGGGATCGAGGCTGTGTGCTGTGCGGCGCCGCGTTCCAACGATGCCAAGCCCACCACATCATCCCGTGGCATGCACCGGCGAAGGGCCGAACCGATCTCGAAAACCTGGCCTTGCTTTGCGGGGCCTGCCACCGACGGGTCCACGAAGAGCGCAAAACGCTCGTTCGTCAGCGTGCTTCCGACGGATCGATTGTGTGGACCACCCGCCCCGCCACCCAAGCCGAACTCCCGCCACCCAAACCCATCCAACGGGAAGAGGTCCAAGATCAGGAAACAGCCGGCACAGGCTCCCGCTGTCCAAAATCGGAGCGTCGCCTCGGATCACTCGGCCTGATAATGAGCGACCGGATCCCCGAGTGCGGCGACATCCGGAGCGCTGCCGAGACCGGGTTCGGTCGGTGCGGTCGCCTGGCCGGAGCCATCGTTGCGGGCGCCGCCCTCGACGGGATCGATGGTCAGATGCTCGACGCACAGCCACGTGGCCCGGCGAAACGGCTCCGGCGTCGAATGTGCGAGATGGACGGCGGCCGTGGCCTGGAGCGTGGTGCCGCCGGTGTCTTCGATGTTCATCCGGATCCCGGCCTCGATGCAAAGGTCCCGCATTCGCCGAGCCACCGTGAGCCCGCCGACCCGACCGATCTTGAGACCAACCACCTCGCAGGCCCCGGTTTCGATGATACGCAGCAGATCACCCAGGGTCTGGAGCGATTCGTCGATCGCCAGTGGTTGCGGCACCAGTCGTCGCACCTGAACGTGCTGATCGAGTGTTTCGCACGGCTGCTCCACCACCCGACGCAGATCGGAGGTGGCGTTCAGCGCGGCGACCGCCTCAGCGGGGAGCCAGGCCCGGTTGGCATCGAACGTCACCTCCTCACCCGGCTCCATGCGGGCATCGAGGAACCGCATGCGGTCGATGTCTGTCTCGACGTCGGCTCCGACCTTCGCCGAATGGAAGGTGTAACCCTCGGCGCGGGCCAGATCGATCTCAGCCAGCAGCTCATCCGGTGTGCCGCTCGGGATCGAGGAGTGCAGGCGCACCGAACCGGCGGTCCGACCGCCGAGCAGATCGCACAGCGGTAGTGCAGCCGATTGGGCGGCGATGTCCCAGCAGGCCATGTCGATCGGAGACTTGACGTACGGGTGGCCGGGCAGCGCGAGGTTCATGGCCCGGTACACCACGTCGGTCCGACGAGGATCGAGCCCGAGAACCGCAGGGGCCATTTCGGCCACCCCGGCTCGGATGCCTCGGGCAAAAGCCGGAAGATACGTCGACCCCCACGGGCAACCCTCACCCCAGCCGACCAGACCCTCGTCGGTGGTGAGGCGCACCAGAGTCGAGTCGAGCCGCTCGAATCGAAGGCGGCCTCCCGACAGCGAATAGGGCCTTGCCAGCGGCAGGTCGAGAGCCCAGACATCGATCGCTGCGATCCTCACCGGTTCGTCCTCATCGATGCTCGGCGATCACTCGGAAGCGCCGCGCCGTCCCTTCACGCTGGGCGTCCTGGGCCTCGAGGTCGAGTTTGGCGCCCAACTCGTCGAGGCGGAGGTCCGGGGCCTGGATCGGGACCACGCCGGCGTCGGCCATACCCCGGTATCGGGCGCTGAGCGCGACCTTCTTGCGCACCTGGTGGGGCTGGAAGTCGTTGAGCTGTTCGGCGGTGACCGGCTCGCCGAGCACCAACCGTCCGGCCGCCACAGCATCCGAGACCAGTTGCCCACCGACGCCGGTACGAACCACGATGGCGTTGAAGCCCTCGTCCTCACCAATTGGCGCACCGCCGGGCCAGGTGTCAGCGGCCGCAACGTCGGCGCACTCGCCGAGCGCATCGGGGCACAGCTTGCAGCGGGTCTCCAGGTCCCAGCCGGACTCGTCGGCCCACAGGTCGAGATAGGTCAGTTCGTGAGCGGCACCCCATCGGGACTCGACCCGGGTCGGCCCCGGGTTTCCATGGCCCCGGTAGCGCATCAGGGTCACGTCGGTCTCGGTGAGGCCGAAGCCGTCGATCACGCCCAGTGTCTTGGTCAACCTCGACTGGCCGCCGCAGACCATGGCCAGACGAAACCGGCACAGCTCATCGACCCGGGAATCGGAGTCGGCGTGGGCGTGCACCGCGCCCAGATCACACGGCTTTGCGATCAGCGCAAACGGTTCGCCCCGATCGAGCGCCGCAACAAACCCGGCCAATGGGGCGGTCGGACCATAGCGTGACCCGGTGTTGGCCAGCACCTCGTCGGGCGACCGGCTCATCACCCACCGGCTACGGGTCGGCACGTCGGGATCGGCCCCGACATGGAGCACGGACGCAACCTGCCCCGCCGCCAGAAGATGTCGACCCAGGGCGGTGAGCACACCCCCGGTGGCCGCCTGGAACCGCACGTCCGGCTCGCCGGCCCAGGCCATCACCATCGACCGATACCCACCCCAGATCGGATCGACGTCGACGGACCCGCCACCCTCAACCCGCACAGGCGCCAACACACCCGGACAGGCCGCGGTCAGCACCCGGTCCTCGTCGGCGGTGATGGCGGCCACCGGGGATGGTCGCAGCGACCCGGCTTCGGTCATGGTCATCGTGACTCGCCCATCGGTCACCGCCTCGCACAGGCCGCAGCCGATGCAGAGGTCGTTGGCCACGACCTCGGCGATCGACCGGGTCGTGCCGGAATACACCATTCAGACCACGATACGGTGCGCCCACATGGCCTCGTAGTGGGGTAGCACGATCCGGTGGACGTGTCGCACCCGCTCCGGCGCCTCGTCGAGCGACACATAACGCCGGCCCTGAGGCTTCAGACCGTCCGAGTTGCGTAGGGTCGAATGAAAGACGCCGCTGTCCCACCAGCTCACCTCGTCACGGGGACCGGGCTCCCAGCTCAGCGCCTCGGACAGGAACGCAATGCCGACGGCCTCACACCAGGCCTCGACGACCGCCACCGGCTGCTCCAACAGATCGTCGGAGTCGACGACCGGGGGCGGTGAGCCGGTCTGGGCCCACAGCCAGTCGAAGAGCTGTCGCTGCTCACCGAAGCCGGTCTCCTTGAAGTGGAAGTCGGGCCACTTCGACTCCATCGACAGCAGTGTCTTGAGCGGGTCCCGGATCAGGAACGAGTGGGTGAAGTGGGCCAGGAACTCGTCGTTCCACAACGATTCGACGTAGTGGGGGAAGTCCTTGATGAACACCGGTCGCTCCCTGGCGGCGGCGGTCAGTTCGGCCCACCGTGAGTCGAACGTGAGCCCCGGAGTCCGAACCGACGCACCCGGCTCGTAGCGAGGCCACAGCGGATCGTCGCCCTGGTACCAGACCTCGCCGAACGGCTCGTGGAAACAGGTCATGTCGCCCCGCTGACGCATCATCCATTCGAATGCCGTCGACGTTGATCGAGGCACCGCCCACAGGGCGAGTATCGGCTGCGGCAGGTCGACGACCTTCACGTTCGGAGCCGGGAGCTCGTCGGATCGTAGACGGCCTCACCGAGAACACGGGCCGGGCGGTGGTCGCCGATCACCCGAACCGACAGCTCGGTTCCCGGTTCGCAGTGTTCGGGGGCAAGGTAGGCGAACGCCAGGCCCTGGTCGACGGTGTAGCCGTAGGCACCGGTGGTCACCAGCCCGATGGGACGGCCAGTGGGGGTGCCATCACTGTTGACCTGGTACACCGCATCGGACCCGTGCACGTCGGCGACGTCGGTGTCGACGGCCAGGTAGGCCAGCCGCCACCGGTAGGGACGCTCGCCTGACTCAGCCGCCGCTCGTCGAGCCAGCAGCGCATCCCGACCGACGAAGTCGCCCTTGGCCGGATGGTCGACCTTGACGAAGACGTCGAGGCCCGCTTCGTCGGGGCCGACATCGTGGGTGAGGTCGCGACTGATGCGATATCCCTTCTCCATGCGCAGGGAGTCGAGGGCGTGATTACCCACGTTGGCCACGCCGAGGTCCTGTCCGGCCTCCCAGAGTGCGTCATAGACAGCGCCGAGCCGGTCGGTCCGAACGTGCAGCTCCCAGCCGAGTTCACCGACGAACCCGACCCGGAGCGCCCTCGTCTCGACGCCGGCCACGTCGATGACCTGGGCGGCCAGCCAGCGGAAGACGTCGTTGTCCAGGGGGGCGTTCGTGCAGCGGGCCAGAAGCTCCCGACTGGCCGGACCGGCCAGCGTGATCACGCCGTATCCGTCGGACACCACCCGCAATTCGGCATCGGCCCGCCGTCCGTTGTCTCCGACCGGCCAGTGGGTCTCGAAATACTCCCGGTCCTTCTGTTCGCCGACCGCGGCCGACACGAGATAGAAGTGATCGGGAGCCAGACGGGTGACCGTCATCTCGCCTTCGATGCGACCGGTCGGCGTGAGGACGTACGTCAGGCCGATACGGCCGACTGCCGGCAGGGTGTTGGTGGTGAGCCGGTCGAGCACAGCCGCCGCGTCGGGTCCGACCAACTCGAACTTGGCGAACGCCGTGGAATCGAGGATCCCGACCCGTTCGCGTACAGCCCGGACCTCCTCCCGGACCGGCTCGAACCAGTCGGTGTGGCGGAAGGCGACCACGTCTTCCTGCGACAGCCCGGCCACCGCCGGATACCACTTGGGCCGCTCCCATCCATAGACCTGGGTGAACACCGCTCCCCGATCACGGAACCGTTCGACCAGCGGCGTCGGCCGGTACGGTCGCTCGGCCGGATGCTCCAGCCCGGGGATCGGCGTCTGGTGGCGGAACTCGTAGTCCTCGATGCCTTTGATGCGACCATACCGAACGGCGTCGTCGGGTGGCACGAACCCGAACCGGCGGGCGTCGTAGGCTCGCAGGCTCACCGCGGTTTCCCCGTGCACCATCCATCGGGCCAGCTCCCGACCGAGTCCCGGCCCATCGGCGATGCCGACCTGCACGCCGACGAGCTGCCAGAAGTTCGGCACACCCGACGGCCCGAGCATCGGCTCGCCGTCGGGTGTGTGGGCGATGGCGCCCCGGATGACCTGCTTGATCCCGTGGTCGGCCAGGATCGGCACCCGCTCGAATGCCCGCTCCAGCCAGAAGCCGATGCGGTCGAAGTCGGCCGGGAACAGCGGGTTCTCGAGGGACCAGTCCGGTCCCTCCTGGTTGTCGGGCCCGACCCAGGCGGCCTCGGCGTCGACCTGCTCGTAGATGCCGATGAGCCCCGCCTCCTGCTCCTGGCGAACGTAGCCCGACAGATAGTCGTCCCGCACCACGGGCAGCTCATGATCCAGGGCGGCGAACTCGGGAACCGGGGTGGTGATGAGATAGGTGTGGAGGGCGTTGGCCATCGGAACCGACAGCCCGACCATGGCCGCCACCCTGTGGGCGTAGCAGCCGGCGGCGTTGACGACGTGCTCGGCTTCGACCGTTCCCTGCTCGGTGACCACATCGAACCCGCCCCCACCCGCGGCCGACCGGTGTCGGATGTCGAGCACCCGGTTGCGTCGACTCACCCGGGCTCCTCGGGTCCGGGCGCCGGCGATCAGCGCATTGGTCGCTCCGGACGGGTCGACGTGGCCGTCGTCGGGGGTGTAGACGGCACCGATGATCTGGTCGACGTCGTAGAACGGATGCTTCTCGGCGATGAACGCCTTGTCGACCCAGTGCATCTCGTTGCCGACGTACTCCGCCAGGCCGAGCTGGCCTCGAAGCCAGTCGACCTCGACCGGCTCGTACGCCACCCGGAAGCTGCCGCTTTGGTGCCACGTGGTGGCGACGCCGGTCTCGGCCTCCAACGATGCGTAGAGGTCGCAGGCATACTTGCGAAAGGTGGCGAGCGTGTAACTCGACACGGAGTGGGTGACCTGGCCGGCGGCATGCCAGGTGGAGCCCGACGTCAGCTCCGCTTTCTCGACGAGCAGCGTATCGGCCCAGCCGTCAGCGGCCAGGTGGTAGAGGAGGCTGGCGCCGGTGATGCCTCCGCCGACGATGACGACCCGGGCCCGATCAGGAACAGCCATTCGCACGACTGTACCATCTACGAAGTAGGTTGGTACAACTGCACCATCTCGACCGCCCTCGGTCCTCCCCAACCGTGCGGCCCAGACCCGACAGCGCGGCGACGAGCGCACACAACCAACGACGCTCAAACCGTGCGGCCCAGACCCGACAACCCGGGCGACGAGCGCACACAACCGACGTTCGCTCGAACTGTGCGGCCCAGACCCGACAACCCGGGCGACGAGCGCACAGTTGGACTGGGGATTGGCGGCGCCGATTCGATCGGAGGATTCGATCGGGGTAGGTTGGCCAGTGGGGGCGAGCGGTACATGACACCATCCGAAGCCACGCGGCGTGGGCGGAGGAGTCGGCTGACATGTTCGCCACAGGACCGTCCGAATCATCGATTGACCGTCGGAGCTTTCTCAAGCACGGTGCCGCCGCGGCCGCAGCGGTTGCTGTGGGGTCAACTGCGAGCCCAGCGGCCGCTGCTGCAACGTCTCGTCCCATGTCCAGTCGAAAATCCCGCCCTCACTCCGACCTCGAGGAACTGACCGTGGCGGAGATGCAGGCCGCCATGGCGGCGGGCAAGCTCAGTTCGGCCCGACTCGTCCGGGCCTACATCCAGCGGATCGAGAAGATCGACAACGGTCCCATCGACCTTCGTTCGGTGATCGAGGTCAACCCCGATGCGATCGATATCGCCAGGGCGCTCGATCGCGAACGCAAACAGGGCAATGTCCGTGGCCCGTTGCACGGGATCCCGATCCTGCTCAAGGACAACATCGACACCGACGACTCGACGCTCACCACCGCCGGATCGCTGGCGCTCGTCGACT
>JBFHEP010000235.1:0-6963 GCA_041584095.1 Acidimicrobiales bacterium | reverse complement strand
GCTGTTCGCCAGGTGGCGACGGCAGATCCCGGCCTGGGCACTCGCTGCGTACATGGTGCTGTTGACCGCGGCGCCCCTCGTTGCCGGCCGGGAGGGTGATTTCGCCTGGGTTTCCGTTGCGACCACGGCGCTGCTCTGGACGGCGATCGAGCGGGAACGCCTCGGCCACTGGCTGGCCGACCGGCCGTCACAGTTCCTCGGGCGAGTGTCGTACTCCCTGTACCTGATCCACACTCCCGTGCTGGGCGCGGCGTTGGTGGTGGCAGCCAAGGTGCTGGGCGAACCAACGGTGGCCAAACAGATCCTCGGCATCGTGATCGGAGTTGTCGCCAGCCTGGTGGCCGCCGAGATCTTCTACCGGGCCGTGGAACGGCCGGCAATCATGATGAGCCGCCGATTGCGGCCGGGTCGGGCGCAGCCACCGGGCCAACCTCGGAACCGCCGGGTCACGATCATGCCATGACGTGAACTGCGGTGCCGTTCGGCAACTCGCCGGGAAGATACTCGGCGATGTGCATCGGCACCCGGACACAACCGTGGCTGGCCGGGTAGTTCGGCACCGACAGAGCGCCGTGGAAGGCGATCCCACCGGTGAAGTAGAGGGGATTGTAGAGCCGGCCGATGTCGAGGCTCGACTCCCGCCAACCGCTGATTCGGCGTTGTATGTGGAAGCTCCCGATCGGGGTGATGGAGGAACCGCTGTGTTCCTCGTTCGCCCATGGAATGCCGCTGCCGCTCGAAATGTGACTGATGAGAACCGGCGTGTCGGCCCCGGGGTCGTACACCTTCAAAAGCTGTTGTGACAGGTCGACTTCCACCCACCGCTCGTCGTGGCTGTAGACGGGCGCGCCGAGGCGCCCGTCGAGAAGACGGGTGAAGGCCCAGTCGTCAGCGGGGCCCCAGTTGCCGTCGACTGGAATGCCGGCCAGCTTCTCGAGTGCCCAGATCGCCTGCACCGTTCTGGTGCCGTACTCGCCGTCGGGTGGTCCAGGGTCGAACGGACCGGTGGCCAACAACTCCTGCAACTGCTCGACCTTCGGCCCCTCGTCATCGACCGTGACGACGAGGCCGTCGTAGTCGTACCGGTACAGCGCGTCGATCGTCGCGTCGTTGACGGCGCCGGTCTGCACGAGCCCGACTACCTTCTGGAAGGCCGTCACCGCCCGCTCTGTTCGGCGGCCGTAGTCGCCATCGGCGGTCCCGGCGGTGAATCCGATGTCGTTGAGCCGCGTCTGCAGATCGGCGACATGGTCACCGCTGTCGCCCCGCCCGGCGGGAGCCAGGGTCAGCCCGAGGACCTCGGCGGGATCCGGTTCGGTTGTCGTCGTCTCAGGAGCGGTCGTGGTGGTCGGCGAATCGGCTGCTGTCGCCGTGTCGTCCACAAGAACCGGTTCGGTCTCGGCAGAGGTGATGACCGGCTTTTCGGTGGTCGGCGCCATCGCATCGTCGGTACCGTCGGGCCCCGCACCGGAACAGGACGCGAGAAGCAGTAGGAGGGATCCGGTCGTCGCCGCCATACTTCTTCGACGCATTTGCCACCTCAACCCTTGACAACGTCTCGACGAGACATACCTTACCCCTGTGTCGGTTGCCGAAACGAACCTTTCATGGTTTGCGGTCGCCGGTCGCTACGGTTGAGCGCGATGCCCGACATCTCGAGCGAGTCCCGGAATCGACCGGCTGACGCCGACGTTCCCACCGCCCCCCCGGAGCGGGGGGTGTTCGCCAACCGAACGCTCAATCTCCGATCGATCCAGGCGGTCGGCTACGACATGGACTACACCCTGATCCACTATCAGGTGGAGGCGTGGGAGGAAGCGGCGTTCGGCTACGCCCGGGCCAACCTCGAAGCGTTGGGTCTCCCCGTGGCGTCGTTCCGTTTCGATCCCGATGCGTTCACGATCGGGTTGACGTTCGACCTGGAGGCCGGCAACCTCCTCAAGGCCACCCGGTTCGGCTATGTGGTTCGGGCCAGTCACGGCACGCGGATGCTGCCCTTCGACGAACAGCGCCGGCAGTACACCGAGACCATCGTCGAGTTGTCGGAGCCGCGCTTCCAGTTCATGAACACCCTGTTCGAGCTGTCGAGGGCATCGCTGTGGTGCCAGCTGGTCGACATCCACGACCGATCACCGATTTCCGGGGTCTCGGGCTACGCCGACCTGTACCGATTCGTCGACCGAGCGCTGGCCGACACGCACCTCGACGGCGCCCTCAAAGCGGAGATCCTCGCCGATCCGGATCGGTTCATCGATCCCGATCCCGATGTGGTGCAGACGCTGATCGATCAGCGATCGTCGGGCAAGAACCTTCTACTGATCACGAACTCCGATTGGGCCTACACCCAGCAGATGATGGCCCACACCGTCGATCCCTACTGCCCGCCCGGAGCCTCGTGGCGGGACCTGTTCGACATCGTGATCGTCTCGGCCAACAAACCAGGCTTCTTCCAGGGCAACAACCCGATCTACCGGGTGGTCGACGAGGAGCGGTCGCTGCTGGCACCCCACCGCGGTCTTCTGGAGGCCGGGGCGGTCTACTTCGGCGGCAACGCCCACATCGTCGAGGAGAGTCTCGGCCTCGCGGGCGGCCAGCCACTCTATGTCGGCGACCATCTCTTCGGTGACGTGCTCGTCACCAAGGACGTGCTGCGTTGGCGAACAGCGCTGATCGCGCGGGAACTCGAAGCCGAGATCCGGGCGGCCATGACCTTCGCCGGCAAGCAGCGTGAGCTCGAGGCGCTGATGTCCGACAAGATCGCCATCGACCGCCGTCAGGCCCACCTTCGCCTCGCCGTCCAACATGCCGCCAACGGCTCGGGCCGGACCTCGTCGATGCGTCGCGAGCTCGACCAGGTCAGTAACCAGGCGCTGGCTCTCGATGAGCGGATCGCCCCGCTGGCCGCTGAAGCCTCCACGCTCGGCAATCCGAACTGGGGGCCGCTCATGCGGGCCGGGAACGACAAAAGCCTGTTCGCCCGCCAGGTCGAACGCTATGCCGACGTCTACACCTCCCGGGTTTCCAACCTACGGTACGAGACCCCGTTCGGATATCTCCGGGCCGCCCGGGGTTCGCTCCCCCACGATCGGACCTAATACCGTGTCCAACCGGACCGGGAGAGGGAGCGGGTCCGATTGACGGAATGAATACGTACGCATACGATGTCCGACACAGGTGCCGGCCATCGACAGTGGAAGGAGATCTCACGTGGAGGGGTTTGACTCGTCCTTCGCCACCCCCGAGGAATACATCCTGGGCATAACCAAGGAGATCTGGGAGGACCGCGGGATCGCAACACTGCATCGGTACTACGCGCCCGATGTGATCGTCCGGTCGCCGGGCGGTCTGGTCGAGGGCAACGGAGCCGTGATTGCCGCGACCATGGCCACGATGGCCGAGATCCCCGACCGCCGGCTCCTGGGTGAAGACGTCATCTGGGCCGACGACGGCGAGGGCGGCTTCCTGTCGTCCCATCGGATCCTTTCCACCGGTACCCACGGTGGCGACGGCGTGTACGGGCCGGCCACCGGCATACGCTTCCGGTATCGCGTCATCGGCGACTGCGCAACGAGTGACAATCAGATCTACGACGAGTGGATCATCCGGGACCAGGGTTCGATTCTCCGACAGCTCGGGAGTCACCCGAGGGAGTTCGCCCGGTCGCAGATCGAACGCGAAGGTGGGTTGGAGGTGGCCACGGCGCCGCTCGACACCTGGGTCCACCCGCCCAGCCGTTACAAAGGCCGAGGAAACGACCACGAGGCGGGAGTTCGCTACGAGGCGCTGCTCGACGCCATCATGGAAGCGGATTTCGCCGCCGTGTCGACAGGTTACGATCGGGCCGTTCAAGCCGAGCTGCCCGGGGGAACCACCGTCCACGGCCGGTCCGAGGTCGAGCAGTTCTGGATCGGACTCCGCAGCGCACTGCCGAGTGCGGAGTTCACCGTTCATCACCGAATCGGCCGAAGCGACAATATGCTGCCTCCACGCGCCGCCGTACGCTGGACCTTGAACGGGATTCACTCCGGATGGGGTGCGTTCGGTCCCCCGTCGGGAGCGCAGGTTTGCGTCATGGGAATCTGCCACGCCGAGTTCGGCCCGTACGGCCTCCGCCGCGAATGGGTGCTGATCGACGAAACCACGATCTGGAAGCAGATTCTCCTCCATCTCGGGTGATCGCAACGGTGCAGGCCAAAGGCTCACCTCACGACGAATGATTACGTATTCAGTGTCTGATCGGACAGCCATGCAGCGATGAGGTCGGAGACGGCCCCGGGCCGGTCGATGGTCGAAAGGTGACCAGCTCCGGCCACGACCGACATGCGACCGTTCGGCGCCGAATCGACCAGCTCCCGATGCACAGATGGCGGGCACACCTGATCGCTCGCTCCGACGATCACAAGAACCGGCCTTTCGAAACAGCCGATGATCGGACTCCGGTCATGTTCGCGGTTGATGAGGGCCTCGTTCTGTTCGAGAAACCGCCGTGGCCCGACCTTCAGCGCCATGTCGGCGACGAGTCCGCCGTTCCTGACCGGATCGATGGTCAACGATGGAACGAGTTCCTGAACCACATCGGGAAACCGGCCGGTCCTGGTCTGACTCGCCCACCGGTGTCGCGAGGCGACCTGACGCTCGTCGGGCGGAGCCAGGTTGGTATCGAGCAGCACGCACGACACGATCCGATCCGGGGCCTGCTCGATCATCTCGGCGGCGACGATGCCGCCCAACGACAGTCCGATCGGAAGAAGCGGACCGGTGGTCGATGCAAGGGCACGCCGGGCCATGTCCTGGATCGAGGTGCAACCGGTGTAGTCGACGACGATCGGCTGATGGCGAGACCCGAGCACTGCAATCTGGCCCGCAAACAGGCGCTCGTCGCACAATGAGCCGGGCAGGTATACCAGGGTCATATCAACCCCGGCCCCATCGACGGTCGCCACTCAGCCGACCAGAGCCACCGGCGCCAGGCATCCGTTGGCGTCGCGACACCATCCGGCGTCGGCCGCTGCGGCCGAAATCTCCGCCGCCCATTCGAGCGTGGTCGGCCCATCGCCGCCGTTGACGACCACGAGCTGCAGCGGCTCCTCACCCCGGTTGGCGATGTCGCGCCAGGCTCCGGAAGGAACCGAGACCACGGCGCCCACTCCCACCGGCGACACGACCGTCTGATCGCCCCGGTTCAACCGCAGCTCACAGCCCGAGCCGATCACCAACAACACCTGGCTGTCTCGGTGGCGGTGGACCCCGGTGGTGGAGCCGGGTTCGATCGAGAGCCATTCGACCGAGAAGCCGTGACGGCCCACAATCGGGGGACGGTGATCACGATCCTCGCTCATCCCGAATCCGATCACCGGCGCCACCCGACATCGATGGCCGTCGAGCGTGGACGACAGCAGGGCCCGATCGCTCCAATCAAGCTCATCGCGGCACACCAGGCGAGCGGCGAGGGCGGCGTCCGAGTAGTCATCGACGTGGGACAGCGCGGTCTCGTCGAGCGGGGCCAGCGGATCGGCCGGCCGGTCGCCGCTCGTTGTGTCCACCACGGTCTGGTCGGCGTCGAGCTGAAGTCCGGTCGTAGCCGCCTCCTCCAGGACCCAGGGGGCCCAGAGGATGCCCCCGGTTTCATCGCGGCCGAGCACGGTGAACAGCCAGCCGTCGTCGTCACCGATGTTCTCGAACCCGCGAAAGACCCAGGTCGGCACCGAGAAGATGGAGCCGGGCCCGACCTCGATGGATTGCCCCCCTCGTTCACCGATCTCGAAACGCCATCGTCCCGCCGTGCAGATGAACACCTCGGCGGTGAAGTGGAGGTGTGGATTGTTGACCACACCGTGTGGCATCGACGCCGCACCCACGTTGAACCCGTGAGGGGTGGAGATGTTGACCGTCTGGTCGGGGTTCTGCGAGACACCGGGTCCGATGAACGAGTAGCTGGCCTTGCCTGCGGAACGGGGCAGGCGGACGTCGACGAAGGCCGCCGTGTCGGCCACGAAGTCCTCGGGCTCGATGATGCACGATCGAATCGAGGTCGCGCTGACGACCGGATCGTCCGGGATTTGTCGAAGGTCCGAGCCTGCAGATTGGATCGTCATAACACTCCTAAGGGTCGCCCTCCGTCGACGGGGATGACGGCACCGGTGGTGAACGGCAGTTGACTGACGGCGGCGTGAACAGCAGCTGCGACGTCTTCAGGAGTGGCCAGCCGCCCGAGAGGCGTGGCCTCCTCGTGGACCTTGATCAGCTCCGGCGCCACTCGATCGGCGTACTCCCCACGAACCCAGCCAGGCGACACCGACACCACTCGGATATCCGGGCCGAGGGCACGGGCCAACGACCGGGTCATCGAATCCACGGCGGCTTTCGAGGCGCAATAGGCCACATTCGAACCCTGACCGGTCACAGCAGCGACGGAGGAGATGTTGACGATGACGGGGGCGCCGGCCGCGGCCAGCAGCGGCCGGAAGGCTCGAATCGTGGCGAACGGCCCTCGCCAGTTGGTCTGAAAGATGCGATCGATTGTCTCGTCGGTCAGACCGTCGAGATCGTCGTGGGCGACCGGCACGGTGACACCGGCGCAGTTGACCAACGCATCAACGGCTGCGACGTCGCCGGCAAGGCTGGACGCGGCGGCGGCAAGCGTCTCCGATTCGAGCACCGGCAGCCTCATCGCCCGATGGCCGGAGCCGGCCAGCTCGGCCACCAACTGCTCCGCCCGCTCCGATCTGGAGTTGTAGCCGACGACGACTGCGTAGTCGCCGGCGGCCAGGCGTCGGCAAATCGCCGAGCCGATGCCGCCGGACGCGCCGGTGACAACCGCAACCGGATCGGACACTATGATCCCGCCGCGACGACGGCACCGCTGTACCGCCGGACCCTGATGTCGGCCTGGGCCTGATGACCGGCGAAGTTCTCGATCGCGCACAGGCGCGAGCAGTACTCGCCGATGATGGCACTCGACTC
>JBFHEP010000234.1:0-6964 GCA_041584095.1 Acidimicrobiales bacterium | reverse complement strand
GCTGGCACCGCGACGCCAAGATCTACGACATCTTCGAAGGCACCGAACAGATCCAGCAGTTAGTGATCTCTCGGGCCATCTCGGGTCTGCGTATCGAGTGAGTTTCCCCAGGTCAGCGCACCTGTAGTTGGTGGCGGTCCGTCCATCTACCGTTCGACCTACTGTTCCATCTACTCCTCCGGATTGTCCCTAGACGGCCCTAGTTTTCGGCGCTACGGTACGGTCATGGCGTCGATCAGGGAGAAGCGGCCGGGCTACTGGGAGGTCCGTGTCTTCGTCGGCTACGACGACGCCGGCAAGCCGGTGCAGGTGTCGAAATCGGCGAAGGGCGGGCGACGCGACGCCGAGCGCCTGGCCGCCCAACTCGCCGGTCGACCCCAGGCCCGGTCTGGCTCGCTGACCGTTGGCGGCCTGCTCGACGACTACCTCGACTTCAAGGGCCCCACCTGGTCGCTCAACACCCGGCGGGATTACGAAGCCCGAGCCGAGCGGATCAAGGCCGATCCGCTCGGTGCCAAGATGATCGCCCGTATCACCGTGGCCGAGGTCGACCGCTGGCACCAGCGACTGCGCCGAGATGGTGTTGGCGACGCCCAGATCCGCAACCTCCACACGTTGCTGCGGGCCGCCTTCGGCCAAGCCCTCCGGTGGGAGCTGTTGCCGACCAACCCCGTGGCCGTGGCCCGCCCCCAGCGGGCGAAGAAGGCGCCGAGGGGCGTGATGTCGGTCCCCGAGGTGGGTGCCGCGTTGGCCGCAGCGGCCTCTGTGGATTCGTCGGTTCATCTCGCGCTCCGCTTGGCGGCGGTGGCCGGTGCCCGCCGGGCCGAGCTGGCGGCGCTGCGGTGGGATTCGGTGGCCGACGGCCGATTGGTGATCGATCACAACATCACGATCGATCGGACACAGCCGGTCGGCACGCCCAATCGCCTGGTGGTGTCGCCGACCAAGACCGGCGATCGCCGGGTCGTCGCCCTGGATACCGCGACCCTGGCGCTCATCGACGAGGTGCAGGCTGAGAGCGACTCGCCGTGGATGTTCGGCGACGACGACCACCCACCGAGCCCCGACAAGATCGGCTGGTGGTGGAAACGGGTCCGCAAGGACGCCGGCCTCGATGCGAAGTGGCGGTTGCACGACCTGCGCCATTGGTCGGCCACCCATGCCATCGCCGGGGGCCACGACGTCCGCTCGGTCGCCGCTCGCCTCGGCCACGCCGACCCGACGACCACGATGCGCACCTACGCCCACGCCCTCGAGGGCCTCGACGGCGCCATCGCCGAAACCCTGGCCGGTGTGTTGGATGGCAGAGAGGACCGATGAGCCTGGAACCGATCGAGGGGTACCTGCGGGAGGGTGAGCAACTCGATCCGGCCGCTCACCTGGTCGTCCGGGGTTGGCCGCTCACCGCCGATGGCATCCTCCGCAATGCCGACGCCACGCGTCGCCGCTACTCCTGGGCCGGTGAGCCGCTGGTCGCCGTCTCGGCCGAGGTGACGATCGCCGGATGGGACGTCGACCGGATCCTGTCGGGCGCCCGCCTGCGAACCCGACGCAGCTACGCCGCTGCGGCGGTGGGCGAGGTGCTCGACGCTGGCTTCGGGCTGCTGCCGACGTTCTCGGCGCCGCATTACAGCGTTGCGCTGGGGTCTACACTGTGGAGAAGGCCGAGCTGCTCATCCGAGTGCTCGGTGAGGTACGACCGAACCCCCATAACGTGAGGAGGCAGTAGTGACAACACCAGGCGAGATCACGGTAACCCTGCCCGCTGACGTGAACCAGATCGACGACACCGGCTATGTGTGGGCGTTCCTGAGCGACGCTGCCGAGCCTGGCCGTGTCCGCCCGGGAGCGATCATCGTGGCCGGCGATCCGGTCGAGCCGTTCCTGGCCCGGGTGGTCGACGTCGTCGACGGTCCCGGCGACGACTCGATCGTGCACCTCGACGTGCTCGGTGTGCCCCATCAGACGATCGAGGAGTTGCGTCACGCCGGTCTCCTGTCGGCGTAGCGGTCCGGGGTCGTCCCGCCTCGTGAAACGAACCGGGCCAGTTCCCGCCTGGGTACCCGCAGGCACCGGCCGATCCGTGTGACCGCTAGCCCGTCGGAGCCGCCAGTGATCCGGTACTGCCGGGCAAGCTGGTAGCCCATCGCCCTGCTCACCCGCAGGTATTCGGCCGCTTCCTCGACGGTCAGCATCTCCGGGTACTCATCCAGTGTCTTCCTCATAGCGTGCGGTCTCCTGCGTCGACTCCAGTCGACTGGACCAGGGACACCCGCATGGCGCTGATGCGACAGCAGATGTCCAGGTTGTTCACGGCGTGTGCCATCTACTGGCGGTGCGGGAGCACCTAATGTGGCTGGAGGTTCCCGGAACCTCCAGATGTGTCTCGGCGGTTTCCGGAAGGGCAGTAGATGCCGGGTCGGCGGCCTTGGCTGGATGCTGAGCGTGCGGACGGGTGGTTCCGGGGCCCGCTGTTGCCATTTCCCGCGGAGTTCGTGGTGTCGTCGCAAGTGCCGATTGCGCGCTGGTCGCAGAGGATCCACTCCGAGCTGGCGCTGAATATTTCCGAGCACCCGACCCGCCGCACTACGCCGGTTGACCAGCGCACCCATTCGGTATCTTCGATCGGTGATACCGACCGGTCTTTGCCGGGCCGGCCGGACGCCTCGCCCCGCTCGTACGTGCCGATCCAGGTCGGGTCTCGGTCCACCATGCTCAGGACGTTTCCGAGCACCTACCATATGAGATAGCATATGGTCATGGCTCGACGTGAAGTACTCGTTCAACTCGACGACAACCTCGTCGAGCAACTCGATGCGCTGGCCGCCGAACTCGGCACCAACCGCTCCGAACTGCTCCGCCGTGGTGCCCAGGCGATCCTCGACGCCGAAGCGTTGGCGGCGGCCGACAAGGAGCTCCGAGAGGCCTATCGCCGCCAGCCGGCCGATCCTGCGCTCGTCCAATCGGCGCGCAGGCTCGCGGCCGAAACCGCCCCGACGTGGTAGCCCGCAACGACATCTACTGGGCCGACCTCGGACCGCCAGCCGGGCGTCGGCCTGTGTGCGTGCTGACCCGCGACGCCGCGATCGGGGTCCTCACCGCCGTCACCTGTGCTCCGATCACACGCACCGTTCGCGGCATCCGGTCAGAAGTCGAGCTCGGCCCCGAACACGGGCTCCCCGAGCGGTGTGTCATCAGCTGCGACAACGTGATCACGATCCCACTCGACGACCTCGACGATGAACCAGTCGGCCACCTTGATGAGACCAGCCGCGCACTCCTGGACCAGGCCCTGCGCTACGCACTAGACATCGTCTACTGAAGCAGCGGAGCATCCTCGAGCGCTGGGCCGAGCGCGGGAGATGCCGATCTTGCGCTGTTATCGGCCAGCGAGTTTCTTTGTTGGCGCACGACACTATCGAGTACGCGACCTGTTGCAGTTCGGCCGGTTGCGGGCGCCGCGCAAGACTAGATTCGAGTAGGTGAACGCCCAGACTCCCCTCGGTGAATCAGACCCGGGCGCCATCGAGGACTTCTGGCAGCGCTTCCTGGCCGCCACCGACCGGTCACCAAAGACGCCTCAGCCTGGGGCTTGGCCGTTCGGTGACTCGGTCGAGCTAGCGAACGATCTCCTTGCCCTGGTGCTGGGGGGAGTGAAGCGTGCGACCGCTGGCTCCGTTGCCGAGTACGAGGCCGAAGGCGAAGCGCTCCCCCAAGTAGGCGACTTCGAGATTGCTCTCGACGGCACCATGCGCCCTCGGGCCGTACTCCAGCTCACCGACGTACGCGTGGGGCCGCTGTGGTCCGTTGATGAACAGTTCGCGTACGACGAGGGAGAGGGGGACCGAACTCGCGAGTACTGGCTTGATGCTCACACCACCTTCTTTCAGCGCATCCTCCCGGGGATCGGGATCGAGTTCGACCTGGACATGCCGACGATCTTCCAACGCTTCGACGTGCCCTACCAAGAGGACTAGTGGATCGCTCGCTCAGGATCGGCATCACTTTGTGAGCGCTCGAAAAGGACGCCGACCAGGAGGCGACGCCCGCACACAACCGGCAATCCAGCTCGGGGTCGGGCAGAGGCCGTGGCCAGCCGGATCAGCCCGGGGCAACACTCCTACTTCCGATGTCGACCCATGGAGGCAACCCTGAACCGGCTCCGACCGGATCGCGCCTGAACCAATGGCGCAAGTCCACACCAGAGCAGGCAGGGCGGCTCGGAGATCGGCCGCCCCGACCAGTGGGGTCAGATGATCGCCGAACCAGCGCATAATTGGACGAGCCAATGACGATCGATCAAGTTCCGTCGATGGAAGAGATCCTGGCCGTGCACGGCGACGGGATCGCAGCGATCGCCGAGATCGCTGGACGGCTCGACGACGACGCATGGGACCGGCAAACTCCCTGTGACGGGTGGACCGCCCAGGATCTCGCCGGGCACGTCGTCACCGTCAGCACGATGTGGCACGAGGCGCTCGACGACGCCGAAGCGGGGGTCACGACCGCCCGCTGGCGATGGAAGGACATGGCTCGCCACAACGACGAGTACCTCGCTTCGCTCCCGCCAGCTTCTGGCCCGCAACGCATCGTGTCCTTTATCGATCAAGCCAACAGGTGGTGTGAACGAGTCGCCGCGGTCGATCCCGACCTTCCGATTCCCGTCGCCGTGCAAGACCTGTGTGCGATACCGCTCACGGTGCGACTGTTCGCCTGGGTCGCAGGCGGCGAATGGCACGTCCATGCCTGGGACTTCGCGCAGGTGATCGGCGAGAGCTACCGCAGTGCCCACGCTCACATCATCACCCAAGCGCGCGCCGCGATGTTCGGAGCACCGCTCGCAGACGGCGATCCTTGGGCCGAGATCATCCGCCAATCACGATCCTGACCCTGCGACCAACCCGCTCCGAGACCAGACGATCGCACCGGGCGAACCATGGATTCCGAAACCGATTGGCACCGCCAAGCCGCGGTGCTCCACTCCGTAATGCACGCCGCTGCCGGCCCGACAAGCCCGATTATCGACGCGGTTCGTGAACACCAGCCTGGTCTGCTTCAGGTTCGCTGTCAGTGGCGCCGTGTATGGTGGAGTTCATGGAACCCGTGAGGAATGAGATTGACGATGTGGCCGAGCCCGCCGTCCGATTCCACCCACCTGACGAACCGCTTTCGGCCGCTGCGGAGGAAGCTCTTCGTCGTCGTACGCCCGAAGAGCACCAGGCGGCCATCGATCGGGCTCTTCGCCGCAGTTGAGGGCGGTACGGCTCGCAGAGTCCGCTCTCGATGACATCGACCGGCAGCTCTCACCTGAACGAGCCGTCGAGTTCAAGCGTGTTGATCTTCGGCCGGTCCTCGAGACGCTGAGCGAGCAGCCAGATATCTGGGAGATCGTGTCAGTCCCTCATGGTCCGGCTCGACGGTTGACGGTCCACGGCCGAACGGTGGCCGGCTTCCACCTGTTCGGTGTTGACGATACCGAGGACCCCCGCAACGGAGCGATCGTGATCTACTACATCGACATCTGGGTCGACGAGTTCCCCGACTAGGCCTGCCGGGTTCGGCCCGGTGCCGTGCTCGCAAGCCCCGAGGTCGGTTGCGCTGCGACTAAGCCGGCCGAGAAACTCTGAGGAGATCGGTCCGGGTCACGGGGTGGACGCCCAAACCGTGAATGCCCAGCTCAGGGCGCCCTCATTGAAGGTGTCGTTGTCCTGGAGGCCGGCGGACGAGGTCGATGGATCCACGGCTGGGCTCCTACGCCGGCGCCCCGGCACCTACCACATGACCGGAAGACGCCGATCGTTAGCGTCCAGGTCCTGGGCTGGTGTTGCGCCACCGTCCAGACGGCTGGCTGCGGTAGCTGTGGCCGAGCTGGTGGTGCCGCGAACGGACGTTGAAAGTTCCCGGTCGTTGGGAAGCCATGCCTCTGCCGTCCCGGGAACTGGGCTTCGTATCTTGGCTCATGACGGCGCTGCGAGCCGGGGAGCGGCCTGGCCACAGCACCGGCGGTGGTTCGCTGCCGTGAGAAAGGATGATGGTCATGAACGTTACCGCTGCGCCTACTTCGGTCGGACTCCGCTCTCGTCGGGTCTGGTTCAGGATCGGGCTCGTGCTCGCCGGGGTGATGGCCGTGTTCAACACGGTCAATGGTGTCGGGACCCTGGTCGACCCGACCTTCGGCCAAACCGATGCAACCGTCGAACCGCAACCGGAATGGATGAGCTTCGCGCTCGCCGCTTTCGGCGTGGTGACGCTGGCATCGCTGGTGCCGGCCTGGCGGAGGGTGCGATGGGCGATCCTGGCCGTCGTCGGTTCTCGTCTGGCCGAGGCCTGGTCTGCGGTCGTTCTGCCGTTCCTCCCCGACGCACCGGCCGGCATTGCGACCTTCGTCGTCGTGCTCGTCATCGTGGGGACCGCGGTGAGCGCGATGGTTGCGCAGGGTCTTCGACCGACGGCATAATGAGCTTCGGCCCCTCTTCCTGGTCGGGCTCTGATCGTGTTCGCAGGGGTCTGCATGGCTGGCTTGGCCGGTGCACGTCGAATGCCGCGGCGATGGGGTTGGACAGAGACCGCGCTCGTTGGCATCGTGGCCACCAACCTGGGCACGACCGTCCTTCCTCTGGTCGATGACAGCTATAGCCCCGGACCGTGGCTGATCACCAGCGCCTTGGCGTCCTGGGTCGTCCTTCTCTTCACGTTTCCTGACGGTCGTCCGGCCCCGGGTTTCGCCCGGTGGGTTCTCGGAGCGAGCCTCGCGCTGATCGCGGCCCCATCCTTGCCCGGGGTTTCCGACGTGTTCCGGGTCGCAGGGTTCGGTTCGGCGTTCGCTGTTGGCTTGGTCACGCAGGTATGGCGTTATCAACGGCGGTCGACCGTCGCCGAGCGTCAAGCGACGAAATGGCTGCTCGTCGGTCTTGTGCCTGCAGGCACGGTGTTCCTCGGTGTCGGACTTGTCGTTGCGACGACG
>JBFHEP010000233.1:0-7020 GCA_041584095.1 Acidimicrobiales bacterium | reverse complement strand
CCGTGATGGCAGTCACGACGCGTCGGGAAGCCACCACCGAGGGACGCCGAATCATCTCTCACAGTATCTCGGCTCACGATCCCTATGCCTTGACGAAACGGCTGAATTCGGTGGGCCCGGATCAGGTCAGCTCGTCGTCCTCGGGTTGGAGGCGTCGTTCGTAGCGCCGGTCCCGCCGTTCGTCTCGTGCGGCCAACCGGGCGAGTCGCCGTGCCTCACGAAGCTCCGCCCGGGTCTCGCGGTAGAGTTCGCGTGCGGCGTCGACCTCGGCCTCGAGCCGGGCGAGCGTCGTTTTTGCTCGTTTCGAGGCGGCCGGTGGCGTCGCCATCGCCCCAGTGGGCTCATCGTGCGTGCGACCTCCGGGTGCGACATCGTCGTTGGCGACATCGTCGTTGGCGACATCATCATGAGTGACGTCATCGCGTGGGGCGGTGACGGCGGTTTCGATCGCCGCCGGCGACGGCTCCCGAGCCGGCGCAGCCGGAGCCTGCGCAGCCGGAGCCGCAGCAATGAGAACCTCAGGTGGCGGAACCGGTTGGCTCGACACGGGCGGTTCGGCGGCGCTCTGCGAGAGTTCGAGATGCGGTGGGAGTTCCAGATTCGGTGGTCGTTCGAGGTGGGGCATCGGAGGGGGCTGAAACCGACGGCCATGGTCGCTGGGGCGCCCCTGCTCCTCGATCGACTCCTTCACATCGTCGATCAGGTTCTCGACGGCTTCGCGGAACATGCGACCAACCATGCCTCCAATCCTAGATTCATCGATGGGCCCCGTCCGGTCGGTCTGAGTTACGCTGAATCGATGGAGCATCTGGTCATCACGGTCCTGGGCAATGACCGAGCCGGCCTGGTCGATGCCCTATCCGGCGCCATCACCCGCAACGGCGGAAATTGGGAACGAAGCGAGATGATCGAGCTGGCCGGAAAATTCGCCGGCGTGGTGCTCGTGAAGGTGGCACCATCCAATGCGGCAACACTCAAAGCCGAGCTCGACCAGATCGAGGCATCCGGCCTACTCACCATCGAGATCGCTCCGACCGGGCCGACCGACACGTCCTCGACTCCGAACCGTTACGCCGTCCAGGTCACCGGCCAGGACCATCCCGGGATCGTGCACGAACTCTCCCACGCTCTCGCCACCAGTAACTGCAGTATCGACGAACTCAGCTCCGAGGTGGTTCCGGCTCCGATGGGCGGCGAGATGTTCGTGGCCCAGGCGGTTGTCGGCACACCGGAGACCATGTCGCTGCGCGATGTCCAGGAGCTGCTCGAGAACGTCGCGTCGGATCTCATGGTCGACGTCGACGTCAAGTCCGACTGACCGCCGATGTCCCGGCGTGCGGGGCGTCCAGAACCGGGCGTCGACAGGTCCCGGCGAGATCCGGACTTGGAAGCGCATATTGACCACCTCTACGATGGCAGGCAAGTAGTTCGACAATTGAAGAGAATGCCCCTCGCGGGGTTGAGGTGAAAGTCCTGACCGGCGGTGACAGTCCGCGAACCTTGGACCCGGCCCTCTGATCCATTGCCGATTCGTCGGTAGCCGGATCGGTGGGTGGGCCCTCGGCCGAATCGGTGGAATTCCGATGCCGACGGTGATAGTCCGGATGAGAGCGAGCGGGCGTATGGTAGCTGGACGCGCCCCGACCTGCCTCGGATCACGAGAGGTCGGGTGGCGGCTCAGTCGTGCGCTCCTGCCCGTGACCTGCGGCGAGGACCGGCTTCTCCAGAAGCAGCACCAGCAGCCGATGACCGACACAGCGCACCCGACACCGAATACCGACAATCGTTCGTCCGTCGACCTCGCGTCCCCGGTCACCGGGTCGCGGCCGCCGTCGCCGAGGCCGTCGGCCGGCCGTCCCGAGCGGGCCGACGGGAACGCCGCACCGGAGGTGCGGGCTGTCGGGCTGAGCCGGACCTTCATCACCAAGGCGGACCGTCCCCGGCCTGCTCTCGATGGCGTCGATCTGCGGGTCGCCAGCGGCCAGTTCCTCAGCGTCATCGGGCCCTCGGGTTGCGGGAAGTCGACGTTGCTCCGTCTGATCGGCGGTCTCGACCGCCCGACCGGCGGAACCATTACCGTCGGCGGCGAGGATCCCGACGTGGTCCGCGGTCGTGGCGTCATCGGCCTCGTGCCCCAATCGCCGGCCCTTTTGCCGTGGAAGTCGGTATCGGACAACGTGGCGTTGCTCGACCGCCTCGGCCCGTGGAAGCGGCGGCGCCTCAACGGCGTCACGGTCGACGAGTGGCTGAGCCGGGTCGAGCTGGCCGACGAGGGCGACCTGCTCCCCCATCAGCTATCGGGCGGTATGCAACAACGGGTGGCGCTGGCCCGGGCCTTCGCCATCGAGCCGTCGCTGCTGCTGATGGACGAGCCGTTCAACGCACTCGACGAGGTGACCCGTCACCACATGCAGACGCTCCTCGTCGACCTGTGGCGGCTCGGACGTCCCACCGTGGTCTTCGTCACCCACAGCATCGACGAGGCGATCAAACTGTCGGACCGGGTGGTCATCCTGCAAGGGGCGCCGGGGACCGTCGCCGCCGACATCCCGATCGAGCTCGACCGGCCTCGCGAGAGCGGTGTCGAGGACAGCCCGGCGTTCAGGGAGCACGCCGCCGGAATTCGGCGCGTCCTCCTCGCCGGTGAGGCCGAAACCAAGATCCACGAGGACGGCAGATGATCAGGGCCTCGCGTTCCGTCTCGCGCCTCGTCGCCCCGATGGCAGCGGTCGTGGCACTTCTCGTGCTGTGGGAGGTCGCCACCCGCATCTTCGCCATCCGGGCGATCGCACTGCCGCGACCGAGCGATGTGCTCGCCGCCATCGCCGCCGACCCGGCGTTCTTCGCCTCGAACACCTGGGTCACGCTGGCGGAGGCCGTGCTCGGATTGACCGTCGGATTCCTCGCCGCGGCAGTCGTGGCGTCGCTCATGGCCCACAGCTCGCTGGTGGAACGGCTGTCGTGGCCCGGCATCATCATTCTGCAGTCCACCCCCATCGTCGTGCTGGCCCCGATCCTGTTGATCTGGTTCGGTTTCGGGATCTGGCCCAAAGCACTGATCGTGGCCCTCTTCGTGTTCGTGCCGTTCACCACCAACATGCTCACCGGGTTGCGGTCGGTCGACCAGGACCTGCTCAATGTGGCCGGCTCGGTCGACGCCTCGACGTTCGACGTCTATCGCCGCCTGCGGGTGCCCCACGCCCTCGCCGACACCTTCGCCGCCGCCCGGATCTGCGTGTCGCTGTCATTGGTTGGAGCAGTGATCAGCGAGTTCTATGGAGGCTCGACGTCAGGTCTCGGCTACCAGTTCCGGCGGGCCCTCGTCAGCATCAACCCCGACATCGCCTGGGCCTGCATCGTCATCCTCGCCGGCTTCGGCATCGTCGGGACGTTCGCCGTTCTGGCTTTGGAAAGCCGGGTGCTGCACTGGCATCCGGCGTACAGGAGAGAGAATCCATGACCCAACCAACACCCAACCGTGCGGCTCACGCCCGACATTTCGGGCGTCGGGCGCACAGAACGCCGGTGGGACTGGTGGCGGTGATCGCCGTCATGGCGATGTGTCTACTCGCCGCCGCCTGCACCGACGACGCCGCTTCGGACGACGCCACCGGCGCAGGCAATCCCTGCGAGCGCAACGCCGCCGTCGGCACCATCACCGTGGTGACCGGATTCGACTTCGCCGCCTCCCCCGGCATCCTCGACCCGATCGTGGCCGAGGCCGAGGGCTACTACGACGAGCTGTGCCTCGACGTCGAGATCCAACCCGGCTTCGCCCCCCAGAATCACACCCTGGTGGCGTCGGGAGAGGCTCAGTTCGCCAACGCCGGTTCGTTCGGCGAGGTGGTGAAGGCCAATGTCGACGGAGACGCAGGGCTGGTGACCCTCGCCCACTATGGCAAGACGGCCATCGAGGCGCTCGTGGTGCCAGCCGACTCGGACATCGAGACCCTCGACGACCTGTCGGGCAAGGTCGTCGGCATCAAGGGCGACCTGCCTTTCTCGCTGCAGACGATGCTGGGCGAGGCCGGTGTCGACCGATCGAGCTTCGATGAGCTACTGCTCGACACGTTCGATCCACTTGCCGGGTTCGAACTCGGAATCGACGCCCTCCCCGTCTACAAGAGCAACGAGCCGATCCAACTCGACAACGCCGGGTTCGAGTATCGCACATTCGATCCGCTCGACTCCAACGTGCCGTCGTCGTTCGGCCTGCTCGTCGTCGGGGAGGACTTCCTGGCCGAACATCCCGAGGTCGTTGCCGACTTCATGCGGGCCACGCTGCGAGGGATGCGGTTCTCGGTCGACAATCCGGACGCCGCCGTACAGCACGCGCTCGACCGGATCGCCGGCAGCGAGGGCTCGTTCCTCGGCGACTTCACCGAGATCCCCCGCTGGCAGGTCGAACGGGACCTGGTCGTTTCGCTCACACCCGATGGTGAGGGCTACGGCCAGCTCGACGTCGACCGCCTCGGTGCCGAGGTGGCGGCGCTGACCGAGGTCGGCGTGTTCGAGACCGAGCCCGACTGGCGGTCGATGATTGCTCCCGAGATCGTCGACGACATCTACGACGGCGGCACCGACGTGGGCTGGGATCCATACGAGGTGGCATCGGATGGCTGATTCGATCGTCACCATGCCGGCGGTGTTTTTCGGCCACGGCAGCCCGATGAACGCCCTGGAATCCAACCGGTACACCGAAGCATGGCGCACATTCGGCGCTCGATTCGGCGAGGGGGACCTGCCCCGCCCTCGGGCGATCCTGGCCGTGTCTGCCCACTGGTACATCAACGCCACCGCCGTCACCGCAATGGCCAAACCGAAGACGATTCACGACTTCTTCGGGTTTCCACCCGAATTGTTCGCCGTGCAGTATCCGGCGCCGGGCATGCCGGAGTTGGTCGAAGAGATCGCAGAGACCGTGAAGCCGACATGGGTCGGCGCCGACCATGACAGCTGGGGCATCGACCACGGCACCTGGTCGGTGCTCGTCCATGCCTTCCCCGAGGCCGATATTCCCGTCGTCCAACTCGCCGTCGACGCCTCGAAGAGCTTCGGCTACCACTTCGACTTCGGGCAACGTCTCGCCCCGCTGCGTGACGCCGGTGTGCTGATCGTCGGCAGCGGCAACATCGTGCACAACCTGGCTGAGGTTCGGTTCCAGCTGGGTGAGGTCGGCTTCGACTGGGCGGTCCGGTTCAACGAAGCAGTGCGGGACATACTCACCGACGACCCGTCGCGTATCGGCGAGATGAACCATTCGCCCGACTACCGCATGGCCGTGCCGACGCCTGACCACTACCTTCCGATGGTGTACACCGCCGGGCTGGCGGCGGCCGCCGACGAGCCGATGACGGCGATCGTCGACGGCTATCTGGCCGGTTCGCTCTCGATGGACGCATACACGGTCGGTATGCCGGCCGCCGCATGAGCGAGAAAGGGCGACGCCCACCGACTGTGGCGAGAGCGTTAGAATTCAGCGGTGAGTTCGGTTCCCAGGCTCTCGGTCACGTCCGACGACATCACCACGCTCGCCGTTGACGCCATCGTCAACGCCGCCAACTCATCGTTGATGGGAGGCGGAGGGGTCGACGGGGCCATCCATCGAGCCGGCGGGCCGGCCATCCTCGCCGACTGCCGGGAGATCGTGGCGGCTCAGGGTCCGTGCCCGCCCGGCGAAGCAGTTGTCACCGGGGCGGGGGAGCTGCCGGCGGGGCTGGTCATCCACACCGTCGGACCGGTGTGGGACCCCGGAGACGAGGAAGCCGGGAAGGCGACCCTGGCCTCTTGTTACCGGCGTTGCCTCCAGCTCGGCCTGGAACACGGGGTGCGCTCCATCGCATTCCCCAACATCAGCACCGGTGTCTACCGGTTCCCGAAGCCGCTGGCCGCCGCAGTCGCACTCGACACCGTGATCGACTGGCTGGAGTCGACGCCGGATCAGTCCTACGCCGACATCCTCTTCGCCTGTTTCGACGACGAGAACCGCAATCTCTACGAGATGCTTGTCGTCGAGTCTCGCTGAGCGGCCGGTGTTTCCCGTCCGCGGGCTTTGCCGAACGCGCTCAGATAGGCGGAACCTCGCTGGATGTCGAACCAGAGGTCCGGGTCCGTGGTGATGTAACGGGTCGACAGGTCGGCGGCGGCCAACGAATCGGGTGGGGGCGACGTGACGGTACCCGGGGTGCAACCGGGGATCGTCTCGAACCGGTAGGCGTCGCCGTTGTCCTCGAGCCATGTCATGAGGGCGGCCAGCCCTTCGGGATCCGGGTTCATACCGCCATGCATGAGCACGACGTCGCCGGGCCCGATGGTCTGCAGACGCGAGAGGACGAACTCGTACCCGAACTTCCAGTCGACGGTGTCCACATCCCAACGCCCGGACGGGATCCAGCTCTCATTGCCGAGTCCTGCGGTGGCTGCGAGTTCGATCAGCTCGTCGCTGTTCTCGCCGAACGGGGGTCGCCAGCAGCGCATCGTCCGTCCTACCGTCTCGGCCACGTAGCGGTTGGTGGCCTGCAGTTCGGTCAGTGCTTCGAGTGGGGGCAGTTCCGTGAGGTCGCGGTGCGACCAGGTGTGGTTGCCGAGTGCGTGGCCCCGGCTGACGATCTCGTCGAGCATTTCCGGGCTGTTCCGGGCGTTGGCGCCGATCACGAAGAACGTGGCCTTGGCGTCCCATTGGTCGAGAACCTCGAGGAACTCGGGCGTCCTCGGGCCCGGTCCGCTGTCGAAGGTCAGATAGACGACCGGCTGGTCGTCGAGCACCGGATCCGCGCCGTCGTTCGACCCAAAGGGCGACCACACGCCAGGCGATCACCGCGGCCAAGATCAGTAGAACGATCAGATCGGCATAAAGCCATAGCAAAACCTGTCCCGGCGCCGACCCGAAGGGCGGGATGCCGCGGATCGCGGCGAAGGTCCCGGAAACCGAGATGACCGCCGCCACCGACAGGGAAACCGCGAGAACCCGGCCCAGATGCACCGAACGCACCCACGTCAGCAACCGCGCCGCCAAACGGG
>JBFHEP010000232.1:0-7053 GCA_041584095.1 Acidimicrobiales bacterium | reverse complement strand
TCGGCACCAGGTCGGCCCGCAGCTTCGGCCACGGCAACTGCAGGGTGGCCTCGAACAGCAGTGGCGGCACCAGCAGGAACAGGATGACATCGGGTGAGACGTCGACCGAAACCACCTCGCCGAGCACACTCGCCATCAAACCGACGACGACGAGGGCCACGGTGAACGGGAATCGGAGGCGTTTGGCCACGACGGCCACCAGAGCTGCGATGGCCAGCATCAGCACAACGGCCGACTCCTGGGCAATGAACTCGCTGACCTGCTCGCCTTCCTGGGCCGCCAGTAGATGCACGCTCACATTCTCCCCTTCAATCGTCGCGCCGTTATTCGGCCGCTTCGCCCAGCACTTCGGCCAGCGCCGGATGCACGAACAGTGATTCCACCAGGTCGGTGACCGTCAAACCCGCCGTGACCGCCAGAGCCAGTACCGAGATCAGTTCGGCGGCGTGCCGGCCGACGATGGAGCCACCCATGACCACACCGGTGGCCGGGTCGGACACGATCTTCACGAACCCTCGGGGATCGTTGTTGATCAAGGCCTTGGCCGACACCGAGAACGGCACCTTGGTGACCCGGATCTTGCGGCCCTCGGCGAAGGCGTCGGCCTCGGCCAGGCCGACATCGGCGATCTCCGGATCGGTGAAGATGGCCGACGCCGCCTTTTCGTAGTCGAGGTGGCGGTGGGGTGCGGCGTGTAGCCCCATTGCGTGTTCGGCGATCTTGCGGCCCTGCATGGATGCCACCGACGACAGCGGCAGCTTGCCCGACAGATCGCCCGCAGCGTAGATGTGGGGCACGCTCGACTTGCAGTTGTGGTCCACGATGACGTAGCCCCACTGGCTTTCGACGCCCGCCTTGTCGAGCCCCAGACCCTCCGAGTTGGGAATCGAACCGATGGCCAGCAGTACGTGGGTGCCGGTGGCGACGCGGCCGTCGTCGCAGAGAACCTTGACGACATCCCCGTCAACCTCGATCGCCTCGGCCCTCGCTCCCTTGTAGAGCTTGACCCCGCGCTCGAGGAAGCTCTTCTCCAGCACCGACGCCACTTCGGGATCCTTGTCGGGGAGCACCTGTTGCCGGGACACGATCAAGGTCACGTCCGATCCGAAGGAGTTGAACATGTGCACGAACTCCACACCGGTGACACCGGACCCGATCACGACCAGATGCTTCGGCAACTCAGGCGGCGGGTAGGCATCCCGGGTTGTCAAAACCCGGACCCCGTCGACCGGCGCCCAGTCGGGCACCCGAGGTCGGGACCCGGTGGACAAGACGATGACATCGGCCTCGAGCCGCTCCGTGCCCGCCTCGGTGGTGACCTCGACCTCGTTGGCCGATACCAGGCTCCCTCGACCCTCGATCAGCCGCACGCCTTGACTGGAGAGCAAGCTGGTGACGGACGACTCCAACCGGCCCTCGATGTCGACGATGCGGGTTCGCAGCGCCTCGAAGTCGAGTACGACGTCGACCTTGGCCAGCCCCATCGCCGTGGCCTTGTTCATCATCGACATCGCCCCGCCGGTTGCGATCATCGCCTTGGACGGAATGCAGTCGAGCAGATGGGCCGCACCGCCGACGATGTCGGATTCGATCAGCGTGACGTCGGCCCCCAGCCGAGCCGAATGGGTGGCACAGTTCGTCCCGGCAGGACCACCACCGATGATGACGATTCGTTTCACCATCCGCGGATTCGACGCTCGGTTGCTCATGGGTTCGTCCTCACCTCCGGACAGGTCGGGCCGATGATTGCCTTTGAACCCTATCGGCGGACACCCGTCGTTCTACCAGGCTTGGACCGGCCCGAACCAACCCGCTCAGCTGCTGATCGGATCGGCCAGCTGCCGGTAGAGATCGATCATGGCCGCCCCGGTGCGGTCCCACGAGAACTCGGCGGCCCGACGGTGACCGGCGGTGACCAACCGATCCCGGCGCTCCTCGTCGGTCAGGACCGCCACGATCGCCGAGGCCAAGGCATCGGGATCACCGGGAGCCACGAGTTCGGCGCCGTCACCGGCAACCTCGGCAACTGCATCGACCGCGGTGGCCACCACGGGAAGCCCGTGATCCATCGCCTCGAGAACCGGGAGTCCAAACCCCTCGTACACCGACGGGTAGACGAGCAGCTCGGCCCCCGCCATCAGATCGGCCTTGTCCGTGTCGGCGACATAGCCGACCCGCACCACACGATCCTGGGCCCCCGAGTTCCGTACCGCCGCTTCGAACGCCTCGGTCCCCCAGCCGTCGCCACCGATGATGACGAGCTTCACGTCCGGGTGATCGGCCCACACCGCGGCCATGGCCCGGACGAGACCGACGTAGTCCTTACGCGGCTCGATGGTGCCGAGGGCCAGAACATACGGCGCGTCGATCCGCCGTCGGGCCGCTGCGGCGTCGCCCGGCTCGACCGGGTCGAAGCCGTTCGGAACGACGTGGACGATCGCCGGGTCGATTGCGAGCTCGCCGACGAGCTCGCCACCGATGGCTTCGGACACGCAGTGCAGGTGAGCCCCGCCGGCGACCGCCCGCCGCAGCAACGCCGGATAGGCCCGGCTGTGGTCGTCGACGAGTTGCGGAAACCGCCAAGCGGTCAGATCGTGGACGGTCACGAGTCTCGCTCCGGAGCGGGCCGGGGGCACGACATAGTTGGTTCCGTGCACGACATCCCAAGCACCGGGAAGTCGGGGCATCGCGCTGCGCTGCCACGTTCGATGGGCGAGGCGGGCCGGCCACGCCAGGCGAAGCGGGGTGACACCGCCCGGCATCGATGTCCGGTAGTGATCGCGGGCCCGCCAGCTCACGACATAGCCGTGCACATCGAGTTCCCCGGACTGTGCGAGCCGGTAGAGCAGTGCCGCGGTCATGACACCGACGCCGGTCGGCCGGTTCATCAGTGGCGTCGCATCGACCGCAACCCGGAGGCCGACGGAGGCCGGGGACGCGCGGCGACGCATCGGTTCGGTTGCGGGATCGGCGGCGGACGGACCCATTGGCGGCCATGATAGGGTCCTTCGCCATCTCCGACGGCGAACCATCACGTAGACTTGACCCGATCGGAGTGAGGAGATCCGGGTCGGGGTGATCAGAGGGTCGGTGTGATCAGAGGGCGCCACCACGTGGACATGGCCGGCTCGAACGGGTCGACCCGCAAGCGCCCGGTTCGACGTGCGAGAGGCGTCGCGCTTGCGGCGATCACCGTCGTGACCGTCGCCTGCGCCCCGCCGGCGTCGAGCGAACGTGGCACTCGGGAAGATGCGCTGTCCGTGACACCGGTCGGTGACGGCGTGTTCTGCGACGGGGAGGAGCGACCGGCCGCCACCCTGTCCGGCGCCGAGCCGGGCGAACCGATCGAGTTCAGCTCACCGATGCCGATCGACGTGGTCGACGGTGTTGCCGATGACAACGGCGACTTCCAGCTTCTGTGGCGTTGTGAAGAGTCCGAAGCGCAGCTCACCTGGGAGCTCACAGCGACGGGATCCGAGTCGGACCGGTCGGCTTCGTTCACGATCGCCGGGTCGGACCGGGATCCTCTGCTCGACACGATCCTCGTCGTTGACGACGTGCGCGACGTCACCTTGTGCGACGAGACGACCCGGATCGTGGCTCGGCTGTCGAACGCCGAGCCGAACGAGGCGGTGATGTTCACTTCTCCCGACAGCGCGTCGATCTCGCCGACGTTCGCCGGACCCGACGGTGTGGTCGAGGTGCGGTGGACGTGTTCACCCGGTGAGGACGGCCGGGAGTGGCGCCTGACGGCCACGGGCGCGTCCTCGGGTCGAACGGCCGACCTCATCATCGTCGGGCGGGCACCCCGTCCTGCCGATCCCGGCGACATCGTCGTGGAGATCGTCGAGAACCCGTTCGTCTGTGACCGTGGGGTCCGCCCGGTCGCCCGACTGTCGAATCTCACACCGAACGCCGGCCTCGACCTCATCGTCACACCGCAGGATGAACCGCTACGACCGTCCGCCGCCGGCGCCGACGGATCGGTGACGCTGTTCTGGCAATGCGATCGGCGCGAGGAGGGCACGAACTGGGTTCTGACGGTCACGGAGCAGACGCCGGCTCGGCGATCGGCAAGGTTGTCGTTCGGTTCGACCACCTTGGAGAGCCTGGTGACCATCGAGATGATGGAGGATTCGATCGTGTGCGACGGTGAGACCAGACAGTTCGCCGTCCTACGGAACTTCGTCCGTCGGGAGGCGATCGACTTCGAGTCACCCCAGTCCGAGGCGATTCGTCAGGGGCGGGCCGATGAACAAGGCGCTCTCCCGCTGCGCTGGTCATGCGAAACAGACCAGATCGGAACCGTCTGGGAGGTCACGGCGACCGGAGCGACATCGGGCGCCTCGCTGACCTTCACGATCACCGGTGTTGCGCCGTGAGCGTGTGCTCGATGGAGGCGGCTCGGGGACGATTCGTCTACGTTTGAGCCATGGAAGAACAGCCACTGGACCGCTGGGCCGCCATGGCCGCCAAAGAGCTTCGGGGCAGGCCGCTCGACGAGCTGACGGTCGAAACCCCGGAGAAGATCCGGATCAAGCCGCTGTACACCGCAGCCGATCTCGAAGGCATCGATCACCTCGATTCGCTGCCCGGACAGACGCCCTTCGTGCGGGGGCCGCGGGCGACCATGTACACCAACCGGCCCTGGACGATCCGCCAGTACGCCGGGTTCTCCACCGCCGAGGAGTCCAACGCCTTCTACCGCCGCAACCTGGCCGCGGGCCAGATGGGCCTGTCGGTGGCCTTCGATCTGGCAACCCATCGGGGTTACGACTCCGATCATCCCCGGGTGCCGGGCGACGTCGGCAAGGCCGGCGTGGCCATCGACTCGGTCGAGGACATGAAGATCCTCTTCGACGGGATCCCCCTCGATCAGATGACCGTCTCGATGACGATGAACGGAGCCGTGCTGCCGGTCATGGCCTGCTACATCGTGGCCGGGCTCGAGCAGGGCGCCGCCACCGAGCAGCTGGCGGGCACCATCCAGAACGACATCCTCAAGGAGTTCATGGTCCGCAACACCTACATCTACCCGCCCGAACCAAGCATGCGGATCGTGGCCGACATCATCGCCTACACCGCCGAACACATGCCGAAATTCAACTCGGTGTCGATCTCGGGCTATCACATGCTGGAGGCCGGCGCTCCCGCCGATCTGGAACTCGGCTACACCCTGGCCGACGGTCTCGAGTACGTGCGAGCGGCGCTCGATGCCGGCCTCGACGTCGACGCCTTCGCCGGACGGCTCAGCTTCTTCTTCGGCGTCGGCATGGACTTCTTCATGGAGGTGGCCAAGCTGCGGGCGGCTCGGCTGTTGTGGGCCGAGCTGATGGCCCAGTTCAATCCGCAGAACGCCCGCTCGTCGATGCTGCGGACCCACTGCCAGACATCGGGCGTGTCACTGACCGAACAGGATCCCTACAACAACGTGGTCCGCACGACGATCGAGGCCCTGTCGG
Source organism: Acidimicrobiales bacterium (assembly GCA_041584095.1). Classification (GTDB taxonomy): domain Bacteria; phylum Actinomycetota; class Acidimicrobiia; order Acidimicrobiales; family SZUA-35; genus JAHELU01. The sequence goes on along the minus strand of JBFHEP010000232.1, from coordinate 1,591 downwards.
CCGTGCTCGGCGGCACGCAGAGCCTCCATACCAACGCCTTCGACGAGGCGCTCGGCCTGCCGACCGACACCAGCGCCCGCATCGCCCGCAACACCCAGCTCATCCTGGCCGACGAGTCGGGCATCACCCGCACCGTCGACCCGCTCGCCGGCAGCTATTACGTCGAGAGCCTGACGGCCGAACTGGCCGACCGGGCCCGGGCCGTCATCGGCGAGGTCGAGGACTTCGGCGGTATGACCGCCGCCATCTCCAAGGGCATCCCCAAGCTTCGTATCGAGGAGGCCGCCGCCCGCCGCCAGGCCCGAGTCGATCAGGGGCTTGACGTGATCGTGGGCGTCAACAAGTACCAGACCGACGACGATTCGGTGGTCGATGTGCTCGACATCGACAACACCGCTGTCCGCAGTCGCCAGATCGCCCGCCTCGAGCGGGTCCGGGCCCAACGCGACGAAGCGGCGTGCCGAGCAGCGCTCGATGCGCTCACGGCAGCGGCTCGTGACGGCGGCAACCTCCTGGCCGCCTGTATCGATGCCGCCATGGCCAGAGCCACCGTCGGGGAGATGTCGGACGCCATGGAGATCGTCTTCGGCCGCCATCAGGCGCGGACGGCCACCATCAGCGGCGTCTACGCGTCGGCCTACGAGGGCGACGAAGGCTTTCGGAAGGTGCAGGATGCGGTCGAGTCGTTCGCCGCCGACCACGGCCGTCGCCCCCGGATTCTGGTGGCCAAAATGGGACAGGACGGCCACGACCGGGGCGCCAAAGTCATCGCCACCGCGTTCGCCGATCTCGGGTTCGACGTCGATGTCGGCCCGCTGTTCCAAACCCCGGCCGAGGTGGCGCAGGACGCCGTCGACAACGACGTCCACATCGTCGGGGTATCCTCCCAAGCCGCCGGACACAAGACGCTGGTGCCCCAGCTCATCGCCGAACTGGCCGAACGGGGCGCCGGTGACGTCGTCGTGGTCTGCGGCGGTGTCATCCCCCCGCAGGACTACGAGTTCCTGACCGACGCCGGGGTGGCTGCTATCTTCGGGCCTGGCACCAACATCAACCACGCCGCACTCGAGGTACTGTCCGTTGCCGGAGGCCGCAGCCCCCAAACCGTTGCCTGAACCCGCGGCCGATGGCGCGCCCGACGGCGTGCCCTCCGGGCCGGCACTGGCCGACGCTGTCATGGGCGGAGACCGCCGGGCGCTGGCCAAAGCCATAACCCTGGTCGAATCGACGAGAGACGACCACCGGGCCGAGGCCGAAACACTGCTCGACAAGCTCCTCCCCCACGCCGGACGGTCGCTCCGTCTCGGCGTGACCGGCACCCCAGGCGTCGGCAAGAGCACGTTGATCAACCGTCTCGGAACCGACTTGGTCGCCGAAGACCGGCGCCTCGCCATCCTGGCCGTCGACCCGTCGAGCCGAACCACCGGTGGTTCGATCCTGGGCGACAAGACGCGCATGGTCGACCTGGTCGGCCGTGACAATGTCTACATTCGGCCCTCACCATCGGCGGGCGTGGCCGGAGGGGTGGCGATCCGAACTCGAGATGCCATGACCGTCTGCGAGGCCGCTGGATTCGACACGATCATCGTGG
>JBFHEP010000231.1:0-7055 GCA_041584095.1 Acidimicrobiales bacterium | reverse complement strand
CCCTTACCTCATTCGCCCGCTCGATTGGGGGGCCGACATCGTCGTCCACTCCGCCACCAAGTTCCTCGGCGGTCACGGCAACTCGATCGTGGGCGCCATCGTCGACGGCGGTTCCTTCGAGTTCTCCGACGCCGATCGCTACCCCAACTACAACCAGCCCGATCCGAGCTACCACGGCCTCAACTACTGGCCGATGCTCGGCGCCGGCTCGTTCATCGCCAAGGCCCGCATCCAGCTGCTGCGCGACATCGGCGCCGCTGTCAGCCCGTTCAACGCCTTCCTCCTCCTACAGGGTCTGGAAACGCTGTCGCTGCGGATGGAGCGCCACGTGGAGAACGCCCAGACGGTGGCCGAATGGCTGGAGGCGCGCGACGAGGTCGAGTCGGTCAACTACGCCGGTCTGGCATCGTCACCGTGGCACGCCGCGGCCCAGAAGTTTTCGCACGGCCGGGGCGCCGGCTCGGTGCCGTCGTTCATCATCAAAGGAGGCCGCGAAGCCGGGCAGGCGTTCGTCGACGCACTGGAGCTGCACAGCCACGTGGCCAACATCGGCGACGTTCGGTCGCTGGTCATCCACCCGGCGTCGACCACCCACTCCCAACTGACCCGGGAGGAGCAGGCGTCGACCGGCACCCACCCGGGCCTGGTGCGGCTATCGGTCGGGCTCGAGTCGATCGACGACATCCTCGCCGACCTCGACAACGGCTTCCGCGCCGCCAAGAGCGCCTTGTAACCACCCATCCCCCCAACTCTTCCTGAAGGATCCGCGCATAGTGCGCGTTCTGTTCAGGAAGAGTTGTGGGAGGGTGTTGTTGCGCTTGCGTTTCGGTGTCGCGAAGCCGGAACCGGCGGACCGATAGTCTCGTCGGAGAGGTCAGACACACCTCGACCTCGGGAGGGCTCGCCATGAGGCGCCGGTTCACACATCGCTCACCACTGACGGCACTCGCCGTACTGCTCACTCTGATGCTGTTTGCGGTGTCGTGCGGGAGCAGCGACAGCGGCGAAGACGCCGCCACCGAGGAGGCGTCGGTGGACGACTCGGGCGAAGAGGCCGGTTCCGGTGGCGACACCGCCGCCGATGTCGACGTCGAAACGGAGGCCGAGGCGCCGGTGGACGAATCCACGGCCGACGAGGGCGAGCCGGCGGACGACGGTGCGGAGTCCGACCTCGGAGCCGGCGGAGGCACGGCCACGCCACTCACCGCCGCCGATTTTGGCCGCCAGATCATCTTCACGGCCGACATCACCGTCGAGGTCGACGACGTGGCCGCCGCCGGCGACCAGGCCACCGACATCATCGCCTCGGTCGGCGGCTTCCTGTTCGGTCAGCAGACCCAGGGTGGCAGCAACCCCGAGTCGGTCCTCATCTTCAAGGTGCTGCCCGAGGACTTCGACCGGGCCGTCGAGGCGCTCGGCGGCGTCGGTGAACTCCGCAACCAGGTGATCTCGGCCGACGACGTCACCGAGCGGGTCGTCGATCTGGAGACCCGCATCGAGGTGGCCGAACTCGGTGTCACCCGCCTCCGGACCACGCTCGAGGAAACCCAGAACCTCGAGGACTACGCCGAGCTCGAGCGCCTCCTGCTCGAGCGGGAGAGCGAGCTCGAGCTCATGCGAGGGCAGCTTCGCACGCTGCAGGACCGGATCGACCTGGCCACCATCACTCTGCGCCTCGTCCAGGATGCGATCAACCATTCGATGGCACTGAGCACCACCCTCTACCACGCCCAGGACGACGGGGCGTCGTGCCCCGGCAACGACGACCCGACCGTCGAATCGGGCACCGACCTCACCGTGTGCTTCGAGGTGATCAACACCGGCGAGGAACCGATCGCCGATCTCGTCTTCATCGACACCGCCCTCGGCATCGACTCCACCGACGACCTGATCCTCGTCTACGGCGACCTCGATCGCCTCGACGGCGGGCAGAGCCTGATGCTGGCCTACGAAATGACGGCCGAGCGTCGCACCCAGTTGCGGCCCAAGGTAACCGGCACGCCGATCACCGAGGACGGCGAGCCCGCCGGCCCCTCGGTCGACGCCCGGGGCGAGGGGTTCATCGACGCCTTCGAACCCGAGACCGATCCCGGGTTCGGGGAGGGCTTCGGCGCAGGCGTCGAGGTGCTCAGGGCGGTATGGACCGCGGCCACCGTGCTCGTCGGGTTCGCCCTGCCGATGTTGGTGCTACTCGCCATCTTCGGTCCGCTGCTGTGGATCCTGCGTCGATGGATGCGTGACCGACGCCCCCGGAGGCGCGGAACACCGGGCGGGCCGGCCACGCCTGCACCACCGCCCCCCTCACCCTCAGCGGCACCTTCCCCTCCACCTCCCGCTCCTGTTGTGGCAGACTCGGAGGGATGAACAGCCACAACGAGCAGGCTTCGGTCGCCCCGGAGTTCCTGGAGTTTGCCCACCGCGGTGAAGGGGAGCTCTTCACTTGGCGAAGGTAGACGAGCACGGGGAACCTGTGGTGCGGGAGATCGCCGGTCACGACCTCAAGATCTCCAGTCCCTACAAGGTGTTCTTCTCCAAGCGGGGCGAGACCAAGCTCGATTTGATCGACTACTACCTGGCGGTCGAGGAGCCGATCATGGCCTCGATGGGCGGTCGGCCGACGTTGATGCAACGTTTTCCCGATGGTGCGTCGGGCAAGTCGTTCTTCCAGAAACGCGTTCCGAAGGGTGCACCGAAATGGCTGGAGACGACCACGATGTCGACACCAAACGGGACCACGTCGAACGCCATGGTCGCCGCCGACGTCGCCCACCTGGCCTGGGCCGCCCACATGGGGTGTCTCGGCTTCCACGTCTGGCCGCTTCGAGCCGATGCGCCACAGCACACCGATGAGCTTCGCATCGATCTCGACCCGTCACCGGGCATCAGTTTCGACGACATCCGCTGGGCCGCCCTCCGAGTCCGCGAGCTGTTCAGTGAACTCGGCATCACCGCCTATCCGAAAACGACCGGCAGCCGAGGGTTGCATATTTTCGTCCGGCTCGAACCGGGATGGGACAGCTATCAGGTGCGGGCTGCTGCGGTGGCGCTGGCCCGGGAGTTGGAACGTCGCCATCCCGATCGCTTGACGGCAGCCTGGTGGAAGGAGGAGCGGGGCGAGCGGGTCTTCATCGACTTCAATCAGAACGCTCCCCACAAGACCGTGTTCGGCGCGTGGAGTGTGCGGTCGCGGGTGGGGGCCCAGGTGTCGACACCCTTCTTCTGGGACGAGATCGAGGGAGTCCATCCTGACGACATGACCATGGACATCGTGCCCGACCGTCTTGCCTCCGACGGCGATCCGTGGGCTGACATGTACGACAGCCCCAACACGATCGACCCGCTCCTCGCCATGTACGCAGCCGATCTCGAAGCCGGGCTTGGTGACGCCCCTTGGCCGCCGGTCTACCCGAAGATGCCCCACGAGCCGCCCCGGGTTGCGCCGTCGAGAGCCAGGGCTTCGGATGACGACGACTGAATTGGTCCAGGATCGGCTTGGGGCGAACTACTACAAGCTGATGGCGGCGTCGACCATCTCCAACCTCGGTGACGGGATCGGGGTCATCGCCTACCCGTGGCTGGCCTCGGCAGTCACACGAAACCCGGTCCTGATCGCCGCCGTCGCCGCCGCCCAGCGCCTACCTTGGCTGCTGTTCACGCTGCCCGCCGGAGTCATCACCGATCGCAACGACAGGCGCCGACTGATGGTCGGCTCGAACGTGGTGCGGGCTTTCTTGACGGTCGGGGTGGCGGCGACGGTGATGTTGCGGCAGGACTCGCTGCCCTCGCCCGACGAGGCCGCCGCCGGAGAGGTCGTCGGCACCGATGTCGGCCTCTATCTGGTGATCATCGCGGCCACGATGTTGCTTGGGATGGCCGAGGTGCTGTACGACAATTCGGCCCAGACCTTCATGCCGGCCATTGTCTCCCAGCCGAACCTGGAGAAGGCCAACGGTCGGCTGTGGAGCGTGGAGATGGTGGCCAACCAGTTCCTCGGTCCGCCGCTGGCCGGCGTGCTGCTGCTCGTGGCGTTCTCCCTGCCCTTCTATATCGACGCCGCAACCTTCGCCGTATCGGCCGCCCTGATCAGCGCCATCGCGACGACGCCCCGGGTTCGGGCCAAACCGGCCGCAGATCTGACCTCCGGCTGGGTGGGCGAGGCCAAGGAGGGTTTCGTCTGGTTGTGGCACCACCCGCTACTGCGGCCTCTGGCCATCTCGCTCGGCCTCTTCAACCTGCTCGGCAATGGCGTTTTCGCCGTCTTGGTGCTGTTCGCGCAAGAGGTCCTGGCCACGAGTTCGACGGAGTTCGCCCTGCTGATGACCGGTGGTGCGGTCGGCGGCGTGATCGGGGGATGGTCGGCGGCTCGTCTGGCTCGGATGTTCGGCGATGGACCGTCGCTGTGGATCGCCGTTGCCGTCAACGGTGTGATGACGACGGTTGCCGGGCTGGTCAGCCTGTGGCCGATCGTGTGGGTGACGTTCGCCGTCTCGACGGTTTTCGCCGTGCTGTGGAACGTGATCACCGTCAGCTTCCGCCAGACGGTCATCCCCGACGATCTTCTCGGCCGCGTCAACAGCGTCTACCGGCTGTTCGGGTGGGGGATGATCCCGATCGGTGCGATTGTCGGTGGGCTGATCGTCACGGTCAGCGAGTCGTTCGGTGGAGGTCGTGAGCTGTCGCTGCGGATGCCGTTCCTGGTGCTGGGGCTCGGCCACATCCTGTTGCTGGCCTACGCCGCCCCACGCCTCACCAGCGCCAAATTCGCGGCGGCGCGAATCGAAGCGGGGGCCGAACCTACGTAAACTTCTCCGATGGAGATGATTGCTGCCAACGGCATCGAGATCTGTTATGACGACACCGGTGGTTCGGGCGAACCACTCCTGCTGGTGATGGGCCTTGGTGGTCAGCTGGTCGACTGGCCCGACGGGTTCGTCGATGCGTTGATCACGCGGGGTTTTCGAGTCATCCGGTTCGACAACCGTGACATCGGGCTGAGCACCGAGTTCGACTGGCCGGTGCCGCCGACCCGCAAACTGGTTGCCGGGTTCGTGGCCAATCGGCCGGTTGAGGCCGGGTATTTGATCTCCGACATGGCCGCTGATGTGGCCGAGCTTCTCGAGGCCCTGTCGATCGACTCGGCCCACGTTGTCGGTGTGTCGATGGGTGGCATGATCGGCCAGACGATGGCGTTCGAGCACCGGTCGAGGCTCCGGTCGCTCGTCTCGATCATGTCGAACACCGGTGATCGCCGGAATGGGCGTGCCGACGGTCGCGTCATGGTTCGTATGGCCCGAGCCCCGAGGGTGACCCGCAACGAGGCACCGTCGGTTTCGACCGAGATGTACTCGATGTGGGCCGGCTCGTCGTGGGATCACACCGAGCATCTTGCCCGCGCCGAGCGAGCTGTCGCCCGCAGTTGGCGTCCCGACGGGGTGGAGCGACAGACCGCGGCCATCGCCGCCAGCCCCGACCGTACTCCCGGGCTTGGCACGATTACCGCACCGACGTTGGTGATCCACGGCCTCCAGGATCGCCTGGTGCGGCCATCGGGTGGCATCGCCACCGCCCGGGCCGTACCCGGCTCCCGTCTCGTCATGTACCCGGACATGGGCCACGACCTTCCCCCGACCCGCTGGGACGAGATGGCCGACCAGATCGCCGTCAATGCACGGAGGGCCGAGGCCGGAACGGCCGAAGCCAAGCGTCCTCTGATTGCTGTTCAGCCGGGCCAGTAGCCGTCCTCGTCGGGCCCGAGTTGGTCGAGTTCGGGATCGCCGAAATCGAGGCGGGGCCAGGAACCGAGCGGCTCGCTGGTGACCTGTTCGGTGTCGGCTTTACGTTTCTCCGGAAACAGGACCTTGTCGAGTCCGATCATGGCTGAACCGATGAGAAGCCCGGCGGTACCGACTCGATTGCGCCAGTCGACGACCGGCTCGTCGACCGCTGCTTCCTCGTCGTTGCCGTCGGGGTGCACCCATTCAGTCTAGGTAACCGGTCGATTTCGCCAGCATCACCACCCGGTAGTCGGGTGAACCGGACGGTTCGAACTCGTCGAGTCGTTGAAATCCGTAGAGTTCGTGGAACCGCACCGAGCGGGGGTTCGGCGGGACGACGTTGACCTCGGCACACAACTGAGGCAGGCCGGTGGTGACGGCCCACTGCTCGAAGTCGCGGTAGAGTGCGGGACCCCATCCTCGGCCTCGCTGGGATTCGTCGATGGCGATGCGGTCGATGTAGGCGAACCGATCGAGCTTCTCGACGAACCAGCCGTAGTTCGGGCTGCCGTACGGCGCCTCGTGATCGAGCCCGATGAGCAGTCCGACGATGATCTGCTGGACCTCGACCACTCGGAAGTACGGCGCCCACTCGGTGAACGCCGCCAGCTTGTCGTCGTCCATCGGTCCGACGTCTGGTTGACAGGCGGCGTTCAGGGCCAGGACTTGGGCTGCATCCGCCGGCTCATAGTCTCGGATCATCGACTACGACCGTAGCGGCTGGAACGGCGTGCCCTGACAGCTCGGGTGGAACGCGCCACCGGACGCCGGCCGCACGTACATCATCTGTTCAACGTCTTAGCGAATTCGGGGTTCGTATCGGTGGCGGGGTGACAGGGAGGCGGCGGTTCTGCATTGGAAGGGGGGTTGCCTGTCACAGCGGGTCGACATGGTGAAGGTCATGAGTCGTTCTCGTTTTCCCAATGTTGTCGGTACTGGTGGTTACTACGGTCTGACGTGGCCGAGTGCCCTTTGGCCCCGCGCCGTCGCTTCAAGGGAGCTGCGCTATCTGGCGGTGGCAGAGCTGATCGAAACCGGTCGCCCGATGTCGGCCATGGAACTGGCCGCAGCCATTCAGAGTCGGGGGTTGGAGATTCGTGGCGACAAACCCAACAAGACGGTGGCCGATGCGTTGCGGTGGGAAGTGGCGAAGGGCCGCGTCGACAAGCCGGGTCGCGGCCGGTTCCAGGCCGGGCGAATGCCGAGGTCGACGAAGTGCTGGATACGCGGTCGCGCCCGCAATCACTACCGTCTCGCGGCGAGGTTCTGGTACCGCGAGGT
>JBFHEP010000230.1:0-7057 GCA_041584095.1 Acidimicrobiales bacterium | reverse complement strand
GATCGAGGAGTACGCCCGCCACTGCGGTCATGCCGACTTCATACGGGAGTCGATCGACGGCGACACCGCCAGTTGATCCCCGGCTGGACCAGCCGGCGGCTCCGTGACCCTGCACCCTCACCCCTCGACCCGACGTGAGCGCTGCCCGACCTGGTCCGGCCGACTATCTGGCCCTGGCCTTCACCTATTTCGTGGTCGGTGTGACGGTGAGCGTGGCCATGATCGAGCGAGGCATCTCGATTCCGACCACACTTGCCGCCGCCCTGCTGGTCTACTCGGCCACGAGCGAGCTGGCGTTCCTCGCGGTGCGGGATGCCGGCGGCTCGACTGCCATCGGAGTGGCGAGTGGGTGGCTGGTGGCGTCACGCTTCGGCCTGCTGGCAGTCAGTCTCGGTGCCCGCTACCGGGCCTCGGTCTGGGAGCGGGCGGCCGCTTCGATCAACTCGTTCGACCCCAATGTCGGCCTCGCCGTCCAGCAGGAGGATCGCTCCGGACTTCGCCGGGTGTTCTGGCAGGTCACGGCGGCGCTGATGATCGGATGGTGGATCGGGAGCCTGGTCGGTGTTTTCCTCGGTGATGTGATCGGCGACGGTCGCGCCTGGGGCCTCGACGCCGTGTTTCCGGCGACATTGATGGCCATCATCGGTGCGCTGGTCCGTCGCCGAGACGGGTTGACGGCCGCTGTGGTCGGGGCGGCCGTGTGTTGCCTGCTGATTCCGATCGCCCCCGGCGGCCTGCCGATTCTGGCCAGCGCGCTGGGGGCGGTTGTGGCCGTGCTGGCGTTCGCCCGGAGACCGGTCGACAGCTCCCGCGGGGGACCCGCAACCGAGGACCGGCCGTGAGCTGGTGGGCCATCATCGCCATGGCGGTCGGTGTGAGCGGCCAACGTCTGCTCGGCATGTTCTGGGCCGGACCGTTCCTGGCTCGGCGGCCGACGTTGAGCCGCCTGGGAGATCTGCTTCCTGCCGCGGTCATCGCCGGGGTGATCGCCCAGCTCACCTTCGTCTCCGACGCACGGCTGACCCTCGACGCCCGGGCTGTCGGACTGCTGGTCGCTGCGGTAATGGTCTGGCGACGAGCTCCCCTGACCGTCGTGGTCATCACCGCCGCGGCCGCCACTGCGCTGGTCCGACTGGTAGCTTGAACGTCGGTCAACGGACACAGGAGGCTCATCACGGTGTTCGATCATCCGGAGTTCGACGGTCATCAGCAGGTCACGTTCGTGTCCGACGTGACTTCGGGACTACAGGCCATCGTGGCGATCCATCATCTGCGCGGCTCATCGGCCGGCGGTGGGGTTCGGTTCCGCCCCTACGAGTCGATCGACGCCGCGTTGACCGATGTGCTCCGCCTGTCGAGGGCGATGACTTACAAGATGGTGCTGGCCGGTTTACCGATGGGCGGCGCCAAGTCGGTGATCATCGGCGACCCGGACGTCGACAAGACACCGGCGTTGCTGAAGACCTTCGGCCGCTACATCGCCTCACTCGATGGCCGCTACCCGGCCGGGCCCGACGTCGGCACCAACGCCGACGACATGGAGATCCTGGCCGAGGAAACCGATCACGTGGCCGGACGCTCCTCCGGTGCGGGCAGTACCGCTCCCCCGACAGCCGTGGGCGTTTTCAACGGGATCCGGGGCACTGTCGCTGCGGCGTTCGGTGGCGAGACGTTGGAGGGACGACGGGTGGCGGTTCAGGGGGCGGGTGGCGTCGGCTCGCATCTGGTAGGGCACCTGGTCGAGGCCGGGGCCGAGGTGGTCGTGGCCGACATGGACCGGGCCGCGGCCGAGGCGGTGGCCGAGCGTCACGGAGCAACCGTCGTCGACGCCGACGACATTCTGAGCGTGGACGTCGACATTCTGTCGCCGAACGCCGTCGGCGGCATCCTCAACGCCGACACAATCCCCACCATTCGGGCGACGGCCATCTGCGGTGGCGCCAACAATCAGCTCGCCCGAACAGCCGACGGTGTCACCCTCGCCGAGCGGGGCATCCTGTGGGCCCCCGACTACGTCGTGAGCGCCGGGGGTGCGATCGCCGGTACCTGGGAGCTCGGTTACATCACCGCGGCCGAGCGCGAAGCCAAACTCGACGCCATCTTCTCCACCACGCTCGACCTGTTGACCGAGGCCATCACCCGGCAGCGACCGACCGACTCGGTGGCCGGCGAACGGGTTCGGGCGCTGCTGGCCGAGGAGGTCGCCGACAAGTCCGACGGCTGAGCACGGCCCGAGTCATCGGATCCAGGTGACCGGTGCTCCGTCACCTGCGGTGAGCACGACCCGGGTCTCCGGATGATCGAAATCGGCGAACGGCACCGTGATGCACACGAGACCGCGTCGTTCCACGCCGAGGCTCCACTCGTCGACGACCGTCAGGTCGGCATCGATGACGTCGCAACCGATGGCCTCGGTGCCAGGCACAGCCGGTCGGCTGGTGGTTGCGGTCGCACCACCGACGATCGTCCAATCGAAGACGCCGACCGCCGGTAGCTGGTCGGTCGGTGATTCGCGCAGGATGATGGCGGCGGGAATGCCGACGAGCACCTCGCCATCGTCGGCTCCGACGCCATCTGCGGCCAGCACCGACTCGGTGACATCGACCGGTTCCTCGACCGTGATCTCGAACACCGCAATCGCACCGCGATCGAGAATGCCAACGACCTCCGCCGCCGAACCGTACGTCGCCAAGGGGCCGACCGCGTCGGATGTCAGCCCGTCGGGTCCCGCCGTTGTCGATCCGAACCCGGGCTCGAGCGCGTTTGTGGCCGGAACTTCGAACACGGTCGTCTCCGGGATCGCGACGGCAACCTCGACTTCCTCTGTCACCAGAGTCCCCTGGCTACGAACGGCGATCAGCGGAACCACACCGACCAGCACGACGCATCCGCCGACCGTCAACAGCGCAAGCAGGCCGACGCCCAGACCGACCAGCGATCCGACCGACCACCCGGAGTTCGACCGCTCCCGTTTCAGCTCGGCCGAGGATGGATCGGTCGTCGGCCGACGTGGCAGCGAGATCGGAGTCGGAGTTGAAGCCGCGGCCGGTCGGGACTGCTCACTCCATCGCTCCCCGTCCCACAACCGCTCCGATCCTGGATCGAGCGGGTCGGGATACCACCCCGCAGCGGGCGACGGAGAAGGGTTGTCACCGGAGCCCATCACCGCGCATCGTAGTAGACCAGTCCATCGCCGGCGCCGCGACCGTGCCGATCAACGAAAGGGGCGGAAGCAGTCGCGAACATCGGCGACGAAGGTCTCCGGCACCTCCAAAGCGGCGAAGTGACCGCCGCGGTCGTGTTCCGTCCAGTGCACGATGTTGGAATACTGCGCCGCTACCCACGACCGCACCGGCGGGACGATCTCGGCGGGGTAGACGGCAAAGCCGGTGGGCACGGTCACCGTCGGCCGCCTGGTCCGGCCGAAACTCTCCCAGTAGATGCGGGCCGAGGAGGTGGCGGAGCCGGTCACCCAGTAGAGCATGATGTTGTCGAGCAGCTCATCACGGCTCAAGACGTTCTCAGGGTGGCCGTCGCAGCCGGTCCAGGCCCAGAACTTCTCGAGAATCCAGGCTGCCTGAGCGGCCGGCGAATCGTGCAGGCCGTATCCGACGGTTTGCGGCCGGGTCTTCTGCAGAGTCGAATAGCCGGAATCCCAGTCCATGTAGTGCTTGATGCGGGCCAGGGCGTGGTGTTCCTCCGGGGTCGACGGCTTCCCGGTCGGGCGGGCCGACATGGCCAGTGTGAGGTGGATGGCGGCGCAGTGCTCGGCATCGTGGGCGGCCAGCGCCGTGGTCACGGCCGATCCCCAGTCGCCGCCCTGGGCCACGTAGCGGTCATAGCCGAGCCGGGCCAGGAGTTGCGCCCACAGCTCCGCGATCGTCTCGACACCCCAGCCGGGCTCGGTTGGTTTACCGGAAAAGGCGAATCCGGGCAGCGACGGCGCGATCACGTGGAAGGCATCGGCTGCATCCCCGCCGAACCGGGTCGGGTCGGTCAGCGGCTCGATCACCTTGTGGAACTCGACGATCGAACCGGGCCAGCCGTGGGTCATCACCAGTGGCAGCGCATCGTCGTGGGGTGAACGCTGATGGATGAAGTGGATGTCGAGCCCGTCGATGGAGGTGACGAATTGATCGAACCGGTTGAGCGCAGCCTCCCGCTCCCGCCACCGGTACCGGTTGGGATCGGCCCAATACCGACAAACCTCCTGGACATATGCAAGCGGGATCCCCTGGGACCAGTCGTCGACGACCTCCGGATCGGGCCAGCGGGTATTGGCCAACCGGGCGCGGAGATCATCGAGGACCGAGTCGGTGACGTCGATGGTGAATGGGAGTATGTCCGTGTCGTTCATGTCAACCGAAGATCCGCTCGGTGAGTCGGATGGTAGTCAAAGGCGGTCCCGGGGTCGACCGCGGCTCCAGCCTTCGGCTTCATCGGCCCGCAGTACGCTGATCGGGATGGCCGGCAATACCTTGATCGAGGACCTCTTCGGCGTCGAACGTGCGCTCATCGGGGTGATTCACCTCGATCCGCTTCCCGGTACCGCCGGGGGTCGGATGTCGGTCGACGGGATCGTGACGAAGGCCGTCGGGGAGGCGTGCCGTTATTCGGAAGCCGGGTTCCACGGCCTCATCATCGAGAACATGGGTGACCGACCGTATCTGCGGGGCGCGGTCGGGCCGGAGGTGGTGGCGAGCATGACGGCGGCCGGTGCGGCCGTGCGGTCGGCCGTCGATCTGCCGCTCGGTGTACAGGTTCTCGCCGGCGCCAACCGGGAGGCGTTGTCGGTCGCACTGGCAGCCGGCGGCTCCTTCGTGCGGGTCGAGGGCTTCGTGTTCGCCCATGTGGCCGACGAGGGGATCATCGAGTCCGATGCCGGTGCTCTGCTCCGCTACCGGCGAGTTATCGGAGCCGACGACGTCGCTGTGTTCGCCGATGTGAAGAAAAAGCATTCGTCGCACGCGTTGACGGGGGATGTCGACCTGGCCGACACTGCCGAGGCGGCCGAGTTCTTTCTGGCCGACGGCGTCGTCGTGACGGGGACGTCCACCGGACGAGCGGCCGCAGCCGCCGATGTCGCCGCGGTCGCCGATCGGGTCTCGATCCCGACGCTCGTCGGCTCCGGCGTCAACCCCGACAACGTCGCCGAGTACGGGCGGGCCGACGCCCTCATCGTCGGCTCCTTCGTGAAGTACGATGGAATCTGGTCGAATGATCTCGATCCGGGCCGGCTGTCGGCGATGGTCCGGGCGTTTGCAACCGCCGAGGTTCACAGTCCGACGATGAATCCGGACACTGGAGGCCGGGAGGGCGGGCACTAGACCGGGCCCTGGCCGGTCTCGGAGCGGTCAGTGACGTCGGCTTCGAGTCTTCCGGTCCTGCTTGTCGTGGTACATGGCACGATCGGCTTGCTGAAGCACGGCGTCGGCGGTCTCGTCGCCGTCGCACATGACCAGACCGGCGCTGATGCCGACGTGCGACGTCCCCGACATGGCGACATGAGCCCGAAGCTCCAATCGAGCTCGCTCCAGCATCGCCTCCAGGCGGGCCGTGTCGGCGACCTCGGGACAGACGACAACGAACTCGTCTCCGCCGATCCGTCCGACGATGTCCGAGTCGCGGAACGACTGCAGCAGCGCGATCGAGGCGCGCTTGATGAAGTCGTCGCCCGCCGAGTGGCCGTAGCGGTCGTTGATCGTCTTCAGCCCGTCGAGATCGAGGTAGAGCAGGCCGAAACGCCGGTTCTCCCGGCGCGCCCGCTTCAGCTGCCGCTCGAGTTCTTCCCGTAGGGTGTGCCGGTTGATCAATCCAGTCAAGGAGTCGTGGGCGGCGAGATATCGGGTGCGCTCCTCGGCCTCCCGCTGCGCCGTGATGTCATGCCCGATACCGGCGAACTCGCAGGGCTCCTCGCGGTCGGGTTCGAAGAAAGCCTTGTTGGTCCAGCGAAACCAGCGGGCGTTGCCAGCGGCATCGCCCCCCTGATGAACGTCGACCACGGTTGGGTTGTCGGGTCGGAGTCCACGCAGATTCCGAAGATTGTCCTCGACCACCTCGCGAAACTCGAACGGGACGAGATCCAGAAACGATGTACCGACAAGCTCCTGCGGCGTTGCGCCGTAGAAGGCGGCGTAGGCCCGATTCACGTAGGAAAGCTCCCCGCTGGGCCGGAAACAGCAGATGAGATCGGGGAGCTCGTCGAGAAGTTCTACGGGTTCGGGCATAGCACGTCCTACGGGAAGGAGATCATCAGTCAATCGGCAGAGACGAGCCGGGACTGAGCGAAGGAGTCGGTTCGGCGTTCGCGCCTCCGCCTTCGGCCGATACCGTCGGAGCCGTGGCAGAACAGACGTCCGGCTCCGTATGACCGATCCGTTCGACCTCACCGGGCGGGTGGCCCTCGTCACGGGGTCGAGCCGCGGTATCGGCTTGGCGCTGGCCCGAGCCCTGGCCGGGGCCGGAGCCCACCTCGTGTTGAACGCCCGCTCGGTCGAGGCACTTGACGCCTCCGCCCGGCGGCTGCGGAACGATGGGCTGATCGTCGATGTCCGAGCGGCCGACGTCACCGACCCGGACGCAGTGGTCGCAATGGTCGACTCGATCGAAGCCGATGTCGGACCGATCGAGATCCTGGTCAACAACGCCGGCATGCAGGACCGGGCACCGGTTGTCGAGTTCCCCGTCGACCGGTTTCGTACGCTGCTCGAACTCAACCTGGTGGCCCCCTTCGTGGTGGCCCAGACTGTGGCGCGGCCGATGGTGTCCCGAGGGCGGGGCAAGATCATCAACATCGGGTCGGTGCAGTCCAAACTCGGACGGCCGACGATCGTGCCCTACACCGCATCCAAGGGCGGCCTGAAGCTGATGACCCGCGGATTGTGTGCCGATCTGGGGCCCCACGGCATTCAGGTCAACACCCTGGCCCCCGGCTACTTCGCCACGGAAATGACCGGGGCGCTGGTCGACGACGAGGAGTTCTCGGCCTGGGTCGCGGCACGGACGCCTGCCGGACGGTGGGGCCGTGTCGAGGAGCTGGGCGGCGCCGTGGTGTTTC
>JBFHEP010000229.1:0-7066 GCA_041584095.1 Acidimicrobiales bacterium | reverse complement strand
GGACTCGACCGATCTCCAGGTGATCGGTTGGAGCCACGAGTTTTGGCCGCATAGCCAAAACTCTGTAAGCACCTGCTCCGCAGGTGCGACCTCATGGCCGGACTCGACCGATCTCCAGGTGATCGGTTGGAGCCACGAGTTTTGGCCGCATAGCCAAAACTCTGTAAGCACCTGCTCCGCAGGTGCGACGTCATGGCCGGGCCTCCACCACGACGGCGAAATCGGTGTAGCGCCCTGCGGCCTCGGCGACATCGAGCAGCTCGGCCCGAGCCATCAAGGTGACGACCTGGTCCCGCTCGACGTCACCGAGTGCGACACCCGATCCGTAGTCTCCATGGCGTTCCCAGAAATCACGCAGGGTCTCGCCGAACAGGGGCGTGCCGGTGGGCTCGGCACGCGAGCAGGGTCGAGTGCTGGTCCAGACTTCGAAGCGGATGTACTCGTCGAGTCCTGTACCACCGAGCGGCTGGGCGAAGACCCGGACCTGCGCCGGAACCGAGCCCCGGTAGACGATCTCCACGCACGCGTCGGCCGTCACGCCCGGGTAGAGCAGCTCCTCGTCGAAAAGCAACTCCACGGCTTCACCGACCTGCTCGAGCTCGATCGAGCCGGCGCTGAACAGTCCGGTAGAGGAGGTGGAGGCCGTGACTTCGGCGAGGCTGGTCCGGATGCCCCCGACCACCAGTGCGGCGGCGGCCAGCAGGACCAACGCACCGACCGTCCGTCTTCCGGCATCCACCGGCTTCCAGGTGGACGGGCCGGTCACGGGCCGGCCTCGCCGGTCGACTCGATCCCGTCGGCCCCATCCGGTGCGGTCGTCGCCGAGTCGGCAGCATCGGGATCCGAGACGGTGGACGCAGTGGTCACGGAGACGGAGGTCGACGAGGTGAGAGGTGGTCGGGTCGCGGCCGGTGTCTCGTCGGCCCTCCCCCGGCGGCGGTTGGATCCAGGCTGATCGACGCTGGTCGACGTCGGCTCGACGGTGGTGGGTGTTTGATCGGTCGTCTCGGCCTCGTCGATCTCGTCGGAGCTCGGCTCGGTTTCGGGCAGCGAAAGCACCGACACCCCGTCGGGAAGAATCTGCAGGACCTGACCTCCGTCTACCAGGACGGCGACGGTCCTCGGCTCCTGATCATCGACCTGCCAGCGAACGGTGTACGGCCCCGGCACCAAGGGATCACCGGCCGCAACGGATCGCCACCGGCCGCCGGGACCAGCCACTGAGGCGGCGACAAGCCGTTCGGCGTCGTCGACGCCGGCATCGGGAGCGACGGCGACGACAGCCAGTCGGATCCGGCCATCGGGCGGCACGAGCTCGACGTGACGATCATCGCCGATCATCACCTCGACATGAACCTGTCCGTCCCATAGCTCCGGCGCCGCTCCTCGCTCGAACAAACCTGCGTCGGTGACCGACAGCGGTTCGGACCACTCATCGGTGTGCAGGCGTAACGTCATCTCCGACGGAGACACGACGTCATCGGCAGCCCCGAGGGTGACGATGAATACCGATGGAATCGGTGTCGCCGCGTTGGCGGCCACCGAATCGGCTCGTGGCCCGAGCATCACGGCCCCGGCGGCGGCGAGAACAGACAGTGCGGCCAGACCGCGAACCATCGCTAACTGACCGAACGAGACGTCCGACACGAGGTGATCGGCATTGGGCTCGCTGAACGACGGGGCGTTGGACAGACCCAAGGCGCAGTATTGGGTGATGGCCATCCGATCCTGGATGTCCATGTCGTTGAACTCGATACCGAGGCGAACCGAACCGGAGTCGTGCAGTGTTGCCGAGCGGATCGTGCCGGTCGCCTCGATGCGCCGCTCGGTTCCGCCGGTTCCGGGGACCGCGAGCTGGAACGGTACCGCCGCACCGATCGGCGGCGCGGAGTCGAGGAGGGCCCCGACACCGGACGGGGTGATGTCGAGCGTGATACCGGCGTCTCCGGCCACGGAGATCTCGGTCTCGAGTTCGACCCGGGGGCTGCGACGTCGACCAACGTCCCTCGCCAGACCGCCCAGCACGGCAAAGAGCCCGACCGTCGCACCGATCGACACGATGAGCAGCACCGCTGCGTCCCACCGGCCCATCGTCGGTAGCACGATCGGGTACAGCGTATTCAGGGCCCGGGCCGTCACCGCAAGTTCGAACACGACGAACGTCAACGTGAGGAACTGCATGCGGCCGAGCGATCCCCGGTGGGCGATGCGCAAGCCGGGATGCAGCAGCTGCAGCGGTTTCTGGAATCGTGGCGCCAGGGCGGCAACATCGGCGCCGAGTGTTCGCCATCCGTGCTTCACCCAGTCGCCGAAGCCCATCGTGCCGCCCGACAAGACCCGGCGGGCGAGCATCGAGGCCCCCGAGAAGCCCGCCATCATGGTGAGAACCGTTGCGGTATCGGTCGCAACCGGCAGGCGGCCGACGATCAAGCACACCCCGAGGATGACGAGGGTTCCCAGCTGCCGAAGCCCATGGGTGGTTGACATCGCCGCAGCCAACGCAGCCCGGCGGAGGGGCCAGGAGATGTCGGGAATCGTCCAGCTGAGCCCGAGCTCCTCCAGGGCGGCGAGGCTGCGTTGCCGCCGCTCCGCAAGGTAGGGCTGGAGGGAGTCGGCGGCCGGTACCCGGATCAGGGGTCGGGGATCGTAGTCGAAACGCCAACCGGCCCGTTTGAGCTCGATCGAGTAACGGCTCAGCGCCGACGCACTCCGATCGTCGACGACGGCCTGGTCGAGGAACGCCGCCCGCCGGAGCAACGAACCAGGTCCGTGCCAGGGAGCCAGGCCCCGTTCGGCGCGGGCCGGACCGATGAGCCGCCGCTCCAGCGCCTGCTCGTCACCCACCCGGTCGACGTGCAGCAGCGACTGCGGATTCAGCAGCCCGACCGACAGCTGATTCACCGCCACCCGCTCCTCGATCGGGCGACCCTCGATCCCTTCGACCATGTCGGGCATCGGGACCTGTCCGGCCTCCAGCCACAGGACCCATGGATATTCGGTGTGGTCGAGGACCAGGTCCAGGCGGTCGACAGCGCGGCTGGGAACACCGTCCTCGAGGGCCACCAGGCGAACGGCCAACGCACCCCAGTGGCGGCTGAGTTCGATCAGCTCGGTTCGACGGTTGGCCGCCACCAGCACCGTGATGCGAGCGATATCGGCTGTCGCATGCAGGCCGACGATGGAGCGCTCGACGTCAACCGCCGTCGCTGAGGGCGACACGACGATCGCCACTTCGAGATCGGTGCCGGCCACGATGCGTTCGCCGTCCAGCTCTTCCCGATCCGCCGCCTCACCCCTCCGAGCCCGTCCCGAGCGGCCGCCGATCACCTCGTGGCGGAGCGCCAGGATCTGTGCCAGCGCCCAGGCCTCGGACCACAGCCACGGCATCGACAGCACCAGCATCCAGCCGGTGCCGACGGTCGTGGTCCGCCAGATGAGGTAGACCGGCGCCAGGTAGACGAACGCCACGACGTAGCGGCGCGCAAGACGACCGACGGACACCGCCCCGGTCGGGACGGAATCTGCGGGATCGGAGGTCGAGCCCGTTGGGCCTCGCCTCGTACGTCCGAAGAGGTGTTGATTCAATGAGTGGGGTGCTGTGCGCGCACGAGACTCGAGGATTTCGAGTCACTAGTTCACATCGACCTCCACCCGGCGTCGATTAAGAGGACCGGGCATCTCTCCCAGCGGCGCCTGGTGCTGGCGAACCATGGACATCCGGGTCGCAGGTCCCAGCCCTTCGCACGCTGACGTGGTTGTGGTTGTTAAGTGACCCGCCGGGGTGGACACTGGAATCATGACTGACACCGTCAATCGCCCGGGTGTCGAAGGCGGTCGGGCCTACCGGCTCGACGATCGCTACCGGGCCACCGAGGGACGGGTGCTCTTGACCGGCGTGCAGGCTCTCGCCCGCCTCCCACTCGATCAACTCCGGATCGACGCCGCCGCCGGACACAAGACCGCAGCCTTCGCCAGCGGCTATCCCGGCTCGCCGCTCGGCGGTCTCGACATCGAGATGAGCAGGGCGGCCAGGCTGGTCCCGGAGCTGCGTTTCGTCCATCAGCCGGCGGTCAACGAGGAGTTGGGGGCCACCTCGGTCATGGGTTCCCAACTCGCCGCAACCCGGCCCGACGCCCGCTACGAGGGCGTCGTCGGCTTCTGGTACGGGAAGGCGCCCGGGCTCGACCGGGCCGGTGATGCCCTGCGCCATGGTGTGTTCGCCGGGTCGTCGCCGATGGGCGGGGCGGTGGTGCTGGTGGGCGATGACCCTGACTGTAAGTCGTCGACGATGCCGTCGTCATCGGATGCCACGCTGGTCGATCTGCACATGCCGATCCTGTACCCCGGAACGGTGGCCGAGTGCCTGGAGCTCGGGTTGCATGCCGTGGCGCTGTCGCGGGCGTCGGGTTTGTGGACGTCGATGAAGATCGTCACTCCCATCGCCGACGGCTCGGGCACCGTCGACCTGCCGGGCCTGTCGACGCCGCCGGTGCTGCCGTCGATCGACGTCGACGGTCGACCGTGGCGCAACACCCCGTCGGCCATGTTCCTCGGCCGCCGGATGTTGGAGGTCGAGCGCCAGTTCCGCGAGATACGCCTTCCGCTGGCCGATTCCTACGCGGCACTCAACGACCTCAACCGGATCACCGTGGATCCGGGCGACGCCTGGATCGGACTCGTCGCCACCGGGTTCACCTACTTCGAGGTGCTGGATGCACTGCGGCGGCTCGGGCTGTCGACCGAGCGCGACATCGAGGCCGCCGGGATCCGCCTCCTGCAGTTGCGGATGCCGGTGCCGTTCAACGGCGACAAGGTCCGCCGTTTCGCCCAAGGGCTCGACGAGATCGTCGTCATCGAAGAGAAGAACCCGACACTGGAGTGGTTGGTCAAGGATGCGCTCTACGGCGGAGGCCACCATCCGCTGATTGTCGGCAAACATCACGAGGACGGCCGGGTGCTGATGAAGTCGTGGGGTCGACTCGACGCCGACGCCATCATCGCCGGCCTGCGGGAACGGCTCGCGGCGCGGCTGGATGATCGCCTCGCTCGGCTTGTTCCCGGTTCGGATGGCGGCGACGATGCAGGCGGCGGCTCGGTCGGCACCGAACGAACGGGCGGCACACGCCACCTCATCCCGCTGTCGGTCAACCGCACACCGTTCTTCTGCTCGGGTTGCCCCCACAACTGGGGGACGAAGGTGCCCGATGAGTCGCTGGTCGGCGCCGGCACCGGCTGCCACGGCATGACGCTGCTGATGGACGAAGAGCGGGTCGGCGAGTCGATCGGGATCACCGCCATGGGCGGCGAGGGAGCGCAATGGATCGGGATGGCGCCCTTCGTGGAAACCGACCACCTGTTCCAGAACTACGGCGACGGCACCTTTTTCCACTCGGCCCAGCTGGCGTTGCAGTACTGCATCGGCGCCGGCATGAACATGACGTTCAAGATCCTCTACAACGGCACCGTTGCCATGACCGGCGGTCAGGACGCAGTGAATCAACTGTCGATGCCCGATCTGGCGTCGGTGCTGCTCGGCTACGGGGTGGCCAAGGTGGCGGTGACCACCGACGACGTCGGGCGCTACCGCGGCCGGGGCGCCATCGTGCTGCCGCCCGGGGTCGAGGTGCACGATCGAACCGACATCGTGGCCGTGCAGGAGGATCTCCGGGCGACACCCGGGGTCACGGTGCTGATACACGATCAGGCTTGTGCCGCGGAGTTGCGTCGGGCGCGGCGCCGGGGGCGGCTGACGATGCCGACCCGTCGGGTGGTCATCAACCATCGGATCTGCGAGGGGTGCGGCGACTGCGGTGACGTGTCGAACTGCCTCTCGGTTCAACCGCTCGACACGCCATTCGGGCGTAAAACGACGATCGACCAGGCGTCGTGCAACTTCGATGAGAGCTGCCTGCAGGGTGACTGCCCGGCGTTCATGACCGTGGATGTCGGCGAGTCGGGATCGGCCCTTCCGGGGGGCGACGGCGTGACGGCCGACGGCTCGGTGCCGGACCCCGTCGTCCACGACGAGGTCGACCAGGTGCGCATCCGGCTGGCCGGCATCGGCGGCACCGGGGTGGTCACGGTGGCCCAGATCCTCTCGACGGCGGCCATGTTCGACGGCTGGGAGGTGCGGGGTCTCGACCAGACCGGGCTGAGCCAGAAGGCCGGTCCGGTGGTGAGCGACATCGTGCTGGCCCGACCCGGCACCATCGCCTCGAACCTGGTGGGCGAAGGCCAGGCCCACGTGATCCTGGGGTTCGACGCGATGGTCGCCTTGGCCGACGGTGCCGTCGCGGCCGCCGACAGCGACCGTTCGACCGTCATCGTCTCAACCCATCGCACTCCGACCGGACGTATGGTGTCGCATCCCGAGATCGCCTATCCCACCGGCGAGCTGGAACAACGGCTGGCGGTCATCACCGGCGACGGCGATGGCGGGCGGGCCCACGCCCTCGACTCGGTCGCACTGGCCTCCTCACTCACCGGCACCGCTGCCTCCGCCAACATCCTGATGCTCGGGGTCGCCCTCCAGCTCGGCACCATCCCGGTCTCGGTGGAGAGCATCGAGCAGGCCATCGACTTGAACGGCGTGGCCATCGACGCAAACCTCGCCGCCCTCGACTGGGGACGGCGGTGGGCTCACGACCGATCGACGGTCGAGCAACTGGCCGCCGCCGGATTCGGCGAGGCGTCGATGGCACCGGTGCGGGTGGCGGTACCCGAGCTGCCCCGCTCGTTGCGTTCGACGATCGATTCCTGGTCGGTTCCCGCCGAAGTCGATGAGCTGCTGACGATGCTGGCCGCCGACCTCGTCGCCTACCAGGATCGGGGCTACGCCGCGTCGTTCCTGTCGACCGTCGGCGAGGCCCTGGCCGCCGAACGTGGCTTGGACGTCGACGGCGGTGGCGGCGAGGTTCCCCTGCCGTTCACGACCGCCGTGGCGCGGAACCTGCACAAGCTGATGGCTTACAAGCACGAGTACGAGGTGGCCCGTCTTCTGCTGGGTCCCGAGGGTCGGGCCGCGGCCGAGGCGGTCGGCGGACCCGACGCCGAGGTCAGCTGGCAT
>JBFHEP010000228.1:0-7070 GCA_041584095.1 Acidimicrobiales bacterium | reverse complement strand
GGTCACCACCCTGATGAGTGGTATCTGCGGATCCGACCTGGCGACCGTCGACGGCAAGTCGTCCCGCTACTTCGAGCCCTGGGTCTCTTTTCCATTCGTACCCGGCCATGAGGTGGTCGGCCGGCTCGACGACGGATCCCGAGTGGTCGTCGAACCGGTGCTCGGTCATGAAGCCCGAGGCTTCGACGCCCCGTTCGCCGACGCTGCACCGGGCGACGGCACCGACTATCGACATCTCGTCGGCGGTGACCTCGAACCGGGCATCCAGACCGGCTACTGTGCGTCGACAGGCGGAGGCTGGTCGAGCGAGTTCGTCGCTCACGAGTCGCAGCTCCACCAGGTCCCCGATCAGCTGAGCGACGAGGCGGCCGTGATGATCGAGCCAACGGCGGTCGGCGTGCACGCCGCCGTGAAGGCCGGGATCACCGACGGGGCGACCGTGGGCGTCATCGGGGCTGGAACGATGGGTTTGACCACCCTGGCCGCAATCCGCCACTTCACCCGTCCAGGCACGGTGATCGTCGGGGCCAAGTATCCGGAGCAGAAGGCAATGGCCCGAAAACTCGGAGCCGACCTGGTCGTCGACCCCGGCGAGCTGCAGCGAGCCGTTCGACGATCCTCGGGCAGCTTCATGATCGGCGACGATCTGTCCGGCGGAGCCGACATCATGATCGACGCCGTCGGCACGGCAGCCACCATCGACGCCGCAATCGGCACTGCCCGCCCACGGGGTCGCGTCGTCCTGGTCGGCATGCCGGGCAAGGTCTCGCTCGATCTGACGGCGCTGTGGCACCGGGAGACCGAGCTGGTCGGGGCCTACACCTACGGCACCGAGGAGCTTCCCGACGGCACCCGGCGACGCACGTTCGACATGGCCACCGAGCTCGTGGACGCCGCCGATCTCGGTCGGATGGTGACCGACCGTTTTGACCTCGACCGCTACACCGAGGCGCTGGAACAGGCGGCACTCGCCGGGCCTCGGGGCTCGATCAAGGTGTGTTTCGATCTTCGCTGAGCGGTCGGAGCGCCGCCTGGCTCCCACCGCTGCGATGGCACGGGCTACCATGATGGCCAACGATCCGGGTCAGCAGGATTCGGGTCCCGGCTCAAGGACGTCGCCTCGTGTCTGAACCAGTCTCCGCATCACCCGCCGTCGACCAGAAGCCGTCCGACACCGACGACGCCGTCGAACCGGCCGACCAGGAGTTCGTCGTGGAGGACCTGCTGGTGGAGGAAGTCTCCATCGACGGCATGTGCGGTGTCTACTGAGCCGCCGCCCAGCGATCCGGCAAGCGGGACGTGGCGGCTCCACCAACGGGTGGCGATACGCCCGGAACCGTTCGGCGCGCTGGCCTACCACTACGGCAACCGTAAACTGAACTTTCTCCGCTCCCCCGAGCTGGTTCGCCTCGTTGACGAGCTCGAACACTTCGACTCGACCCGGGCCGCGTTCGACAGCCTCGATCTCGACGCCCGACAGTGGCCCGCCTACGGGAAGGCTCTCGACGCCCTGGCCCGATCGGATTTCATCGAGCCGCTGAGACCGTCGCCGGGGGTAGGCCCGTGACCGCACTCACCGACGAGCTGAAACGCGGCCTCGACGCCCCGATCTGCCTCACCTGGGAGCTCACCTACGCCTGCAACCTGGCCTGCATCCACTGCCTCAGCTCCAGTGGTCGACGGGACCCCCGCGAACTGTCGACGGCCGAAGCGAAGACCATCATCGATCAGCTGCGAGCACTGCAGGTGTTCTACGTCAACATCGGAGGTGGGGAGCCGACGATACGCACCGACTTCTTCGAGCTGATCGACTACGCCACGGCCGGCGAAGTCGGCGTCAAGTTCTCCACCAACGGCTCACGCATCAACGTCCACACGGCCCGACGTCTGGCCGCCATGGACTACACCGACATCCAGATCTCGCTCGACGGCGCCAATCCGACCACCAACGACGCCGTACGGGGCGAGGGGTCGTTCGCCACCGCCATCGCGGCGATGGACCACCTTGCAGCCGCCGACTTCGGTTCCTTCAAGATCAGTGTGGTCGTGACCCGCCACAACATCGGCCAGCTCGACGAGTTCGTCGGCCTCGCCAATCGCTACGGCGCCGAACTCCGGTTGACCAGGCTGCGGCCGTCGGGCCGAGCGGTCGAGAGCTGGCACGAGCTGCACCCCACCGAGGCTCAGCAGGTCGAACTGTACTACTGGCTGCTCGACCGGCCCGAGGTGCTGACCGGCGATTCGTTCTTCCATCTGAACGCCCTCGGATCGGGCACTCTGGAGGGTCTGAACCTGTGCGGAGCCGGGCGGGTGGTGTGCCTCATCGACCCCGTCGGTGATGTCTACGCCTGCCCGTTCGTCCTCCACGACGAGTTCAAAGCAGGCAATGTTCGAGATGCCGGCGGGTTCCCGGACATCTGGCGCTCGTCGCCCCTCTTTCTCGAGCTGCGGGAACCCCAGTCGGCCGGCGCCTGCGCCAGTTGCGGCCAGTTCGACGCCTGCCAGGGCGGCTGCATGGCCGCCAAGTTCTTCACCGGCCTCCCACTCGACGGGCCGGATCCTGAGTGCGTGAGCGGCCACGGGCAGGAGGCGCTGGCCGCCGTCGGGGCCGGTGACAGGCCGCCGTCGACCTCCGACCATTCCAAACCGACCCCGGTCCGGTTCATCACCCGAGCCTCACCGGCAAGATCGTGATGACACAACCCGACACCGACGACGCAACCCAAGAACCATCAAATCCAAGCGATCCGACCGGTGGTGGCCTGTCGGTCCTGGGCCGCACGGTGCGGCATCCCATCGAGCATGTCGAGTGTTTTCCCGCGCCTGAGGGCTGCATCTCGGTCCGGTTTTCGACCGAGGAATTACTGTCGATGTGCCCGGTGACCTCACAACCCGACATTTCCACGGTGGTCATCGAGTACATCCCCGATCAACGATGCGTTGAATCAAAGTCGCTCAAGCTGTTCTTGTGGTCGTTCCGGGACCGGGCGGTCTTCGCCGAGGCGCTGGCGGTCGAGATCGCGGATGAGATCTTTGCAACCGCCCAACCGCACCGGGTCACGGTGACCCTGACCCAGCGGCCAAGGGGCGGGATCGAACTACAGACGGTCAGCGAACGCAGCCGCCAGGTCTAGGCGGGGCTCCGCCCCGAGGAAGGAAATCATCGGTGGCCTCAGCGGCCGGTAGCGGTCATCGACCCACGGGCGGCCGCCGGCCGGCCGGTGCCGAGCTGGGGTCGACCACGTGGCCGACGGTCGGCGAAGACCCCGGTACGGCCGTCTCCGGTGACGGCGACTGCCACCGGCGGGTCCGCTGCCTGCTGATCCCGCTGGGCGCCACCGAACAGCACGGCCCGCACCTTCCGCTGGCCACCGACACCATCATCGCCGCGACCTGGGCTTCAGCCGTCGCAGCCCGGGTCGAGGGGACCATGGTGGCGCCACCGCTCCCCTACGGCTCCTCCGGAGAGCATCAGGGCTTCCCGGGTACCTTGTCGATCGGACGAGATGCGTTGCAGCAGGTGCTGACCGAACTGGTCCGCTCGGCGGCCCGCTTTTGTGACCGGGTGATCCTCGTGTCGGGCCACGGTGGCAACAACCCGGTTCTCGAACCGACCGTGGCCCGCCTGAGCGACGAAGGTCACGAGGTCGCCTGGGTTGGTCCCGAGTGGCCCGACGGTACCGAGGTCGACGCCCACGCCGGACGAACCGAGACGTCGCTGCTGCTTCATCTCCGGCCCGATCTCGTCGGATCGTTCACGGAGATCTCGGGTAACACCGAAACGCTGTCCGAACTCATGCCGGTGCTCCGAACCGGCGGCCTGGCCGCCGTCACCGACAATGGGGTACTGGGCGATCCCCGCGACGCCAACGCCGAACTCGGAGCGGCACTCTTCGAGCATCTGGTCGAAAGCTTGGCGGAGCGGCTTTCACCCGGCGGGTGACCATCGACGACGCCGGCGGGGAATTCGATGACGGTCTCGGCACCTCACTAAGGTGGTCGTCGGGTGGCCGCTTCGATGTCGACACCGGCCGCCTGAGGAGAAACGTGAGCAACCAGCCGGTCGATTCCCAGGAAGTGGGCCCGAACACCGTCGCCCAGATGGAGGCACGAGTCATCGGCCGCCGCCGGGAGTGCGAGCTGGTTGTGGCTGCTTTGCTGTCCGGCCGCCACCTGCTGTTGGAGGGTCCACCCGGAACCGGTAAGTCCACGATGCTGCGGGCTATCGCCGACACCACGGGAATCGAGATGGACTTCGTCGAAGGAAACGCCGAACTGACACCAGCCCGGATGATCGGCCATTTCGACCCGGCCCAGGTGCTCGAACAGGGTTATCGCCCCGGAATCTGGATCGACGGCCCCCTGGCCCGAGCGCTGCGGGGCGGTCATCTGCTGTATCTGGAGGAGATCAATCGGGTCCCGGAGGAGACACTCAACCTGCTGGTGACGGTCATGTCGGAACAGGAGCTGACGGTTCCCCGACTGGGACGAATCAAAGCCGAGCCGGGCTTTCGGTTGGTGGCCGCCATGAACCCCTATGACTCCATCGGCACCGCTCGAATCTCCGGCGCCATCTACGATCGGATCTGCCGGCTCGCGGTCGACTATCAGCCGGCGGATCACGAGATCGCCATCACCCATGCCCAAACCGGGGCCTCGGCTCCGGACCGGCTCGTGGCGGGCGCGGTGGCCGTTGTGCGAGCGCTGCGTGACCACCCGGAGGTGCGGATCGGGCCCTCGGTCAGAGGGGCGATAGATCTGGTCAAGATGGCCGAGAGTTTGAGCATCATCCGGGCCCGTCCGGTCACCGAGCTCGATCTGGGCCTCGACGCTGCGCTCACGGCACTGTCGGGTCGGCTGCAGCTTCACGATTCGGCCACGACCTCGGCCGAGGAGGTCGTCGAAGAGGTCTGGCTTCGCATCATGAGTGCCCCCGAACAGGACCCCGACGACAACTCGGCTGGCGGAACCGGCAACGGTGACGGTGGAGCGCAGGCGGGAAAAGCGACCAGCCGCAAGGCGGCGGATTGGATCTCGACGACGAGCAGTTAGAGAAGCTCCTCGACCCCGAGCAAACGGCCGATGCGCTGAACGAGGAGGCCCGTCGCACCACGAGCCGTCGTCAGCTCGAGTACCACCCGTCCTTCAGCTTGCTGTCAGCCGACGTCGGCGAACTCGACGAGGACGCATTCGAAGAGTTGTGGTCCGAGGATCCCGATGAAGCATTGGCGATCCTGGCCTTGATGAGTCACGCCACCGACCGGACGCTGGCCGCCCTCGCCCAGCGACTGGCCGGCCGGCTCCTGATCGACCTGACCGCCGGGGGCCCGGCTCGTTCCGCAGGGGTCGCCCGCCTTGTCCCTCGGCAAGCCCAGCCCGATTCGGGCGACATCGACGTGGAGGCCAGTCTCGACGCAATCCACGGAGCCATGGTGGAACGTCGGCGTCCGTCCCTCGACGACCTGACGACCAGGGCCTGGGCCCGGCCCCGGACCGCGATATGTCTGCTCGTGGACCGATCGGGTTCGATGGATGGCGCGAGACTGGCCACCGCCGCGCTGGCCGCGGCGGCCTGCACCTGGCGGGCCCCCGACGACCTGGCCGTGTTGGCATTCGGCGACCGTGTTCTCACCATCAAGGATCTGAACCGGAAGCCACCGCCCGAATCGGTGGTGACGTCGGTGCTGCGGCTGCGAGGACACGGAACCACCGATGTCGATCTGGCACTGAAGGCGGCTCGACGACAGCTGCTGGCTTCGAACGCCCGTCGCCGGGTCTGCGTCCTACTCTCCGATGGCGAATCGACAACCGGAGCCGATCCGATTCCGGCGGCGAGGTCGATCGAGGAGTTGGCAATCGTCGCCCCGGCCGACGAACCTGAGCAGGCCCTCCGATTGGGGCGTGAAGCAGGCGCTCGAGTTCACCTCGTCAACGGACCGCTCGACGTGGTGCCGGCACTCAATGTCGTGTTGAGTCACCGCCGATGACCGAGTCCAGCCGTTCGTTCCTGCTCCGGGCGTCGCCCGGCGTGTCGATTGATCGAAACGGCCGATGCCTCATCGGTGGTTCCCCGCTCAGGCTCATGACCCTGACCGCCTCGGGTGCGGAGCTGGTCGCCGGCTGGTTCGACGGGAACCCGGTCGGACCCGAGCCGGCTCATCAGGCTTTGGCCCGCCGGTTGGTGGAGGCCGACCTGGCCACTCCGCTGAGCAACGGACCGAGCCTCGGCACCGAAAGCCTGCTCGTCATCATCCCGGTCAAGAACGATCCCAGCGGGCTGGCGGCGACACTTGACGCACTCGGGCACTCCGCTGAGGCCCGTTCCGAAACCGGATCGGAGACCGAGATCGGGGGTGTGCACCGAATCGTCATTGTCGACGACGGGTCGGCACCGGCCGTCGATCCGGCCATCGGTGGCGACGCCGCCGTGTCCGTCACCGTGGTCCGTCGATCGGTCTCCGCCGGTCCAGGAAACGCCCGCAATCTCGGGCTCTCCGTCGGGGACGCTCCCACGGTCGTATTCGTCGACGCCGGTGTCATCGTCACCGGATTGCAGCTGCAAGCTCTGGCCGAGGAGCTGAGTGTCGGTGACACCATCGCCGTCGCCCCACGGATTCGGTCGGAGATCCTGCCGGCTCGATTGGCGCAATACGAGCGGAGGTGGTCGCCGCTCGACCTCGGATCCGAAGCCGGCCTCGTCGGCCCGGGGCGGCGGATCTCCTATGTACCGTCGACCTGCCTCGCCGTGCGTATGGCGGCGCTGATCGACGCTGGCGGATTCGATCCGGATCTGCGCTTCGGCGAGGACGTCGACCTCGTCTGGCGTCTCGGTGCCAAGGGTTGGGTTCGCTACGACCCCGATATCGAGGTCACCCACCCGCCTCGCTCGACCCTGGGCGGCTTCGTCCGCCAGCGGTACCGCTACGGCACCTCGGCCGGACCGCTCGCCCGGCGGCACGGTCGGGCGGTCGCCCCGGCCCGCCTCGACAGCCGCTCCGCCGCGGCCTTCTCGGCGCTGCTCGCCGGCTTCCACCGACCGGCATGGCTAATCGCCGGGTCCGCCACCGCCG
>JBFHEP010000227.1:0-7126 GCA_041584095.1 Acidimicrobiales bacterium | reverse complement strand
GACGGCCCGACCGCTGCCTGAGAAGCCTTCCGCCGCGAAGAACTCAAGCATCGATCGGGCCTTACCACGTATAGTAGCGGCAAACTTGTCCATCCAGATAGTCGGGATTACTACAAAAGATCCGAACCCGGCTGCGCATGCGACAGTTTGATTCCGGAACCCGTTGGCGTTCAGGTGTCGGACGGTTCCGGAGGCAGTGCGGGGGCAACGCCACCAAGCTTGTTCTGCGCCTCGGTCAGGGCGATACGGGCCTGGTCCCGGAGCACTCTCGCCTCGTCGGGCGAACTCTCCTCGAGGCTGTCGGCCTGCAGGAGCAGTTCGTCGGCCAGGGCGACCAGATCAACCACCGACATGATGGACGGGTCGAAGTCTCCGCCGACCGATGGCGCCGGCGTCTCCTCGTCGGTCGACGACGGAGGTTCGGGACCGGCAACCGTCTGGGTTCCGACCACCCCCCTGATCGCCCCGTCGAGGGTCGAATCCATGAAGATCCGGTCACCGTTGACCGCCACGATTCGCTGCAGTTCGGGAATGGCGGTCTGGCTGTTCGACTCGACGTAAACGGGGCGGATGTAGACGATCGTGTCGTCGACAAGCACGATGCTCATCTCACCGAACTCGACCTTCGCTCCTCGTTTCTCGAGGACGAATGCTGTCATCACCGGGCTCTGTCTGATCTGGGCGTGGACGAGATCGGGCGCGTCGATCTGACCGGGCGGCAAGGTCACCAGAACCAACTCGCCGTAGTTCTCCGGGTCGGATCGGGCCATCATCAGGCCGGTCAGTTCGGGACGGGTCGTGTTGCTGTCGACACCGGACTGAGGCACGAAGGCCCGCTGCAGCACCCACTCGGCATCGGTCGCTCCGGGCGGACGAGCCATCAAGTACTGCGGCGCCATGGCCGGAGCGACCACGGTGTCGCTCTCCTCGGCCTCGGCCTCGATCTGCGGTTGCGCCGCGACCGACCAGGCCAGGTTGCCCTGGATGAAGTCGACCGGATCGTCGACCACGTAATCGGACCACATGTCGGTCTGAACGGTGAAGAGATCGCTCGGGTAGCGGAAATGGCTGCGGATCTCGTCGGGCACCTCGGACTGATCGGTGAACAGGGCGGGGAACGCCCCCCGCCAGGCTCGGATCATCGGATCAGATTCGTCGGTCACGTACATGTCGACGTCACCGTTGTAGGCGTCGACAACGACTTTCACCGAGTTGCGCACGTAGTTGTAGCCGCGGGACAGATCTGCGCCCACGAGTTCGGTTGTCACCGACTGCGAGTATGGATAGTCCGACGTCGTGGTGTAGGCGTTGATGACCCAGAACACGTGCCCGTCAGCCACGATGGGGTAGGGATCGTTGTCGAACCGGAGGAATGGGGCCATCTCCCGGACCCGGTTGACCACGTCTCGGTTGTAGATTACCCGAGATTGATCGGTGATGGTGTCGGAGATCAGCGGGTCGACTTGACGGAAGCGAAGCGAGAAGGCGACGCGACGGAGCAGCGAATCCATAGGAACGCCTCCGGTGCCGTCGTAGCGGAAGAACTGAGAGCCGCTGTCGGTCGGATAGTCGACCTCCTCCCGTGCGTTGCCCACGATGGCGTAGCCGCCAAATCCATCACCGTAGTAGATGCGGGGCTGATCGAGGCCGACACCAAGGGCCTCGTCGACCTCGATGTTGGCCAGACCACGAATCAGGAAGTCGAGGGCCCGGGTGTCGGTGGGACCGCGGGAGACGCCGTCGTCATAGGCGGCGGCCATGGCCAGCCCGTAGCCGTGGGTGAAAATGACGTGCTGCTGTTCCCAGCCGTCGCCGACCTCGTTGACGTTGAGGCCGCGGGCCGACAGCACGACGGGCCGCTGTTCGCCGTCGATCACGTACCGGTCGACATCGAGGGGTGACGTGAAGCTGAACAGCCGACGGTCGGCCTCGGACCGCACGACCTCGTCAACCGCCAGAACCGGATCGACGACGGAGACGTTCTCCAGAACGTCGCTGTACTCATCGACGTCGGCGCTACTCAAACCGACCTCGTAGTCGAGGCTGACCCGGGTGACACGGTCACCGTCGAGTCCGTAGGCGAAACGAGTGGCTTCGATGTTCCGCGCTACGAACTCAGCCTCCCGCGTCGACTGCACGGGCGCAACCCGGAGCCGCTGATAGGCGATCGGGAAGGCGTTTCCGATCACGAAATGGGATACCAGCCAGATCCCGAGTGCGACCATGGGAAGGCCCCAGCCCGGCCGCCGGATGTTGTAGAGAATGAGGGCGGCGCAGAAGAGCGAGATCAGGGCCAACAACTTGAACGCCGGCTCCTGGATCAGCACATCGGTGGCCAACGCCCCGTCGAATGCTCCCCGATCGGAGGTGATGAGGTGGTAGCGGTCGAGCCAGTAGTCGACGGCACGCATGACGGCCAGCAACGCGAGTAGCACCGACACGTGCAACTTGACCGATGTGGTGACTCGCTGATCCAGGACCGAAGCCCGGATCCCGCCGTTGAGATAGTGGGCTATCAGAACGACGATGAGGGTGAGCACCAGGGCGGCGAAGAACCAGTCGACCAGGAACGTGTAGAGCGGCAGATCGAAGACATAGAATCCGGCGTCGCGGTTGAACAGCGGATCGATGGTGCCGAAATCCTGGGAGTTGCGGAACAGCAGCCATGTCTGCCACTGGGCCGACGTGTTGGCGCCGAAGATCAGCGCAAAGAGGGCGGCGAGACCGAGCCGGACACGACCGGCCTGGGCGCCGACCATCTCGTGATACCGCTCCACCAGCTCCTCTTCGGCCGAGCTGGGGCGAATCGGCGGCTTGAGGCGATCGGCCAACACCAGGTTGCCCCAAAAGATGAGAAAGAACAGCAGCCCGAACAGCACGGCCATGACCAGCTGCGTGCCGACGTGGGTCGTCCACACCGAGCCGACGCCCAGGTTGTCGAACCACAGCCAATCGGTGTAGACACTGGCGATCCCATTGGCCGAGAGAAACAGGGCGAAGGCGGCTCCCGCCACGACGGCGACGACCAGACGGAGACGAGACGACCCAGGACGCTCGCGAATTGTGCGCATTACTCCCTGAGGGTAGTGGCCCTCAGGGCCACGCGTGCGCGCGCGTCGACCTCATCAGACGCCCGTTTCAGTCGGCAACGACGAGACAGCGGCAATTCGGCAACGCCAACGGTCGCACATGGCCGCTCGGAAACTTCTCGCCTTTGACCAGGCCGGTGCGGCCCGCATTGATCTCACAGACCGGATCCGGATCATGGCGGGGGTCGAGCAGCCAGATGACTTTCGAACCGGGCGAAATCGCCCCGTAGAGGCCGATGGCGAACGACTCGTACAGGGCGTCGTCGGCGAGATCGAGCAGTCCGGCGTTGCGGAAGTCCCGGTAGACGCTCCGGATGGGCTCGAACAGCTTCTCCCGATCGTGATCGCTGGAGTGTTCGACCTCCCGAATAACGGGAATCCTGACCTTGTCGACGATGTACTTCGCCAGCTGTTTCACGAGGTTGTCGAGCACACCGGTGGGCATCTCCCGTCGGCCGCCGGCCTTGGCGCCGGCTAGCGCCACCGGGGCCAGACCATCCCGGAGCGGTTCGAGATAGCGCTCGATCTGGTCGGCGAACTTGGGCAGTTCGGATACCTCGACGGGACCCCGGCCAACCCGGAACCGATCGAGCACCTCGCTCTGATCGTCGTTGAGAGCTCGTCGCAGTGAGCGGTGAAAATCGTCGGCTCGGTTCAGCGCCGCGTCGCGGGCCGAAACCTCCGAGGGCAGACGCCCTCGATACTCTTCGTCGATCAAGAGATCGCCTCGGTTGCCCTCCATGTCGGTACCGGTTTCGCGCGACGCCACCGTTACGAGGATCTGGTCGGACAGATCGTCGTGGCCTTCCCCCTCGTTCGTGTCGTCCGCTTCGCCGGCTTTCCGGGCGAATCCCAGGTCGGCTTCCGACAACTCGATCGTGTTGAAACCTTCAATGAGGCTCAGCTCGATGGACTCGTCATCGTCGTCCGTGGCGGCGTCGTCGACGGACCGTTCGCCGGTGTCGTCATCGGCGACGGCCTCCTCGGCGCTGTCGATCTCGGTGTCGATCTCGGTGTCGATCTCTGTCTCGAGGTCGGTAGCGTCGGCTTCGGCGGCGGGCTCCACGAGCTCGGCGTCGACGGCGGTCTCGGATCCCTCGGCGCCGCCGAGCACCTCAACATCGGCATCGACATCGGCATCGACATCGGCATCGACATCGGCGGTGTCCGCCAGGTCGGCGTCGACGACCGCGGTCGCCGTGGGCGCCTTCGTCGTGGCGTTGCGGGATCCGGACGGTCCCGACGAACTGCGGCGCCGGGGGTTCTTCTTCTTGCTACGTGACCGTGAGTTCGACCGCTTCGATTTCGGACCCGTACCGTCGCCTCCGGAATCGCCCGGCGCAGCCTTGCCCGAGCCTCCGGAACCACCGGTGACATCCGACGATTCGTCATCGGCTGTGAGATCGATGACCTCGTCGGCTACGTCGTCGTCGGCCGCCCTGTCATCAGCGGCCGCTTTGGCGCCGTCGGAACCGGCTTTCGACGGTCGCCGGCCCGACGGTCCACCATCGGGCTGCCGCTGTTGGTCGAGCTGGGTAACCAGCTTCTCGACCTGAGCGGTGGTCTCGACGTCGTCCACCTCGATCTCAGGGGTGCTCGGCGGCGATTTCACCGACGCCTCGTCAAGACGCGTCGAAAGGTCGTCGAGTTCGGATCGGGCGACGACAAGGGCCATCACCAGACGATCACGGGTCGACAGCATCTCCTCCAGATCGGTACGGATCCTGGTCCGCTCGACGACCAGCTCCGACAGCAACTGCTGTCTCAACGCCTCGGCGTCCGCCACGATCTGCTCGGCCCGATCCTGGGCCCACTTCTCGTCGGCGGCCGCCCGCTCCTCGGCATCGGACATGATCCTCTTCGACTCGGCGAGCACCATCTCCCGGTGTTGCTCCGCCTCGGACCGCAATGTGGTGGCCGACTCCTCGGCCTCTGCCGCCACCTTGGCCACCAGTTGCTCGGCTTCGGCCTGCTTTTCGGCCACCAGGCGGCGGGCCTTGCGGCGGGCGTCGGTCAGGTCGGCGCGGGCGTCCTTCTCGATCTCCTTGGCCTGCCGCTCGGCCTTCTTGACGATGTCGACGGCAGCCGAGCGGGCCGACTCGAGGACGCGGGCCGTTTCCTGGCCCAGAAGCTCGATCGCCCGGTGTTCGTCGAAGGCCGAATCGAGCTCGGCGCCGAACTCGTCGTGGCCGTCTGCGCTGCGACGGCCGGGATGTTCCGCCGAACGGCCATCGCCGGGACCGTCGACGGAGCGTTGAACAAGCTCCAACTCCAGGTCGCGCACTTCGGCCCTGAGCGTGTCGTTCTCCTCCTCCAGCTCCTCGATCCGATCGAGAGTGGTGGTCCGGGCCAGGGCGGCCAGTGCGTCTCCCCCGTTTTCGGAGAGCGCCGAGGCCAACCTGGACAGATAGTGGCGAACGGCGTCCTGGTCGTAACCGCGAAAAGCGGTGGGAAACTCAGCCGCGGCGATCTGCGTCGGAGCGAACTCGTGGTCACTCTGCATTGACATACCACGATGCTACGACGCTTGAGCCTCCGAGTGCTGGACCCTTACCAAAGCCCTCTGATCAGGCGTCAGCCGCGGTTGGCGGCGGCGAATTCGTCGATTGCGTCGACGTCGCCGCCCAGGTCGGCCAGGGCTTCGAGCGCCTCCTCGACGTCGGAGACCGGGATGATTTCGATCTCCCCGTCGGCCCGTTCGACAAGTTGGGCCAGCTCGGCCTCCCCGAGGGCCTCGGGCACGATGAACGTCTCGACGCCGAGATCCTGGACGACAGCGGTCTTCTGCAGCGCGCCTCCGACCGCTCCGACTTGACCCGCCGCGTTGATGGTGCCGGTCACCGCCACCCTCCGGCCCCCGGTCAGCTCGCCTTCGGTCAGTTGATCGAGAACGGCAAGCGTGAACGCCAGACCGGCCGACGGTCCGCCGACCGAGCCCGAGTCGATCTCGACCAGGAAGTCGAAGTTCTCGTTGAACTTCAATCGATCGGCGGGCCGGATGCCGAGGAAGCCGGTCCCGGGCTTCTCCGGATGATCCCCGAGCACGACCTCCACGTCCCTGGTCTCCTCGTCACCGAACGACTCGACGATCAGCTCGATCCGGTCGCCGGGTACACGGGCGCCGAGGATCTCGACCAGCGTCACGGTGTCCGGAGTCGGGTCCCCGTCAATCGCCAGCACCGAATCTCCGGGTTCGAGGATGCCGTCTGCCGCCTCACCCTCCTCGACCTGTTGGACGACCACCGCATCGGCCTGAACGGCGTCGTAGCCCAACTGCTCCAGTGCGACGGCGACGGCAACCTGTTTGGAATCGTTCATCAATTCGAGGTTGAACTCTCGATTCTCCTCCGGCGTGCGATCACCGAAAATATTCTCCTCCGGTACGATCTGGGCGTCGTCGTTCATCCGAAGCCACAGGTACTCCCACAGGTTCGGGCGGGTTTGGAAACGAACCGTGAGCAGGAGGAGCTGGCCGTCACTTGGATGTTCGTCGATGCCTTCGACGGCCAGGAGCGGTTCGGTGTCGCGGGCTGATCCCGGGACCAGGGCAACGTATGGCACCTTGAGCAACAGGCCACCGACGACGGCTGCAACGACAACGAAACCGACCATACCGAACACCCATCGACGAATGGATCGGCGGGCCTGCTGTGGGGTCTCGGGCCGCCACGGGGCGATCAGCGGCGGCACCGGGGCAACAGAATCGGCGGGCACCGGATCGGTGTGCGACGACGAGGCGGGCGGTCTCGATTCGTAGTCGTGCCGGGGTACACTGACCTCGTCGTTTTCCATCGTTCTCCTATCGGACCAGCCAGCCTAAAAACTACAGGGGCGGACCGAAAGACCGTGAAAACTGACTCAACTTTGCCAAGCGGGCGCCCGACCGGGATGCCGCCACCTTCGCTTGGAACCGACGCCCGAGATCAGGACCGAACGGGATGGCCCAGCTCAGCCAGCATCAGACCGGAAGGCAGGACGCAAGGGTTCGAACGCCGTGGTGGCGCAGGATCACCGCCGCCTTCACCTTGAGTTCGATG
>JBFHEP010000226.1:0-7139 GCA_041584095.1 Acidimicrobiales bacterium | reverse complement strand
GCCCGGTATGGCGGCCTACGGTGCGTCGAAGGCTGCGGTGCGTTCATTCGACGAGGCGCTCGGTCGTGAGGCCCGCCGACGCAAGATCCGTATCATCGACGCCCGCCCGCCCCACACGGAGACCGGTCTGGCCGGTCGGGCGATCGAGGGTCGGGCGCCGTCGTTCCCCGAGGGTCTCGCTCCGACGGCGGTCGCCGCCAAGATCTGCGAGGCCATCGTTGCCGACGGCGTCACCGAGCTGCCCAGCCAGGCGTTCACCAGATGATCGTGCTCGTCGCGGGAGCGGCGGCCACGTGGGCCATGGTCGGGCTCATCTGGGTGATACAACTGGTTCACTACCCGATGCTCGTCGGCTGGACGACGGCGTCCCCGGTGGAGGCCGCGTCCTTTCACCAGCGTCGGATCTCCTTCGTCGTCGGCCCGCTGATGGCGGTGGAAGGCATCACGGCGCTGGCCCTGCTGGTCGACCGTCCGGCGATGATGAGTGCCGGTGCCGCATGGGTGGCGGCCGCGCTGCTCGGGGTCGCCTTGGGCTCGACGGCGTTGATCCAGGTTCCCCTCCATTCCCGGTTGACTGCGGGGACCGACGAGGAAGCCGCCGACCGCCTGTGCTCGACGAACTGGATCCGCACCGCGGCCTGGACCCTCCGAGGGCTCGTCCTTGCTGCGGTTCTGGTGGGCTGAGCCGAGGGATGGCGCCGTGAGCACGCTGTCAGGCGGAGACGGGCACCGTGATCACGAACCGCGCCCCGCCCCGGGGTGAGTCGGCGATGGTTATCGTGCCGCCCGCTCGGTTGACGGCGGAAGACGTCGGTCCTCTGGTCGATGGGAACACATGGCCCGTCGTCGTCGACGATGACGGCGACCGATTCGTCGGCGCACTCGAAGGTCACCTCCACGTTCGAGGTGGCGTATCGTCGGGCGTTGGCCACCACGTTGGCCACGGCTCTCGACACGTCGGGCACGAGTATCGTCGACAGGTGGAGCTTCGGCTCGGCTCGGTCGACCTCCTCGACGCCCGTACGCTCCAGCAGCTCGCACACCGGGATGGCGCCGTCGTCAGCCGGTCTTCCCTCGTCGATCGAGGCCAAGGTGAGGAGATCGTCGACGAGGGCGGTCAGCTGACGACTCTGCTGGAGGACGGAGGCGGCCAGTTCGGTCGACTCAGGATGGTGATCGAGCGCGTACTCGGCGTCGGCCGTCAGCACCATGAGCGGGGTGCGCAACTCGTGCGACGCATCCGACACGAATCGCCGCCGCTCCGAATCCGCCGTACGGAGCTTGGTGATCATCGAGTTGAACGTGGTCGCCAGCTCGGCGATCTCGTCACCCCGGGTCGTGACCGGCAGGAGCTCGAGCGACCGGTTCTCCTCTGCGGCCCTCGCCCGGGCCGTCAATCGCCGCACCGGGGCCAGCGCCCGGTCGACGACAACCCACGCGCCCGCTCCGACCAGGAGTCCCACGACGAACACCGAGATGAACAGCGCGGTGCGCACGGTGGCCAGCGTCTGATCGATCTCCCTGGTCGACACCCGTCCGACCAGGGCGCTCACCTGGGGATGGTCCGTCGGCCGCACCACCTGCAGAACGCCGGGCCGGGGTTCCGGAACCGGGTCGTTCGACCTGGTCACCTGCACGCTCAGTTCGAGTTGGCTCCGGCGGAGCAGCTCGCTGTCCTCACCGTCGATCAGCCGCTGCTCCACCTGGTCGAGCCGCTCGTTCAGCAGGTTGATCTGCGACCGGCGGGATGCGTTCACCGTGGCCACATAACCGAGGGCGCTGACGACGCTCAACAGGACGACCGTGGCCAGAGCCGCCGGCAGCGCCACCCTCATCCGAAGGTCGTCGGTCACGGTGGAGGCGGGTCCGGTGTCAACGCCTGAAGCTGGAAGCCGACACCGCGGATGTTGCGGATGGCGTCGCTTCCCAGTTTGTTGCGAAGGCGATTGATGTAGACGTCGACCGAGCCCGGGTCCCCGTCGAAGTCGAACCCCCAAGCCGCGTCGAGGATCTCCTGTCGGGTCGCCGTTCCGCCGCCGGCGGCCATCAGCACGTAGAGCACGTCGGCCTCCTTGCGGGTCAACGCCACCTCCTCACCATCCTGCCGGCATCGGTGAGTGGCCAGGTCGAACCGGATGGAGCCGACAACCAGTTCGTTGGTGGGGTTTCCGGCGGAGCGTCGGACGGCGGCCCGCAGCCTGGCCGCCAGCACCCTGATCGAGACCGGCTTGGTGAGGAAATCGTCCGCCCCCAGGTCGAGCAGGTCGATCTGGTCGAGGTCGCCGTCCTTGGCGGTGAGCACCACGACTGGCACCTCGCTGCCGGCGGCCCGCAGCCGTTCACAGACCTTGTAGCCGGACAGACCGGGCAGGAGGAGATCCAAGATGATGGCGTCGAAGGTCGTCTCGCCCGCTCGCCACAGCCCGTCGATCCCGATCTCGGCCACGTCGACCGAGAACCCCTCGGCTTCGAGACCCCGTGTCACGACACGGGCGATCTCGGCGTCGTCTTCGACGAGCAGGAGACGCATGCAAACAACTGTACTTTCCGGTCATCGGAGCGAACAGTGCGCCTCTACCTTGCCGTTAAGACGGCGTTCAGATTGCTTCATGTTGCATACAGGAGGGCTGCGAGACGCTGACGGCACATTCAGCAGCGTTGACCGGCGCCGACCCCGGAGAGTCGGTCGGAAAGTAGGAATCATGAACGGAGCACTCAAAACCCTCGCCGCCGGCGTTGCCCTGGTGGCACCGATCGGCCTCGGTTGGGCCTACACCGCAGGCGCCACCGTCGGCGACGGCGGTTCGGCACTGAGCTCGATGTTCGAGGACGAGACGGTCGATGAGTTCGCCGTCGATGACTTCCTGATCACCAGGGAGAGCCAGAATGGGGCGGTGTCGATGACGGTTCGCGGTCCCGACGGTTTCGTGGTCGACCTCACCGAACTGCCTCCGGACATCGCCGATCGAGTCGACTACTACGAGTCGGAGTGGTCGCCGGCCCTCGCCTCTCCCGTTTTCGACAGCGAAGGTGGTGTGACCTGCTATCTCGTGCCCGACGAGCTCGAGCCGGCAACGGCCGTGCACGTCGTGGAGGACGACAATGACACCACCCGGCTCTACAAGGCGTCTTCCGATGGCGACGGCGGTGTGGAAGTTCGTGCCGTCGAGTTCGACAACAGTGAGCTCACCGACGAGGAGCGACAGGCGCTGCACGACGGTATCGACGAGGCGTTCGACTCCGTGGCCGGCGGCACGGAACTCGCTCCCTGCGAGAACTGACCGGTATCGCGAACCGTTCGGGTCGGTCGCGACGTACTCATCTCGGGACTGTCATCCCACCTGAGGGATCCCTGCGGGATCAAGGAGAGAGAGAATGAGTACACGAACGATATGGAAGCGGCTGTTCGCGGCGGCCTTTGCGCTTGCCGACCTGGCCACGGCCTGTGGCGGCGACGGGGACGATGCGACCTCGACCGATGACACGGCGGCCACGGACGACACGGCGGCCACCGATGACACGGCCTCGACCGATGACACAGCGGCCACGGACGACACCGCGGCGACCGATGACACGGCCTCGACCGATGACACCGCGGCGACCGATGACACCGCGGCCAGCGACGACGCTGGCGCAGCGGCCGACCTTCAGCTGTCGACGACGGACCTCGGCGACATTCTCGTCGACGCCAACGGCGACACCGTCTACCTGTTCACTCCCGACGGTCAGGGCGACAGCACGTGTTATGACGATTGCGAAGCCAACTGGCCCATCGTCGGTGAACTGACGACCGTCGGCGACGGTCTCGATGCCTCTCTCCTGGGCACCACGGAGCGGACCACCGGCGATGTTCAAGCGACCTACAACGGTTGGCCTCTGTACTACTTCGTCAACGACACCGGTCCGGGCGATACCAACGGACAGGGCGTGAACGACGTGTGGTATGTCGTCGACGCGGCCGGCAACGCCATCGTCGGCTGACCGCCTGCCATTCTGTCATCTCCCTGACGGCTACGGCTTTGGACCCCAACGCGCAACTCACCGTTCCAAACGGATGAAGGCGTTGAGGTCAAAGCCGTAGCCGGCGAAGGCGGTGCTCCGGTCGTGGCCGGCGAGCGACGGATCGAAAACCCAGGCGTCGAACGCCTGGACCTTGGTGTTGTTGCCGTACAGGTCGTAGATGTAGGCGTACCAGAAGCCTGTGATCGGGCCGGCCTTGGTGCCGCTCGCCGGCCAGTCCACGATGATGGGGATGGTGGCGAAACGGGTGTCGGCCAACATGTCCGGTTCGAAGATCGGGTCCATGAGCGGTCCGCTCGAAGGTGACGTCCGGCTATAGGTGTCAATCGTCAGGTTCGTGCCCGTCATCTGGCCCTGGGTGCCGTTGATGTCCTGGGTGCGGCGGTACCGCAGGTGGACGGCCGGTGCGCCGCCGGTGTCGATGGTCACGTCGTGGACCACCAGCCCGGCCGTTTCG
The DNA here is from genome assembly GCA_041584095.1 of Acidimicrobiales bacterium. Taxonomy (GTDB): domain Bacteria; phylum Actinomycetota; class Acidimicrobiia; order Acidimicrobiales; family SZUA-35; genus JAHELU01. The sequence continues at coordinate 2,662 of JBFHEP010000226.1, read as the reverse complement.
ACCGCGGCCACGGTGTCCCAGGTGGAGTTGTCGAGCGAGTACTCGAGCGCGAAGTAGTTCGCCTTGTGCTGGGAGAGGTTGCCCTTGACGTGGATCACATCGGTGCCGGGTGGCAGGTTGACCGTTCGCTGAACACTCTCGGCCGGCGAGGCCGACTTGTAGATGGTGATCTTGCTGTTGGTCGAATTCATCTGGAACACGCCCGACCCTGCGCCGCCGTCACCAACCGGCTCGACCCAAGGCTCACCCCATCCCGGGTTTCCGGCGTCGGCGTACGACGAGTACCCGGCCGTCCAGGTCTCCTGATACACGAGACCCGGGTCGCTCGGCAGGTTGAGGCCGACTGACGTACAGTCGGGAATGGTCTCCTGACCGGTCGAGGTGTCCAACCGGTAGCCCTCCATGAAACACTTGAGGCGGGCGTCGCCGGTGTGGTAGATGCTGTTGGTCAGAACAGGTGCGAGCGTTCCCTCGGGAACGTTGACCTCGGGATAGAACAGCGAACGGGCGTCCGGCGTCATCCAGTGGTAGATGTGGCGGCCGTTGATCGTGTAGCCGATGTGGTCGATGGTCGGCTCGCTCGGAGCGGCACAGCCGCCGGGAAGTGGATCGAGGGAGTTCTCGGCGGTGAAGTCGGGGCGGGTCAAGCGACCGCAGAACGTGATGTCCCCGAAGTCCAGCGTCGGTGTGGTACCGCCCGAAACCAGTCCCTCCGTGACCGGGGGAACGTCGTTGCCGGTGCTGATGATGAGATGGTTGGGCGTCGGATTCCCGAGGTTCGTGCTCGTGTCGGTGCACGGCGTCCAGATCGCCCCGTCGCAGACGGCGACGTCGCCGGTGTTGAACGGCACGACCTCGTGATCGAGATTCAGCGCGAAGTTGAGCGCCTGGGCCGCACCGTCGAGGTTGCCGGTCGTCGGCTTGAAGTTGTGGAGGCGAGGGCTGAGGATCGTGCCGAAGTATCCGTCGACGTGGGTCGGACAGCCGGTGTTCGCTCCGCTGGTCTCCACGCAGCGGAGGCCGGGGTCGACCGCCGCGCTGACGGTGGCCGGGATGATCGTGCCCGATCGGGCGACGATCGCCGCCGCCTCGGCCGACGTCGTGACCGTGAACTCGTCGATACCGACCACGCCACCGAAGAACGTGCGGACCGCTTGATCGGGGAGGGTCACCCGGATGATGGTGAAATCAGCGTTGAACGAGATGCAGTTGGAGCCGACGACGTCGGGATGGATCGAGACGTGGGTGAGAGCTTCGGGATCGTTGCAGCCGTTCCAGGCGCTGCGGGGCAGACCGATGTTCAGCTCGACCGAATCCAGCGCCGCCGAGGTTGCCACGAGGCCGTCGGGCAGATCCTGCGCTCCGGCCAGGGCAGCGAGGTCGACCGCGCCTTGCAGGTCGACCTGGCGCTGGCGGACGTTTCCGAGATCGATGGCGAACGCCGCCACCGTCAGGAGGAACACCATGAGCATGCCGGCCATGAGGAGGATGATCCCGCGCTCGCTCGTCCGATCCGATCGTTCCTGGTCGGTTCCGTCGCCCGCAGCGTCGCGCTCGGTCGGGCGGTATCGACGGAGAAGAAGGGTCAGGTACACCAGGTCCAGTCCGTTCCGGCGGGTAACGAATCGGAGTGCGAGACCACGTCCACCTCGTCGGACTCGATGCGTACGTATCGTGCGCTGGTGAGCCAGATCTGGCCGGACAGGGGTTCGGCGATGCCGGTGATGCTGCGGGAGCGAGTGGTGAGACAGACCAGCACCTGTTCGCCGCTGGTCATCGACGCCGGCGGCACAACCCGGACGTAGGTCTCGGCTGCGGGGCGACCCGAGTAGGTGCGAACCATGCAGACGAGCTTCTCGGTGTCGGGTGCCGTGGCCGGGTCGGCGACACAACCGGCTGCCCCGCTGTACTCGTCGACCGCCAGTTCGCGAACCGCCCGGAAGGTGGCGTTGTTGACATGTTGGAGATCGTTGAGGATGAACCCGAAGTCGACGATGGCGGCGAAGAACATGACCAGCATCGGCAGCACGAAGGCGGCTTCGACAACCGCCGCGCCGCGCTCGTTTCGTCGACACTGACCTAACATGGACCTTACATCGTCAACATGGGTGGTTTTTCTTTAGCCCGGTAGGCCCTTTGGCGGAAGAAACCTTGGGTGACCCTCCCGCCGGACTCTGGGCCCGACGACCCAGTCGTCCCGACGATCCCCGCCGGGCTGGATTCGTCGGCTCTTGCGCAGTGTGAGAGGTGCAGCCGCTAGTGGCCCGGTTCGGCGTTGGCCTCCACCGTCGGACCTCGACCCGCGATCAGCGCAGCCGTCAGCTCCTCGAACGCCCATGCCGCGGCCTCCGCCGCAACGGCGCTGTCGACGCCGTGTTCGGTGACGAGCCGGTGCCAGGTGCGACCGCTCATCATGGTTCGGAGGACGTGCACGATGGCTCGCCGGTGCACCGGATCCATATCGGGTCGGGCGTCCGTCAGCGCGCGATCGAGCGCCTCGATGTTCGGATCGACGCGGTTGGCGTAGGTCGAACCCTCGGACACCCGGGCCGCCTCGACCTGGAACGCCGCCTTGGCCCGATTGCCCTCCTTGTCCCACACGTCGTAGAAGTAGCGGATCGCCCGGGGAATGGTGGCGAGGTCGAAGTCGGGTATGGCATCG
>JBFHEP010000225.1:0-7159 GCA_041584095.1 Acidimicrobiales bacterium | reverse complement strand
CTTCGGCCACGTGCTTTCCAGGAGCCTGCCCGGTTCCGTACCGGTCGGCGGCCCGGCCCCGCATGGCTCCGGCCGAACCCATGCCCCGATAGGTCTTCCACATGGCCCCGTCGACGAGTTCCAGCTCCCCCGGCGCCTCGTCGACACCGGCCAGGGCGTTCCCGAGCATGACGGCGTCGGCGCCGGCCACGAACGCCTTCACGATGTCGCCGGAGGTCACGATGCCGCCATCGGCGATGACCGGCACCCCTTTCGGGCGGGCCACCAGGGAGCACTCGTAGACGGCCGAGAGCTGCGGCATGCCGGCGCCCGCCACGACCCGGGTGGTGCAGATCGAACCGGCGCCGACTCCGACCTTGATCACATCGGCCCCGGCGTCGATCAACGCCTCGGCCCCTTCGGCCGTGACGACATTGCCGCCGATGATGGGCACTTCCGGCCACTTCTGCTTGACCGACGAGACGGTGTCGACCACCCCCCGGGTATGTCCGTGGGCGGTGTCGATGACCAGCACGTCGACCCCGGCGTCGACAAGAGCGGCCGACCGGTCGACGGCGTCACCGACGCCGATGGCGGCTCCGACCCGCAGTCGGCCTTCGGCGTCGAGCGACGCATTGGGCTTTTCGATCCGCTTGTTGATGTCCTTCACCGTGATCAGGCCGGTGAGGCGCCCATCGACGTCGACCAGCGGCAGCTTCTCGATGCGATGTCGATGCAGGATGGCGACGGCCTGATCGAGCGACGTGCCGGTCGGCGCGGTGACCAGCGGGGCCGGGGTCATGAACTCGGTGACCGGGCGGCCGTAGTCGGCTTCGGTGCAGAAACGCACGTCACGGTTGGTCAGGATGCCGACGAGTTGGTCGTCGCCGTCGACGATCGGCACCCCGGAGATCTTGTGGAGCGCCATCAGCTCCTCGGCCTCCCCCAGGGTGGCCGACGGCCCGAGGCTCAACGGTGACGTGATCATGCCGGCCTGGGCCCGCTTGACCCGCTCCACGTGGGCGACCTGATCGGCGATCGAAAGGTTCCGGTGCAGGATGCCGATGCCGCCTTCACGGGCCATGGCGATGGCCAGCGGAGCCTCGGTGACGGTGTCCATGGCCGCAGACAGCAACGGCACCTCGAGGGTCAGCGCGGCCAGGTCGGCCCGGGTCGACACCTCGGTGGGCAGTACCTCGCTCCACCCCGGCACCACGAGGACGTCGTCGAAGGTGAGCGATTCGAAACCGGTGAGGAGTTCGTGGTTTCGTCCAACCGACTGTTCGGTCATGGGGGTACTCCGTTCGAGATGGTGTTGCAGGCTCTGAGGTCAGCGTAGGGGTTGGCGGGCCGCCAAGGCGATCACCTTGGCAATGGCTTTGACCAACAATCGATGTTCCGTTGCGTGGACCCGCTCGGTGAAGGTGTCGAGCGTGTCATCGGGCTCGAACGGCACGTCCTCGGTGACGATGACCGGCCCGTCGTCGACGCCCTCGTCGGGAACGAAGTGGACCATCACCCCTCCGGACTCGGTTGTTCCCTCCAGCCACCCGTTGAAGGCCTTCTCGATCGCTCCCAGACCGGGAAACACCCCCGGCTTGGCCGGATGCAGGTTGATGACCGGGTGGTGGGCGACGAACGCCTCGGACAGAAGCCGATCCCAGCCGGCCAGAACGACGAGATCCACTCCGACCGTGGCCACGGCCTGGGCCAGCTCGATGTCGTAGTCTCGCCGGGGACGGTCGCCCTGCTCGATCACCAAGGTGGGAACCTCGGCGTCGGCGGCCCTGGTGAGGGCATAGGCGTCGGCGCGGTTGGAAACGACGACCCGCACCTCGGCGTCGAGCGTGCCATACCTGCACGCATCGAGAACGGCTTGGAGATTGGAGCCCTTGCCCGACGCCAGCACGGCGAGACGGAACGGCTCACGGGCCGAATTCGCCGCTCTGTCAGCTGAGTGAAACGTCACGACCCGAGACCACCCGACCGATCACCACGGTCGGCTCCGGGATACGGGCTTGAACCTCGTCGACCCTGTCGGCGGCGACGACGGCCACCATGCCGATACCGAGGTTGAGGATCTGATGGGCCTCAACCTTGTTCAGCCCACCTTGAGCGGCGAGCATCCGGAACAGCGGCGGCCACGTCCACGACGAGGTGTCGATGACGGCACCGCATCCATCGGGAAGGACGCGGGGGATGTTGTCGATCAGGCCACCGCCGGTGATGTGGGCCAGACCGTCGATGAGGTCGGCCTCCAGCGCGGGCAGCAATGGGTACAGGTAGCTCCGGTGGGGCGCCACCAGCGCTTCGCCGATCGAACGCTGCTCGCACCCGGGATCGCCGGCGGGGTCGGCAGCCGGCCAGCCGGCGTCGCTGTCGATGGGCAGCGGTTCGGAGAGATCGGTTCCGGAGAACACCTTGCGAGCCAGCGAGTAGCCGTTGGTGTGCAAGCCCGACGATCGCAAACCGATCAGTCGGTGACCCGGTCCGATCGAGGGTCGTGGCAGCAGTCGAGCTCGCTCCACGACGCCGACCATGGTTCCCGAAACGTCGACCGCGCCGGAGGCGAGGACGTCGGGCATCTCGGCCGTTTCGCCCCCCAGCAACACGCAGTCGGCGGCCCGGCAGGCGGCCGACATGCCGTCGACGATACGGCCGACCACCTCGGGGTCAAGCGTTGCCGCGGCCACCGTGTCGAGGAAGAACAGCGGCCGGGCCCCTTGGACCAGCACGTCGTTGATCCCGTGGTTGACGATGTCGGCGCCGATCGACTCCCACGAGTCGAGCAGGTCGGCCAGGATCGTCTTGGTGCCGACACCGTCGGTCGAGGCAACGAGCAGCGGGTCGTCGAGGCCGCGTAGCGATCCCAGGTCGAACACGCCGCCGAAGGAGCCGAGACTGGAGACGACCCGACGGTCGTGGGTGTCGACGACCGACTGGGCGATTCGGCGGTTGACCTCGGCCGCGGCGTCGAACGACACTCCGGCCCGGGCATAGGCGTCGCGGGGCACGTACCGCCAGCCGATGTCGGTTCGGGCGAACAGGTGATGTCCCACCAGCTGGGAGACCACCCGGTACACCTTGGTCAGTGCGTCGGTCAGATCACCCCCGGTGGCGGTGACCGACAGGACCCGACCCCCGGAACTGATGATACTTCCGTCGTCGGCGATCGCAGTCCCGGCGTGGATGATCGACACGTCAGGCGGGCAGTCGACCTCAGGGATCGGTATGCCGGTAGCGGGCGAAGCCGGGTAGCCACGGGCGGCGACAACCACGGTGGCCGCCGTCTGGCCGCTCTGGCGTTCGATCCGAACCTCGTCGAGCCGGCCTGAGGCCGCAGCGTCCAACAGGTCGAGTACATCACCTCTGATCAGCGGCAAAAGGACCTGGGCCTCCGGATCACCGAACCGGCAGTTGTATTCGATCAGCTTCGGACCGCTGTCGGTGAGCATGATGCCGGCGTAGATGATGCCGACATAGGGCGTGCCCTCGGCGATCATGCCGTCGACCACCGGCTGGAGGAAGGTTTTCGCCAGTTCGTCCTCGATCGCCGCCTTGTCGGGAACCGGAGCGAAGGCGCCCATCCCGCCGGTGTTGGGACCGGTGTCGCCCTCCCCGACCCGCTTGTGGTCCTGGGCCGAGCCGAGAAGGATGAACTGGCGACCGTCGGCGATGCCGAACAGGCTCAGCTCCTCGCCCTCGAGCCGCTCCTCGAGCAGCACGGTTGCGCCGGCCTCCCCCATGGTCCGCTCGGCCAGGAGGTCGTAGATGGCCCGCTCGGTCCCGACCCGGTCCTCGGGCACCATCACCCCCTTGCCGGAGGCCAGCCCGTCGGCCTTCACCACCACCGGCCTGCCGAACTCGTCCACCCACTCGACCGCCTCCGACACGTCGGTGAACGGCGCGCAAACGGGGCCCGGGATGCCGTAGCGGGCGGCGAACGTCCGGGCGAACGTCTTGGAGCCCTCCAGCCGGGCGGCGGCCGCCGACGGCCCGAAACACCGAACACCGGCTTCGATGAGTGCGTCGGCGATCCCGGCCACGAGGGGAACCTCCGGTCCGACCACCACCAGGTCGATACCCTGCTCATGGCAGAACTCGACGACGGCGCTGTGGTCGGCGACGTCGAGCTCGACGTTGTGGTCGGCTGTGCCCGCATTTCCGGGTGCCACGTAGAGACGGTCGAGCAGGGGCGAGGCAAGAATGGCCCGGCTCAGCGCATGTTCCCTACCGCCGGACCCGATGACCAGCGCGGAGATCTTGTTCACGAATCATCCCTTCGTTACATCGCCACGCCGAAAGTTTCGGAGGAATCGTAGCCAGAGCGGATGCGACCACTATCCGAGAACACCGTCAAAGCGCCTCTTGCTGGTGGTGAGCGACAGCTGAATCGGCATCGGATACTCGCCGGTAAAGCAGGCGTTGCAGTAGCCGTCATCGCGCCCGAGCGCCTTCATCATACGGCCGACCGACAGGAACCCCAGACTGTCGGCGCCGATGTGATCACAGATCTCAGGTACCCCGAGTTGATGGGCAATGAGCTCGTCGTATGAGCCCATATCGACCCCGAAGAAGCACGGGTGGGCGATTGGCGGGCAGGTGACCCGCATGTGCACCTCGGTGGCGCCGGCCTCCCGGATCAACCGCACCAACGGGCCCGACGTGTTTCCCCGCACGATCGAGTCGTCGACGACCACCACCCGACGACCCTCGATGTTCGCCGGCAGCGTGTTGAACTTGAGGGCCACCCCCTGGCGGCGCAACTCGTCGGTCGGTTCGATGAAGGTCCGCCCGATGTAGCGGTTCTTGACGAACCCCTCGTTGTAGGGAATGCCCGACACATTGGCGAATCCGATGGCGGCCGGCATCGACGAATCCGGCACCGGGATCACCACGTCGGCTTCGGCCGGGTGTTCCCGAGCCAGCTCCTCGCCGAGGTTCTGGCGAGCCTGATGCACCGACAGCCCGTCCCAGGTGGCGTCAGGACGGGAGAAGTAGATGTGCTCGAACGTGCACCGGCTCTGGTTCGTTTTCGGCTCCAAGGCCTGATAACTGCGGGCCAGGCCGCTCTGCAACACCACGATCTCCCCCGGCCTGACCTCCCGGATGTCGGCGCAGCCGACGGTCTGCAGCGCACCGGTCTCGGACGCGGCCACGTAGCCACCGGTCGACAACTTCCCGACCGAGAGCGGACGGAATCCCCACGGATCGCGGGCGACGACGACCTTGGTACCCGAGAGAATGACCACACAGTAGGCTCCCTCCCACTCGGGCATGACCCGGGCCAGCCGGTCCTCCCAGCTTTCACCCTCGGCGGCGGCCAGCATGAGGGCCAGCACCTCCGAGTCCGACGACGATTGCAGCCCGGCTCCCCGCTCGAGCAGCTTCTGCCGGAGACGATCGGCGTTGGTCAGGTTGCCGTTGTGAGCCAGCGCCAGCGGACCGTGCATGGTTTCCACGACGTACGGCTGCACATTGCGCTCGCTGTTGGATCCCGTGGTCGAGTAGCGGGTGTGACCGATTGCGAGTGAACCCGCCAGTGGGTCGAGTGTGCCCGGCTTGAACACCTGGCTGACCAGACCTTGATCCTTGTGCACCCGCACGGCCCGTCCGTCGGAGACCGCGATGCCGGCCGCCTCCTGACCGCGGTGCTGCAGTGCGTACAGTCCGAAGAAGGCCAGCCGGGCGGCGTCGCCACCCTGGGTGGCGACGGCCAACACACCGCACTCTTCCCGGGGCCGATCCTCCGGAGGCTCGATGTGCTCGTTGTGGACGGGTTCGAAGCTGCTCACGGATCACCGGCGGCGCCGACAATGTCTGCGTCACCGTCGAGTACCCGTTTGGCCGCCGCCTCCTGATGGGCGAGCACCCGTTTGCGCAGCCCATCATCGTGCGTGGCAAGGATCTTGGCCGCGGCCAGCGCCGCATTGGCCGGCTCCAGGGCCACCAGGGGTGCCACGCCCGGCGGCGTTCGCAGGCTGGAGAGGACGTCGAGACCGGCGAACGAATCGGATCGCGGCGGGCAGGCGATGACCGGAGCGGCAACGTTGGCGTCACTCAGCCCGGACAGCGCATCGCTCATACCGGCGACCGTGATGAAGACGGTGGGTTCGCCGTCCCCGTCGTAGCCCGCAAGCAGGGACAGGACGTGTTCGGGTACCCGGTGGGCCGACCCGACCCGACGGATCGTCGGCACCTCGAGCTTGTCGAGGACCGCTGCGATCTTGTCGACCCATTCGGAGTCACGCGGCGACCCGGACAGAATGACAACCTTCATGATGTGTGACTAACCCCCATGCTCTGCTCCCAGGGTTGGTGTGTGCGTTACCCCGTGAGGGGCTCGGACGAAGGGTGGTCGTTCAGATATCGGGCGATATTGGCTTCGACCCTGGGCGCAATCGGGCGCTCACCGGGTTCGAAGGCCAGGCCGGTCAGGGCCTGGTAGAGATCCACGTAGCGGTGTGTGGTGGCCTGCCACACATGGTCGTCGAGCTCCGGCGGGGGCCCGTCGCCCCGGTAGCCGATTTCCCGCAGCGCCAGGCGAACGGGCTCCTTGTCGAAGCTCTCCGGGCCCTTGCCGTCGGCCAGCCGCCGATCCAGCGACTCGGTGTCCCAGAACCGGGACGAGTCCGGGGTGTGGAGCTCGTCGATCAGCACGAGCGAGCCGTCGGGGGCGAGGCCGAACTCGTATTTGGTGTCGGCCAGGACGAAACCGGCATCGGCGGCGATGCTCGTTCCCCGTTCGAACACGGCCAGCGCCACCTTCTGCACCTCGGCCCACAGCCCGGCGTCGACCAAACCCCGTTCGACGACTTCGTCGCAGGTGATGGGCTCGTCGTGCTCGCCCTTTTCGGCTTTCGTGGTCGGCGTGATCAACGGTTCGGGAAGCGGGCCGTGGTCGGCGATGCCGTCGGGCAGCGTGTAGCCGTAGAGCACCCGTTCGCCCCGCTGGTATCGGGGTAGCAGGGACGTCGAGGTGCTGCCGGTGAGCCGGCCCCGAACGACAACCTCGACCGGGAGCGGGGTGGCGTCGATCACCACCATCGCCTGTGGGTCGGGCACGGCGATGACGTGATTGGCCACGATGTCGCGGGTCTTGTCGAACCACCAGGCCGACAGCTGGTTCAGGACCTGACCCTTGTTCTCGACCAGACCGACCACGCGGTCGAAGGCACTG
>JBFHEP010000224.1:0-7252 GCA_041584095.1 Acidimicrobiales bacterium | reverse complement strand
GGTGGCCGATCTCGGCGATGACCTTGATCCCGACTTCGGTGTGATCGCCGGGGTAGCCCTTGCCGATGTCGTGCAGCAACGCCCCGACCACCAGGAGATCGGGCCGGGTGACCTGATCCACGAGACTCGAGGCGTTGACCGCCGCCTCGCAGAGATGACGATCGACGGTGTAGGTGTGCAGCACGTTACGTTGCGGTCGACACTGCACCGCCGCCCAGTGCGGCATCAACCGCTCCATGAGACCGAAGTGGTCGAGATCCTCGACGATCCGCACGGCCGGCCGCCCGGCCAGGAACAACTGGGCGAACAGCTTGCGGGCCTCGTCCGGCCACGGCTCCGCGATCCCGCTCCATTGCTGACCGAACCGGGCCAGGTCGCCCCGGTCCAGAACCAGGTCCTCCTGGGCGGCCCGAGCAGCCATGCGTAGTGGAAGGAGCGGATCGTCGTCGACGGGAACGTCGACTTTCAACACCTCACGCACCGGTGTGTCGCCGTTGCGGTTCCGATACTGCCAGCGGCGCCAGGCCTCGTCGCTGCACCAGGCGATACGGCGGGCTGATCGGGCCAGCCGCAACATCAACTCACCGCTCGACTCGTCGCCCAATGCCTCGGCCACCGCATCCTGGAACTCGAGCGTGAGTGTGTCGCCGGAACGGTTCTGCAGTCGATGCAGTTCAACCCTGGCCTCCAACAGCACCTCGACATCGGCCTGAAGGTCGGCCACGAACTCCTCGGCGAACCCGGGTTGGGCACCCGATGCCCAGATCATGGCGTGCACGTCGCGCAGACCGCCCCGCCCCTCCTTCAGGTTGGGTTCGATCTGGGAGGCCGCGTCGCCGCGGTCCTCGTGTCGTTGCTCGACGGACTGAGCCAGTTTGTGCATCAACTCATCCCGCCGGGAGGTCCAGGCGTCCGATGTCAGCCGATCGACCTCCGACTTGTACCACGGGTTCCCGACGATGAGCCGGGTGTCGAGCAGAGCGGTCGCCCACTCGAACTCCTCGGCCAGCAACTCCTCGGCCTGATCGAGTGTGACCACCACGTAGCCGAGGGCCAGCCCCCGGTCCCATGCCGGGTACCAGAGCGCCTCGGCGAGGTCGCCGCCGTCGACGTCGTCGCTGTGGACGAGCACGACGTCGATATCCGAGGCTGGGCAGAGGCGGCCCCGGCCGTAGCCGCCGACCGCGAGCAGGGCCATGTCGGTCATGTCGGCAAGGCGTTCCTGGGCGACGGACCGGAACCATGCGTCGGTGGCGCCGCTGTGCGCCTCGGCATAAGCCAGTCCACGTAGGTGGTCGGCATCGAGAAGGGGTCGCTTACGGCTCACAAGTCACTTTCGTCAGGATCCTGGTGGATCACGTCCTGCTGGATCACATCCGGCTGGATCACGTCATACTCGGCCAGAAGGTCGGGTAGACGGCGGAAAAACTGGGATCGGGGAAGCACCAGATCGTAACCCAGGTCCCGAGCTCGTTGGTGGGCCGTGGTGTCGACATGGGATCCGAAGCCGATCACGACCGAGCCGTCGATGCGGAACTCGTCGGGATGGTCGCAGCGATCGAGATCGACCATGACCGCCGTCGGGTGCTTCGCCGCCGCCTCTGCACCGGAATCGACGAAGACCATGTTTGAGCCGAAGCGGGCCCGGTCGAAGATGTTCGGAACGTGGGCCACGACCCGCGACCTCACCGGTCCGCCACTCACAGCGTCTTCCGGCGCTTGAGGTGGAGGTGGGCCTTGGCCGCTCCCCAGGTGATGCCCCGCTCGTGGACGTCGGGGCCGAAGTCGGCGAAGCTGCCGGGCGTGAGGTCGTAGACGTCGTCGGGGTGGATACGTTGCGCGTGCCGATCCCTTCTGACCGGCGCGATGCCGTGGGCGTCGAGGATGCTCGTCGGGTAGGCCGACGCGCTCCGCAGGATGCTGAGCGGGTTCGTCCACTGGTCCTCGAGGTTGCGGCCCAGAAGATCTCGGAGTCTGCTGCCGACGTCGGTGGCGGCGGCCCGACCGGCTGCCTCGATCTCTTCGTCGAGCTTCTCCGCAGCCTCGGCGCTGAGCGAACCCGGAGGCAGAAACCGTTCGATCGACGCGCGCACCCAGGATGGCAGCGCCGCCTCGACGGCCGAGGCCAGGTCGGATCCGTAGCGGTTGAACAGGTCGTCGTCGTTTTCGACCACGCTGTCCGATCAGCCCTGGTATTCGGCGGCTCGCCGGATCGAAAGTTCGATGCGGCGCCGACCGGGATCGACCGACAGCACCTTCACCCTCACCTCATCGCCGGGGGCGACGATCGACTCCGGAGTGGACACCCGGTACTCGGCCAGCTCCGAGAGGTGAACGAGGCCTTCGAACCCGCCGATCATGACGAAGGCGCCGAAGTCGACGAGGCGCGAGACTTCGCCGACAACGATCGTGCCGACCTCGATCGATTCCAGCGGGTCGGGGGTCGTCTGGCGCATCGACAAGCTGATCCGGCGCTTCTTGACCTTCACGTCGAGCACCTTCACCTCGACCTCGTCGCCGACGCTGACGACATCGGACGGCTTGGACACCCGATACCAGCTCAGCTCCGAAAGGTGGACCAGCCCGGAGACACCGCCGATGTCGACGAAGGCGCCGTACTCGGCCAGCGATTGGACCCGACCCTTGCGAACCTCGCCGACGGTGAGCGACGACATCAGCTCCTGCCGCTCCTTGCGCTGGACCTTCTGCAGCAGCGCCCGACGGCTCAGAACCAGCTTCTCCCGCCGGGGATCGATCTCGAGGATTTTCAGTTCGAGCACTTCACCGACATAGGGGGTGAAGTCACGAACGGGTTCGAGTTCGAGGTGGGAGGCCGGCACGAAACCACGTACTCCGGCGTCGACGACCACTCCCTTTTTCGACGTCGAAACCACCCGACACCGGATGACCTCTCCGGAAGTGGCCTGATCCGTGAGTTTCTGCCACGCCTGGCGTTTGAGCGCCCAGACCCGTGACAGAACAACACGATTTTTCGGATCCTCACGGGCCAGTTCGGCCCCGAACGCACGATCTCCGATCGACAGCACCGATGAGGGTTCCTCGTTGTGGAGGCCGAAGTTGCGGCGGCTGATGACAGCGGGGCGACCGTCGTCGAGGAGCAGGTCGACCGACTCGCTGGAAACCTCGGTGACGACACCCTCGACGACCCGGCCCGGGGCCGCCGGCTGCGGTGTCGAGATCCTGGACGGTGGCGGCGGGACCGGTGAATCGGTCGGTTTCGTACTCTTGACGGGAGGCGGCGGTGGAGGCGGCGGTGTTGGCGCCGGCTCCGAGCGCGTTTCATGGTGTGTTTGGGCGTTATCTGTGGGCCGCGACTCCACGTAGCTGCGGTCGGCGGGCCCATCCGTTTGGGCAAAGCCGCTCATAGATCCAGAGTAGGCGTGATTGTGCCGATTTGTTGAGCCGGTGGCTACATATGGCCCGGATTGCCCGCTACTGGATACCGATCGTGGTCAGGACGTGATCTGCTGGGGCCACGAGCCCCGTGTAGAACGGACCGAACTCGGCGTAGACGGCCGATGCCTCGTCGTAGCGCATCGTGTAGACGACCTCTTTGAGGTCGTCGGGATGCTGGGCGAAGAGGGTGACCCCCCATTCATAGTCGTCGATGCCGGTCGATGCGGTGATGAGCTGCACGAGCCGGCCGGCGAACTTGCGGCCACTGGCCCCGTGCTCGTACATGAGTTCCTTACGCCGATCGAAGTCGGTGGTGAACCAGTTTTGGCCCGGGTTCCTCCGCTTGCTCATGGGATAGAAACACCAGGCGGGCTTGCCCTCTGGCGGCAGCTGCGGGTACAGGCGATCCTGTTTCATCTGGTCGGGTAGGCCGGCGGCGTACTCGCTGATCTCGGTGAGCGACAGATAGCTGTCGACGACATCGAGACCGGCCTCGCCGAGGTCGGTCTGGAGGTGGCGGAGCGCCCACAGGTCGTCGTTGAGGGCCATGACCGCCAGGTCGGCCTTGTGGCCGAGGATCGCGGCGGTGACCACCTGGGTGCCTTGTTCGGTTGCCTTGTCGACCGCGTCCAGGACGGCCTCGCGATCAACCAGCGGCGTCGGCTTGGTGAAGAGGTGGAGGACACCGAGGCCGACGGACAGCTTGGAGGATCCAGTCACCCGATCAGTCTACGAGCTCGGCCGGGCTGTAGAGCGTGGCGTGTCCGCCCCGGGTGAAGCCGATGACGGTGAGCCCGGCCCGGCGGGCCGTGGCGACGGCCAGTGCTGAGGGCCCCGAAACCGCAACCAGGGCCGTGAATCCGCCGGCCCACGCCTTCTGCACCATCTCGAAGGAGGCCCGCCCGCTGACCACCAACGCCATGTCGTGAGCCGGCAACCGCTGATCGAGCAGCAGGCGGCCGATGACCTTGTCGACGGCGTTGTGGCGGCCGATGTCCTCCCGGACGACCATCGGGTCACCAGCTCGATCGATGGCCGCCGCGGCGTGCACCGATCCGGTGGTGTCGAACAACGGTTGTGAGGCGCGTAGCCGGTCTGGGGCCGCGGCGAGGGTGGCCAGATCCCACGGCTCGTAGGGCGGGAGCACCCGTAGACGCTCCGTGAGGGTCTCTATCGCTTCGGTGCCGCAGACACCGCACGACGAGGAGATCGAACCGAGGCGGGCGGTCGGCTCCGGGACCCGGCCGCCGGTTTCGACGGTCACGGCGTTGAATTCGGAGTCGACGGGCGATCCGGTGCCACAGTACCGGATCCCGATGATGTCACCGGGTCCGAGCAGCCCTTCGGACAGCAGGAAGCCGGCGGCCAGCTCGAAGTCGTGGCCGGGGGTGCGCATGGTGGAGGAGACGACGTGGCCGTCGAGATCGACGGTCAGCGGTTCCTCGACGATCAGCTCGTCCGGCTTGCGACCGCCAAGCTCCCCGTCGAATGCCCGGGTGAACACCGACTGCGAGCGAGAACGAACCACACTGACAAGTGTACGGCCGCGGTCAGTCGGCTACCCGGTGGAGGGTGGCGGCCAGATGATGGGTGAGCGGTTGGCCGACGGCGGCCATGGCCACGTCATACGAGACGCTGTCGCCGTCGAATCGAAACCGGCGTACGGTGCGTTCGACATCGACCGCGGTGGCGGTGGTGACCACCTCCGGACAGGTGAGCTCGATGGTGGCCCCGCCCTCGGTCACATCGACCGTGCCCGACAACGACTCCAGCAGCCCGGTCGGATGGACGATCACCAGCTCGACCCGCCCTGGAGCGGGAAACCGCCAGTAGCCCGCCTCGGCGTGTAGCGGCAGCCCGGTTTCCGCGTGTTTGGTCTTCTGCCCGTAGGCCAGAAACGGCTTGCCCACGTGACCGAACGTGATCTCCTCGGTGTAGCTGAAGTCGTCGATTGTGGGATACGAGCCGTCGCCCCTCCCCCGCCACGTGCCCAGCATGAAGGCGAAGGGCTCGGTGTCGGGATGGAGGGGCGGGCTCGTCATGACACTCTCCCGGTCGGGTTGAAACCCAACCGGATTCGATCAGGCCGCGTCGTCGAGTTCGACGTGATCGGTGATCACGGCCTCGGTGGTGAGGAACAGCGCGGCGATCGAGGCCGCATTCTGAACGCCGGATCGGGTGACCTTTGCTGCGTCGATGACACCGTCAGCCTGCAGATCCCCGTATTCTCCGGTGGCGGCGTTGTAGCCGTGCCAGCCGTCGAGTTCGCGCACACGATTGACGACGATGCCGCCCTCCTCGCCGGCGTTGACGGCGATCTGGGTGAGCGGTGCCTGGAGGGCCCGGGAGACGATACGAGCGCCGGTCGCCTCGTCGCCGCTCAGCTCCGCGGCGGCCGCGTCGACCTTGTTCTGAGCCCGAAGCAGCGTGACACCGCCGCCACAGACGACGCCTTCCTCGATCGCCGCCTTGGTCGTGCTGACGGCGTCTTCGATTCGGTGCTTCTTCTCCTTCAGCTCGACCTCGGTGGCCGCACCCACCCGGAGGACGGCGACACCGCCGGCCAGCTTGGCCAGACGCTCCTGCAGCTTCTCCCGGTCGTAGTCGGAGTCGGTGTTCTCGATCTCGGCTCGGATCTGCGACACCCGTCCGTCGACGTCGGCCTTGTCGCCAGCGCCCTCGATGATGGTGGTCTCGTCCTTGGTGATGGTGATCTTGCGGGCCTGCCCGAGCAGGTCGAGGCCGGTATTCTCCAGCTTCAGGCCGACTTCCTCCGAAATGACCTGGCCACCGGTGAGGATGGCCATGTCCTGCAGCATCGCCTTGCGACGATCGCCGAATCCGGGGGCCTTCACCGCCGCGACGTTGATTGTGCCCCGGATGCGGTTGACGACCAGCGTGGCCAGGGCCTCGCCGTCGACATCCTCGGCGATGATGACCAGCGGCTTGCCGGTCTGCATGACCTTCTCGAGCACCGGGACC
Organism: Acidimicrobiales bacterium; assembly: GCA_041584095.1. Classification (GTDB taxonomy): domain Bacteria; phylum Actinomycetota; class Acidimicrobiia; order Acidimicrobiales; family SZUA-35; genus JAHELU01. Next base: position 853 of record JBFHEP010000224.1, on the reverse strand, counting down.
AGGTCGCGCACGGCGGAGATCTTCGAGCTGACCAGGAGCACGTAGGCGTCCTCCAGTGCGGCTTCCATCCGATCGGTGTCGGTCACGAAGTAGGGGGAAATGTAGCCCTTGTCGAACCGCATACCCTCGGTGAACTCGAGGTCCATACCGAAGGTGTTGGACTCCTCGACGGTGACGACGCCATCCTTGCCGACCTTGTCGATCGCATTGGCGATCAGCTCGCCGATCTGATGGTCGTTGGCCGAGATGGCGGCGACCTGAGCGATCTGCTGCTTCGAGTCGATTTCGATCGACATTTCGGCGATGGCCTCCACCGCAGCCTCCGCGGCGACCTCTATGCCCCGCTTGAGCGACATCGGGTTGGCACCGGCGGCCACGTTCTTGAGGCCCTCGGTGACCATCGCGTGGGCCAGGACCGTGGCGGTGGTTGTGCCGTCACCGGCGACATCGTCGGTCTTCTTGGCCACTTCCTTGACCAGTTCGGCCCCGATCTTCTCGAGCGGGTCCTCCAGCTCGATCTCTTTGGCGATCGAAACGCCGTCGTTGGTGATTGTTGGTGCGCCCCACTTCTTGTCGAGCACGACGTTGCGGCCCTTGGGGCCCAGCGTGACCCTGACGGCCCGAGCCAGGGTGTTCATTCCCGCCTCCAGCTTACGGCGGGCTTCGACGTCAAAGGAAATGTCTTTCGCCATGTTCGTGGCGTCCTCCAGGCTGATTACAAGGCTTCGGCGAAGCGATGGACTGATGCGTTAGCACTCTAGCGTCGAGAGTGCTAAGTGCGACCTCGAGATGGAAAATCCGAGGCCTCATCGGTAGCGGTCCGTTGGGCTGAAAAGGAGCGGGCCCGGTGCTC
>JBFHEP010000223.1:0-7254 GCA_041584095.1 Acidimicrobiales bacterium | reverse complement strand
CGTGCTGGCCGACCTGTCGCTCGAGGAGATCGGTAGGACCAGCGACGACTTCGTCTGCGGAGCCATCACAAGGGGCGACGAAACCGTCATACCGGGCGGACACGATGTGCTGCGTCCAGGCGACCACGTTCGTTTGTTGTGCCGGTCCGAGGCCAGGGCCAAAGTTCTCAAGCTTCTCGGTGCCGAGGCCAAGAGGGTCCGGAGGGCCATGGTGCTCGGTGGCGGTGCGGTCGGCGCGAGGGTCGCCGAGCACCTGGAGTACGAGGGTGTCGAGGTCATCATCATCGAGCGCGACGTCCCCCGGGCCACCTATCTGGCCGAGAAGTTCCGCCACGTCACCGTTGTTCAGGGTGACGTGACCGACACCAACCTCCTGCTCGATGAGTCGGTGGCCGAGATGGATGTCGTCGTCGCCGCCACCGGCGAGGATGCGGCCAACGTACTGGCCTGTGTGTTCGCCATGACCGAGGGCAAGCCATTCACCGTCGCCGTCCTCCACCGCCTTGCCCTCCTGCCCCTGGTTCGACGGCTCGGCATCGACGCCGCACTCAGCCCCCGCACCGCATCGGCAAATGCGGTGATCCGGCATCTTCGAGGCGGAGCAACAGCGGTGGCCACCTTTCTGGAAGGCGACGTCGAGGTCGACGAGATCGAGATCACGTTCGGTAGTGATGCCGACGGGTCGCTGATATCAGAGTTGGACATCCCCGCCGGGCTGCTGCTCGGCGCCGTCATCCGGCCAGGCCACGAGCCGGTCATCGCACGGGGTGGGACCGATCTGGAGGCCGGCGATCACGTGGTGGTGTTCGGACGCCCGGCGTCGTTGGCTGAGGCCAAGCCCATCTTCGCTCGATGATGAACGGCGCCCAACGTCCAAGCCTCATCGCTCAGGTCATCGGACTCACGTTGTCCTTCGCCGGTGCCGGCCTCGTGCTGTCGGCCATGGTCGAGATCGCCTATGGCGACACCGGCGATTGGCGGGTTCTGGGTATCCTCGGCCTCGTCACCTCGGTGATCGGCTATGGGCTCAGGGCGTTCACGTCGATACCCGACCGCATTCTCCGGCTCGACGTGTTCGTGTCGGTCACTGCGTCATGGGTGTCCATGGCAATCGTCGGTTCGCTGCCGTTCCTCGCCACCGGAACCATCACCGACCTCGACATGGCGATGTTCGAGTCGGTGTCCGGTTTCACCACAACCGGCGCAACGGTGTTGCGGGCCGGCTCGGATCCGACGGTGTTCGACGCATCGGTTGGTCTTCTCTTCTGGCGGTCGGTGACCCAGTGGCTCGGTGGGATGGGCGTCATTGTGCTGGTGGTGGCAGTGCTTCCGTCGGTCGGGAGTTGGGGGATGGGGTTGTTGGAAGCCGAGGCGCCGGGTCCGACCGGCGAGCGGTTGACGCCCAGGGTCACCCACACCGCCCAGCACCTGTGGGCGTTCTACGTGGGTTTCACCGTTCTGACCATCGTCGGGTACCTGGCAGCCGGCATGAACCTCTACGATGCAGCCAGCCACTCTCTCACCACGGTCTCGACTGGTGGGTTCTCCCGATACACCCTGTCGATCGGTCATTTCGAGTCGGCCGCCGTCGAATGGGTGGCCATCGCCGCCATGTTCGTGGCCGGGAGCAGCTTCACCCTGTTGTATCGGCTCGTACGCGGCAGACCGGGTCCGCTGCTCCGATCGGTCGAGTTCCGTCTGTACGTGGCCCTGATCATCGTAGCCACGGGTTTGACCTGGTATTCGTCCGGCGAGCCGGGCACCTTGACCGGCCTGCGAAACTCGGTGTTCACGGTGATGGCTGTCGTAACAACCACCGGGTACGGCACCGCTGACTTTGTCGGAGCGTGGAATCCGCCGGCTCAGGCGGTGCTCCTGATTCTGATGCCGATCGGAGCGATGGCGGGCTCGACCGCCGGAGGTGTCAAGCTGGTTCGAGTGCTGGCGGTCGCCAGTCTGGCTCATCGCGAGACGTTGGCCCAGCTCCACCAGAAGCTGGTCCGTCCGGTGCGGGTAGGGCAGAGTTTGATCGATGATCGCGTGGTCGATCGCGTCGTCGGCTTTCTGGTCCTGGTGCTGGCCGCATTCGGCGGCGGCGGCCTGCTGATCGCCCTCACCGGGGAGGATGTCGTGACGGCATTCTCCGCGTCGGCCACCACACTCGGCAATGTCGGTCCCGGCCTCGGCGACGTCGGGCCCCGCCACGACTTCGCCGGTCTGACGGTCTTCGCCCGACTGGTGTGTATCGCCAACATGCTCCTCGGTCGGCTCGAGATCTATCCGGTCCTGCTGGCCTTGGTGAAGCTGCGGATACCCAGAGCCCGACCGCTGCTGGCCCGAACCTTCCGACGCCGCCAAAGTATCTACGTCGACGCCTGAACTGGCGATCCGGGCCTGGTGCTGCGCTGTCGTCCGCAGTAGGTTTGCACCGGTGAGAGAGAACACGCTCAAGACGGCTTGGCGCGAGGGGTCGACCACCATCGGTTTGTGGCTGTCGACCGGCGATGCGTTCGCGGCCGAGCCGCTGGGTGGCGTCGGCTACGACTATGTCTGTCTCGATCTGCAGCACGGTCTACTCGACTATTCCGACGTCGTGCCGATCCTTACCGCCCTCGGTTCCTCGCCCGCAGTTCCGCTGGCCCGCGCCCCGTGGAACGAGCCCGGCATCATCGGCAAGCTTCTCGACGCCGGCTCGATGGGGGTGATCATCCCTATGGTCAACAGTCCGGCCGAAGCCGAGGCGGCGGTTGCCGCCTGCCGCTACGCGCCCGAGGGTTCCCGCAGCTGGGGGCCCACCAGAGCGGCCTCGGCCCTGCGCCACCTGGGGGCCGGCGGCGCCGACCGGGGCGGCTACCACGACGGCGCCAACCGGGAGATCGCCTGCATCCCGATGATCGAGACGAAGGCGGCGGTCGACGATCTGGAGGCGATCCTCGAAGTCGAGGGCATCGACGCGGTTTATGTCGGTCCAGCCGATCTCTCAATCAGTTACGGCCTGCCGCCGGCTACCGATCATCCCGATTCCGCCGTGTATCAGGAGGCCCTGGCCAAGATCGTCGAAGTGTCGACGGCCCGCAGCGTCGTGCCCGGTATCCACACCGTCCCTTCACTCGTCCAGCACCGCAGCGAGCAGGGTTTTCGAATGATCACGGCCACGTCGAACCTCCTGGCCCAGGTCGCCGGTGCCCGCAATGCCCTGGCCGTCGCCCGGGGCGAGACCGGCGGCGCAGGTTCGAGTTCCATGTACTGAACGCAGATCCGGCTAGTCCAACGACCAGTCGACCGGCTCACGGCCGGCGGCGACAAGCGCCTCGTTGATCCGCGAGAACGGTCGGGAGCCGAAGAACCCCCGGTGGGCGGCAAGCGGCGACGGGTGGGCGGATTCGACCACGAAGTGCCTCTTCGTGTCGATCAGCTCCCTCTTCCGTCGGGCCGCCGAGCCCCAGAGCACGAACGCCACCATCTCCTCCTTGGCCGACACGGCCTTGATCACCTCGTCGGTGAACGTCTCCCAGCCCTTCTTCTGATGGGATCCCGCCTTGCCGCCCCGTACGGTCATCGTGGTGTTGAGCAGTAGCACGCCCTGCTCCGCCCAGCGGACCAGCGAACCGTGGTCGGGTTTCGGGATGCCGAGATCGGATTCCAGCTCGGTGAAGATGTTCATCAGCGAGGGGGGAGGGGGAACTCCGGGTCGAACCGAGAAACAGAGACCGTGAGCCTGGCCGGGGCCGTGATAGGGATCCTGGCCGACGATGAGCACCTTGACGTCGGCGTACGGGGTGAAATGCAGCGCTGCGAACACCTCATCACGAGGAGGATAGACCGGATACTTGCAACGCTCGGCGTGGACGAACTGCTGAAGTTCGTCCCAGTAGGGCTTGTCGAACTCGGACCGAAGAATCGGGTTCCAGTCTGTCTTCGTCACGCAGAAACTCTAGTGGACGACGATTGGAAAATTCTTGGCCAAAACGAATCCGGTTGACGGTGGCGAACCTTACCCTCGGAGGGTGGATGTGGCGGCCGCGGCCCTCACCCATTGGCCTTGTCCCGGCAGAAGGAACGTAGTGGTACTGAAGTCGAAGTCGGTTCCGATGGTGCAGGCGGCGATCGTCGCGTCGGCGCTTCTGGCGGGGGCGTGCTCCACGACGTCTCCGGACACGGCCGAGAAGGCGATCGCCGACGGAGAGGTCGCGGCGGCGCCTGCCACGACCGCCACTGTTGTCGATGTCGAGCCGTCTGCTGATCCGGACGCCGTGGTCGACGAAGCCCTGGCCGCCCTCACCGTCGAGGAGAAGATCGGCCAACTGCTGATGCCGGTGCTGGCCGGGAATGCGGCCGACCATGTCGATGCCGCCGACGGGGCGCTGAACCACCAGATCTCCGGCTTCGAGCGACCGGCGGACATCGTGGACGCGTTCAACCTCGGTGGTGTCCTCTATCTCGAGGACAACATTGAATCCGCCGAGCAGCTGCGGAGCTTCTCGAGCGGTCTGCAGGAGGCTGCTGGCGCCGACGGTGGGCCGGAGCTGTTGATTGCGGTCGATCAGGAGGGTGGCCGGGTCAGCCGCATCACCGATCAGGTGACCGTCTTTCCGCCCGCGTCCGACCTGGCCGGGAACGTCGACGCCGCAACCGAGGCGAGCTACGTCACCGGCCAACAGTTACAGCGGCAGGGCATCAACGTCGTGCTGGCCCCGGTCGCCGACGTCGTTCTTCCCGGATTGCCGGGCTTCATCGGCGACCGATCGTTCGGCGATGATCCCGAGGTGGTGGCCGACATGGTCGCTGGATCCGTCGTCGGCCTGCAACAGTCAGGAGTCGCCGCAGCCGTCAAACACTGGCCGGGCCACGGGGCGACGAGCACCGACAGCCACTTCAGCCTCCCGGAAGTCACGGTCGACCGCCCTCAATGGGACCGGCGCGAGCGCGTGCCGTTCGACGCAGCCATCGACAACGACGTCGCCATTGTCGTCGTCGGCCACCTGGCGGTTCCCGGACTCGACGGCTCAGGAACGCCGGCCACCCTGTCAACGGTCATCATCGATGATCTGTTGCGTCGAGAGCTCGGCTTCGAAGGCGTCGTGATGACCGATGCGCTGAACATGGGTGCTGTTGGGCAGTACGACGCGGGACAGATATCGGTCGACGCAATAGTGGCTGGCGCCGATGTGTTGTTGGTGCCACCAGACCTGGCTGCGTCCTACGAGGCGCTGCTTGCGGCGGCCGCCGACGGTTCGCTTCCGGCCGAGCGCCTCGATCGTTCGGTGCGGCGGGTGCTCCTGCTCAAGTACAAGCTCGGCCTGCTTACCGGACAACGCGCCGGCTGAGACCCGGCGACGTCTATGGAGCGCCCGAGTCGGGGTTGATCGACGTCGACGACGACGAGGTACTCGACGTCGAAACGGTGCTGCTGGTCGACGTCGATGACGTCGAACCGACGGTTGTCACGGTGCTCGATGAAGAGACGGCGGTTGTGACGGTTGTCGTGGACGCCGCCGTTGTGGCCACCGTTGTCTGGGGGATCGACGGTGACGTCGTCGCCGACTGTGTCTCGGTTGTCGCCTCGTCCGGGTAGTCCGATGGCAGACCGGGCTGGATCGGCAACTTGGCCTGTGGTGAACGCACCTTCGGGCCGATCTGGGGGCCGGAAGGTGGCGGCGTGGTGGTGGTCGAAGATTCGGTCACCTCGCCGACCTCGGCATCCTGGCCGCCGACATCGGAATCCACGGTCATCGCCTTGAACGCCAACGGAGCGGCCACCGCGAACGCGGTCACTGTGGACAGTGACAGCGCAAGCAGGAACCGGCTTCCGCCGGATGGCTCGTGTGGGCGATGTAGATACATGGCGATTCAGACGGGGGTGGAGGTTTGCGGCGGACTCCTGACTGTTTTCTATCCGAATAGTTCGATCGATGTGGGTTTACGGGATAAATAGCCCACCCTCAAAATCGCCCAAATACCAACGTTCGGACGATCAGCCGCCACGGGCATCCAACCTTCAAAACTATCGCTGGACAAGCAGTCGCAGCTCGCTCCACCGGCTGGGTTTGCCGAATCTGAGCCGATTCTCGACTGATCGCTACAGAGTGTGCTCGGTCAGCCACTCTCGGTAGATGTAGCCGGCGATGTCGAGCTGATCGACATCCACCCACTCCACGGCCTTGTGGGCCTGATCTATCGATCCGGGTCCGAAGATCACGATGTCGGCGTCGAGATCGTCGTAGGCCAATGCGTTCGTTCCGTAGCTGGCGATATCGGCCGGGTTGCCGCTCAAACGCGCCAGTTCGGAGACCAACTCGCTGTCGGCCGGCCGGTAGAAGCCCGGCATGACGCGGCCGTAACTCATTGCCACGTCGACGTCCAACGGCGCTGCCGCGTCAGCCACCAAGTCCCGCAACCGCTCGAACATCGAGTGCACATCCTCGCCGGGGGCGACTCGTCGGTCACCGAAGATCCGGCAGTTGTCCGGGACGATATTCCGGGCGAGCCCTCCCTCGATGACGGTGACGGCAAGCGTGCCGGTGCCGACCTCCGTCGGCGACTCTCCGGCCACGAGACGCTCGTGCTCCGCCTGGAGCGCTGCCACCACCCGTGACGCGGCCACGATGGCGTTCTGTCCGAGATGCGGTTTCGACGAGTGGGCCGCAGAACCGTGCACCGTCACCTCGAGTCCGAGGCCACCCTTGTGGCCGTAGACCGGGGCACACATCGTCGGCTCGGCGACGACGATCTGATCGACGGGGAGATCGCGATCGACGAATCGCTGTTGCAGAGCGAACGCACCGGGGAAGCCCCCCATCTCCTCGCTGATGCTGCCGACCAGTAGCAGATCGGGGCCGAGCTCTCGCCCCTCGGCCGACAGGGACTCGAGCATCTCGAGAACCACGGCGAACGTCGCCTTGGTGTCGACGCTACCCCGTCCGTAGACCCGGTCGTCGGCCAGCCGGCCGTCGAAGGGATCGTCGGGCATGTGCTCAACGCCGACGGTGTCGAGGTGCACGTCGATGCACACTGTTCGACGAGTCCCGCCGCCTCGTTTCGAGTGACTTCCCGTGAAGTGACAGTACACATTCGGGCGGCCGTCCAGAACCTCGTCGAGGGTCACTTCCGCTCCGAGGCGGTCGGCCCGTTCTCCGATCCAATGGGCGAGCTCCCCCTCGCCTCCGGGGCCGGATTTCGGGCCCCCGTGATCAGGATTGACGCTGTTGATGCCGACCAATTCGGACAGCAGCTCCGTTCGGCGAAGCCGGGAGT
>JBFHEP010000222.1:0-7259 GCA_041584095.1 Acidimicrobiales bacterium | reverse complement strand
GCGAACGCCTCACCATCGGGTTGGGGATCAATGGGGGCGACGACGACCAGAAGCAGCCCGTCGGATCGCACCTCCTGAACTGCGGCCTCGAGAGCCACCTCGTCGATTTCGGTGCGGACCCGCGAGACGTAGACACCGTCGGCGGCCAGCTCCTCGCTGAGCGCAACCGGCGACTCGGCGGCCACCGCGCCCGCCCAGACCAACAGCGCGACGACACTGAGGGCCGCGGCCAACGATCGACGGAACGTCGCCCGGTGAACACGCAACAGGCGTGCCACCAGGCAGAGTGAGTGAAAGCGGTGAGGTCTGAGATCGCCCACAGCTCCAAATGTACTGGCCGCCCACCCCGATCAGGTCTCGGCCTCCAGACGTTGCGGTCCCCGGTGGGGGCGGCGATGTTCGCCGGTGGGCGAACTCGGGGACACGGCCTCCGGCCGTGACACGTCAACCGAGGAGGAATCGGCGGGTCTTGTCGAGTTGGGGATCCGGGGCGTTGAAGAACCGATCGAACGCCTTGCCCGATTCGTCGTCGGCGGCGAACTCGCAGCTCGTGTTCGAGTCCGGGGTCGACGAGCCCGATTCGGGAATCGTCGCAAGCCGAGGAGCACCCGGCTCCGGGGGCGCCGAACGGCCGCCGTCGACGATGGCGGGCGGGATGAAACGACCGTCGGGCAGCAACCGACCACCGGGGTCGAGGCCTGGAGGCGGGTTGGTCAGCGACGACAGCACGGTCTTGACGTCGAGGTCGACAAATCGGTCGAGTCGCTCAGCCTCGAGTTCGTCGTTCAGGCGATCGACTTCCCGGCGCAGCCGGTCGATTTCGGCCAGAAGCTCGTCCACGTCGTCGGCCGATGCGGCACCTGACGAGAACGGGGGCGCGACGGTCGCTACGGCGCCATGCTCGGCTTGACGGAGATTCGGTTCCAGAGCCACATAGGTCTTTCGGAACGTTGTCCGGGTCCTTTAGCGGGTGATCTGGAATACCTGTCAGTCGCCCGGATCGAGCACGGTGTGGAGACCGACCGGAACCGGTTCGTCGAGCTGGCTGAAATCACACTCCGCCGGGGTCTTGTCGGGGCGCCACCGAAGCACCTTCGTGACCTCACGAAAGCGCCCGTTCAAGGTGCTCCCGTATTTGACCTCGACGACCTTCTCGATCCGCAACGGAACCCAGGAGTGATCCTTCTTGCCGCTCCAGCGATGAGGCGCTCCGGGCATCCGGGCAGGCCCACCGGGCACGCCTTCCTCGGCGGCATGAGCTTCGGCGTCGGCCCACGCCTTCCACGGATGGGTTTCGAGCGCACCCTCGGTGAGCGGCGCCAGCTCCTCAACCAGCTCGGCCCGCCGTTTGGCGGTGAACGAGGCGGCGACGCCGACGTGGTGCAGGTCGCCGCTGTCGTTGTAGAGGCCGAGGAGCAGGGATCCGACGCCGTTGCCGTCCTTGTGCCATCGGTATCCGGCGACCACGGCGTCGGCCGACCGAACATGCTTGATTTTCAGCTGGGTGCGCTTGTTCTCGACGTAGGGATCGTCGGCCGGTTTGGCGATCAGACCGTCGAGCCCCGCCCCCTCGAACACCGTGAACCAGCGGGCGGCGACGGCGTGATCGGTGGTGGTGGGGGTGAGGTGAATTGGGGGCGCCGTCTCGATCAGCGCCTCTTCCAGGCGGCCGCGACGCACATGGAACGGTTGCTCACGCAGATCCTCGCCGTTGATCGCCAGCAGATCGAAGGCGATGAACGCGGCCGGTGTCTTCTCGGCCAGCATGTTGACCCGGGACTCCGCCGGATGGATTCGCTGCTGCAGGCCGTCGAAGTCGAGATGATCGTCGGTGGCCACGATCAACTCGCCGTCGACGACACAGCGATCCGGAAGATGGCGACGAACCGGTTCGAGCATCTCGGGGAAGTACCGGGTGAGCGGTCGCTCGTTGCGCGAGCCGAGGATGACCTCGTCACCGTCGCGAAACACGATGCAGCGGAACCCGTCCCACTTGGGCTCGAAGACCAGATCGGTGCGGTCGGGGATGCCGGCCACCGCCTTGGCCAGCATCGGTTTGACGGGAGGGTTCACCGGGAGATCCACGGTCTTCATGGTAATCGCCTCGCCTCGCAGGCAACGGCCTACAGCGAGATGCTGTAGCGGACCTCGACGATCTTCTGATCACCGAAGGCGTCCTCTTTGCGGGCCGGGTCCAGCGTCCACCCCTCCCGCTCGTAGAATCGCCGGGCTCGGGCGTTGTCGTCGACCACCCAGAGGGCGGCCCGATGGTGGCCGTCGCTGCGCAGCTGGTCCAGGGCCCGTCGATGCAGCGCTTTGGCGATACCGGTGCCGAAGGCCTCGGGGTGGGCGTTGATCATCCAGAGTTCCCCCGACGGGTCGTCGAACGACTCGTGGTCCCGGAACGGGCCGACCGTCGCGATCGCCTGAATCGTTCGGTCGATCACCCCGACGAGGTTCGTCACGCCGGCGGCGGGGTCGGTGATGTCTTCGGTCCACCGTTCCGTCAATCGACCTTGGTCGAGCCCGGCCAGGTAGTCGGGGGGCATGACCTCGGCGTAGGCCGTGCGCCAGGCGGCAATGTGGACCTCGGCCATGCGGGCCGCATCCTGGGGAGTCGGCGACCGCACTGAGAAATCCATGCTCAAGTCTTTCATCGGCGCGGTCCTTTCGACAACGATTTGGCATCCATGTCTTGACTTCAAGTGCACATCAACTTCTACGGTAGTGGAATGAGTTCAAGTGAGACGATGGAGAACAGCGAGGTACGGTCGACGACCGAGACTGTTGCCAAACTCGACGATCTGGCCGTCGGTGAGATGAAGATGGTCAAGGTCGGCGAGACGGCGGTCGCCCTCATCCGGTCCGACGACGGGGTGCACGCCATCGACAACTCCTGTCCTCACCAGGGATACGGGTTGGTGACCGGCTCGCTGGCCGACGGCATCGTGACGTGCCAATGGCACAACTGGAAGTTCGAGGCGGCCACCGGCCGCTGCCTTGTCGGTGAAGAAGACGTGCCGTGCCACCGGGTCGAGATCGACAACGGTGAGGTTGCCGTGACCGTGGAGAAGCCGTCGCCGGAGCAGCAACGTCAGCGCCTGTGGCCCAGCCTGCGACGGGGACTGGAGAACGACTACGTCGGCCAGATGGCCCGCGATGCGGCCCGCCTCCTCGAATCCGGAGCGACGCCGGTCCAGATCATGGCCGAGGCGTTGAAGGTGGCGGCACCCAAAGCCGACGAGGGTGTCGGCCACGAGATGGCACTGGCCGCCGATGCCCTGGCCATCGCCGAGGTCCGCAACGGTGACAACCCGGCCTCACAGGATGCGGCGCTGCTCGCCCTCGTTCAGGGGCTGTCGGGGCTGTCGGAGACGACCCGAGGCTACCCGGTCAACACCGTCCCTCCCGGTGATCCGGCGATCGACGTTGTCGCTGCCGTCGAGGCCGAAAACCTCGAAGGCGCGCTGGCCGGACTCATGGGACGCCTCGAACGAGGCGACGACCCGGCCGCCATCCGGTCAACCATTGTCGACGCCGTCTCCCCCCACCACCTCAGCTACGGCCACGGGATCATCTACACCCAGAAGTCGTTCGAGCTGCTCGACCGGACCGGGTGGGATCTCGCTCCCGACCTTCTGCCCCACCTGATCACCCGCATCGTCTACTCCACCCGGGAGGACACCCTCCCCTACATGCGGCGGGCCATGCGTGAGCTGACCGCCGTCGACCTGGGTCCGCTGGCCGAGGCGGCGGCCGACGCAACCATGGTAGACGTCGACTGGAATCCGGGGCCGTTCGCCGACGTGCTGCTCCAGGCCGCCGATGCCCCCATCACCACGGCGGCCGACACCATTCGCGCCGGCGCCGGCGTCGACGGGTTGCTCGACGCCGTCGTCATGGCCGTGTCGGAGCGACTCCTCCGGCACGATCTCGAAGTCGAGTTCGACAACGCCGAACCCTTCGGCTGGCTCGACATCACGCACGGTCTCACAACCGCTCGGGCCGCTCGATGGGCCTGGCACCGACACCCCGGCCCGTCCGCACTCCGTCTGGCCCTCTTCGCCGTCTGGCTGGCCTTCGACACCGGCCGCAGCGAACGTCGCCACGGGCGGGCCGTGGCCCACCGACCCCTCGACGACTGGGTCGGCGGGTCGCGCGACGTCGACACGATCGGTGATGCCGTGCTGTGGCGCCGACCGGACGATGCCGTGACGCTCGCGCTCAGCGGCGAGGCCGATCTGGTGGCCGATCAGTTGCTCGATGCCTCACTCGCCGACCGGGCCGGGTCGTTCATCGTGGTGGCCCACCTGGTGAAGACGGCGCAGGCCGCCGTCGAGGAATCGGTCCGCTCCGGGTCACCCCTGCCGATGGCCGCCGCCGTCCGATTTCTCGCCGCCCCCCGACTCGAACGGTTCGTGGCCAGATCGGTCACGGAGTCGGCCGACTTCGTGCGCACCGGTCGCCCGCCGAGACGGTGAGACGCCGTATCAGGGAACGACCAGCCACCGGACATCGATCGCATCCGGGGCGAGTTCGGCGTCGCCGTCGCCGTCGGTCCCGCCGCCGGGAGACCGGGCACGGCGCTCGGCTCGGATGGTCAGCGTTGTCCTTCCCTCGATCCGGGCCACACGGGTGAACAGCACCGGTCGCAGGTCGGGATCCGTGCTTGTCGATTCGATCTCGGCCACGGCGAACACCCGGTCGGGCACGTAGCGGAACTCCTGCGGCAGCTCGATCTCCGCTTCCGCCATCAAGGCGCCCGACCGCCAGACGAGTGTCTCGATGCCGGCCACCGGCTCCCGATCGGTCAGCTCCATGAGGCCCACTTCGACGGCGTCGAGTTGCTCGAATCGCTCCGACCAGTTGTCGATCTGCTGGTAGGCCCGGAGCGCCGGAACGGCTGACAGGGCCAGCAGGCCGATCGCCGTGTAGCCGACGTTCCGTTTGGCCATCGCGTTCACCTGACGCAGCCGCCGGAGCCAGTTTCGGGGTGGCTCGACCGGTGCCCGCTCGGGGAACGGGTCGATGCCGTCGTCGAGGATACGTTTCCAGCTGTAGCCGTAATGGAGGCCTTGATGGGCGACGGCCAGCGGGTCGGGAGTGGATTCGGGGGTGGCGAACAGGAACATGCGGCCGATCTCGTTGCCCAGTCGAAGTGCGACCGGGTGACGGGCCGTGTTGTGCAGGTGGAGCCGGACCACCCCGCTCCAGGTCGGATCGAGGTAGGAAGCGTTCACCACCAGGCCGTCGGTGTGCGACGACACCCGGCCCAGCACCAGCGCGCCGATCCGGTGCGACAGGTCGATCTGCTCGTTGGTGAGCACCAGGGCCGCCTCCCCGGCCCGCAGCCGGTACCCGCTTCTCGATCGACGGAGGTCGACGACACCGTCGTGGCCTTCGAACCGCAGATGGCGTGGAACCCTGGTGCTGTAGTCGAGCGGCTTGACCAGCGGACCGATCGTGAGCGCAACCCGGCTTTTCACGGACAGGTTCTCGAACAGCGTGCGGCCGTCCGGGTCGTCCTTCGCGCCGGCCGCCGGCTCCTGATAGACCCAGACCCCCTCGGCGTTTGGCACGAACGAATAGCCGACCGAGAGGTCGCCGACGTCGAGCGCCCGGGCGATGTCGGTGTCAGCCAGCATCGACCTGCGGCCCGGTGTCGCCCGGATCGCTGCGCTGGTCGGAAGGCAGGAGGTGGCCGCGGTCGGCTTTGGCGGCCAGATGCCGGAGCGAGCGCCCGGGAGGATTGCTGTCGAGACACGGGATACGTTCCACAACCACAACCCCGCAGGCGGCGACGGCCGACAGCTTGGCCGGGTTGTTGGTCAGCAGTCGAACCGACTGCACCTGCAGCTCGTGAAGAATTCGGGCGACGTCGCCGTAGTCGCGATTGTCGGCCGGCAGCCCGAGTGCCTCGATCGCGGTGAAGGTGTCGAGGCCCGCCTCCTTGCCGTTCAGTGCCCGGATCTTGGCGACGAGGCCGTTGCCCCGGCCCTCCTGGTCGAGGTGGATCAGTACGCCCATACCTTCGGCGTCGATGATGTCGAGCGCGGTTCGGTTCTGGCCGGCGCAGTCGCAGTCATCGGCGTCGAGGGCGGTCGAGGTGATGCAGGCCGAGGCGACGCGGCAGACCACGGCGGGTTGGTCCGTCACCCGTCCTTTGACCAACACGAGATGCTGACCGCCGGTGACCCGGTCGTCGGTCACGAGAACACGAAATCGCCCGTGGTGCACGGTTCGGAAGGGTGCGGACGCTGCGAAAACGGTGGTGGCAGTCGTCATGGATACCTTCCATTGTCCTCGCACGCTGTGACATCCAAGGTCCGTCCAGCGTGCTCACCGCCACCCTCCCACCCATTCTGTGCGCTCGGCGCCCCGGTTTTCGGGTGTGGGCCGCACGGTTCGTTGTGTGCGCTCGGCGCCCCGGTTTTCGGGTGTGGGGCGCACGGTTCGTTGTGTGCGCTCGGCGCCCCGGTTTTCGGGTGTGTGCCGCACGGTTTGGCGGTGTGTGGGGGCTATGGCGTCGGCTTCGACGGGTCGCCGGCGCAACCTACGACCCGGTCACGAAGGCCGACTCCACCGCCTCGACGATGCGTTGGAGATAGGCCGGGGCCGAATGGTGTAAGCGGATCCACTCACGGGCCTTGCCGGCCCGGTCCCGAGCGGCCGTTGGATCGGCGAGCACCCGCTCGATCGCCGCCCGCAGCCCCTCGCCGTCACCCCTTTCGTACCATTCGACCAGACCCTTGTCGATCAACTCCTCGACCAGGCCGGGGGAGCGGGCGACGACGACGGGTCGCCCGCAGGCCAAAGCCTCGATCACGGTGGTCAGTCCGGCTGCATATCGGTTCGGCAGCAGCGGCACGACCACGACATCGGCGGCCTGGTACAGATCTCGGAGTTCGACGAAGCTGAAGTAGCGTATCTCCATGTGCTCGGGCACGGGATCGGGCACCGTGAACCGGGTCTTCGTGGTGAGGTTCGGGGAGGCAAAGCAGACCTTCACGTCGACGTCGAGGACCAGAGCGGCGGTCGCCCGCGCCAACAGATCGTAGTCCCTGGCTTCGGTGCCGCAGCTGGCGATCAGTGGCCGCGCTCGGTCCCCGCCGGGAGTGAAGCCGTCCACCGTGTCGCCGCCGACGTCGACCGGCCGAAAGAAGTCGAAGTCGGTGAGGCCGTTGATCGCCATGATCCCGTCAAGGAAGCGGCCGAATCCGTTCGAAGCGATTTCGGCCATCGCGGAGTGGGGAACGATC
>JBFHEP010000221.1:0-7411 GCA_041584095.1 Acidimicrobiales bacterium | reverse complement strand
TGATTGACGGCGTTCGCCGTCCATCTGAACCATCACTGGAGAGAGAATCATGAACAGGAAGTTGTTCTCGTTGTTGGCCGCGCTCATGGCGCTCGCACTGATGGCTTCGGCCTGCGGTGACGACGCCACCGAAGAGTCGACGGAGGCCGAGTCCACCGTGGAAACAACCGAGGAGAACACGGCAGAGGACGAGGCCCCTGATGCTGGAGACGCTATGGCTGAGGATGAAGACGCCATGGCTGAAGACGCGGATGCCATGGCCGAGCCCAGCTCGATCGTCGATGTGGCCGTTGAAAACGGCAGCTTCACGACCCTCGTGGCTGCGGTCCAGGCTGCCGGTCTGGACACCACCCTGAGTGGCGAGGGGCCGTTCACGGTCTTCGCCCCGACCGACGACGCGTTTGCGGCCGCGCTCGAGGACCTCGGTCTGACCGCCGAAGAGCTGCTCGCCGACACTGCGACCCTCGAGTCGATCCTGACCTACCACGTTGTTGCCGGTGAGGTACCGTCGAGCGACGTCGTGACACTTGACGGCCAGTCCGTCGCCACCGTGAACGGCGCCGAGGTTACAATCTCGGTCGACGGCGACACCGTGATGGTGAACGACGCCACGGTCACGGCTGTCGACGTCGAAGCAAGTAACGGCGTGATCCATGTCATCGACAGCGTTCTCCTCCCGCCGAACAGCTAGGAGGAAGACGGCAAGGTCCGACAAGAGGAGCCCGATGGATCTCGGGTGTCGGGAGCCCCTCGATCCGCCACCCCATCGGGCGTCTCGGAGGACTGAATGTCAGGAGCTCTCGGCGAGAGCCTCGACATTTGCCACACACCATCCGCCGTCGGCCCGTTGCAGAAGGATCTTGATGTTGTCCTTGTCCTGTCCTGACGGCTCGCCGACCCAGCCCTCGAGGTCGACGGTCACGGTATCGAAGCGCAGACCGTTCACCGAGGACTTGTGGTTGTCGCCGCCGATGTCGATCTCGGTGAACATCGTGGTCATCGTGGCCGCATCATTCGGTTCGCAGAAGGCCTCGGAATCGAGGGCAACGGCGGAGCCACTGCCCGTCGGGGTGAACCAACCGACAAGCGCTCGGTCGGCCTCGGCAGCCACGTCTCGTGACCGTTGGCCGTAGAATGCCGCTGGGAGCAAGGCTGCGACCATGAGCGGGGCGGCCAGCACGAAGGGCTTGGCCAGGCGGGCGAGGTGGGTGCCCATCTCTTCCTCGTTCGGCGGCCGGGGTGCGGACTCCGAGGTCACCATGCGATCTTCGTCTCCACGATGCGGTCCATCGTAGGTGGCAAGTGGCACACCGGGGCGGGGCCGGGGTCTCCGGACGCGTCGGTCTACGGCCAACTACCATGTTCAACGTGCGCATCGCCGACGACGAGACCGTCGAGGATCATCGCGGCGTCGGAATTCGAGACGTCGAGGTCGGGGAGGTGTACGCCGAGTGGTCGGCGGCTCGACTGCTTGTTCTCATTGTGGCAATGGTCCTCGTGGCCGGTACCGGCATCATCGTGCTCGTGCGCACCGTTCTGCTCAGCGATGACAGCGAACTTTCGGAGGACGCTGCGGTAGCGACGAGCGACGAGCTCGTCGAAGCGGCCGCCGATCCGGCCGCCACGGCCCGCGACCGTGCCGTCGCCGTGATCGCAGCCCTCGAATCGGGGTCGATCGCGACCCAGCCGTTCGCCTACGAGCGGCCGTCGGATGTGGCCGCCGAATTCGACCGTATCACCGAAGGACTGGGTGGGTTCACGCTAGCCGCCTCGGTCGGACCGCTTGTCCCCGACGGCGACCTTCGGGTCGTCGGTCCGGTCGACTTGAGCTGGACCCTGTCGGACGGCACGGTGTTCGCGACCGTAGGTGAACTGCGGCTGGTGCAAGTCGGCCCGGAGTGGCAGGTCGATTGGGACCCGGCCATGCTGCACGCCGGGCTGACTCCGGGCGATGTGTTCGTTCGAGAACGGGTCACCTCGTCCCGAGCTCCGATTCTGGGTGCCGGAGGGTTCGAGTTGGTCGGGGAGCGGCCCGTGGTCGAGGTGGGCGTGGTCACCAGGGAGGTGGACTCGATCGACGAGTTGTCGATGCGTCTGGCCGAACTCCTTGGCACCGACGAATCGGAGATCGCCGAGCGCCTGAGGCGGTCACCTTCCGACGCAGTCACACCGGTGGCAACGAGGCGGCACGTCGACATCGAATCGCCGGTCGCCGAGCTCGCTCTTCTGCCGGGTGTCGTGCTCACCGAGACGACGGCCCTACTCACTCCCTACGACGGCTACGGACGAGCCCTGCTCGGCTGGAACGGTGAGGTCACGGCCGAGATCCTGGAGCAGTCTCCCGACTACTTCGCGATCGGTGATCTCGTGGGTCGCTCAGGCCTTCAGGCCGCCTACAACGAACGCCTCGCCGGGCTCCCCGGATTCCGGATACGCATCATTCGACGGTTCCCGTTGCGGGACAACGCCGGCCAGGAGATCCCGGCCGACGCCGATGTGAACATCGTCCATCTGTCGACGCCCCAGCCCCCGGAGCCGGTGCAGACGACAATCGACCACCGGTACCAGGTCGCCGCCGAGCGGGCCCTTCAGGCCACCCACCTGCCGGGCTCCATCGTCGCCGTGCGGGTGTCGACCGGTGACGTGCTGGCCGTTGCCAACGGACCGGGAGCAGCGGTGGAGAACCATGCACTGACCGGGCGGTATCCGCCGGGATCGATCTTCAAGGTGATCACGGCCTACGCCGCACTCGAACAGGGTGGAACTGCCGACCAGTCGATCGGCTGTCCGGCGTCGCTGGTGGTGGACGGCAAGGAGTTCCGGAACTCCGAAACCAGGGATCGAGGCACCGTCGCGCTGCGCGACGCGTTCGCTCACTCCTGCAATACCTCGTTCGTGGAGCTCGGGATCGGCTTGGATGCCGGCGCGCTGCCTCGGGTGGCCGGCAATCTGGGCGTCGGTGTCGAGTACCGGGTCGGCACCTCCGCCTTCTCCGGCTTGGTGCCCGTCCCCGAATCCGCCGTCGATCAGGCCGCTACATCCTTTGGGCAGGGGCGGGTTCTGGTGAGTCCGCTCAGCATGGCGGTCATGGCGGCGACGGTGGCCGATGGCACCTACCGGCCGCCCACCCTGATCGTCGATGACGGCGTCGGCGCCGATACCGGCGGCGCCCGCGCTCTGGATCCGGCGGTGATGGTATCGCTCCAGGAGATGATGGGCGCCGTTGTCGATTACGGGACCGGGCAGGCGCTCAAAGGGGTTCCCGGCGGTCGGGTCCATGGTAAGACCGGCACCGCCGAGTTCGGCGCCGGCGACCCGCCGCCGACTCACGCCTGGTTCATCGGCTATCAGGGTGACATCGCCTTCGCCGTCCTCGTCGACGGTGGGGGATTCGGCGGGTCCGTCGCCGCGCCGATCGCGGCCGATTTCCTTCGCAACGCCGCCGACGAGGGCTAGCGTTCGATGGACGAGGACGACCGCAGCGCCGGGATCCCCGACTACCCCCGTGAATGGGAAACCCACGCCGTCCTGGCCGATGGCGAGACCGTTGAAATACGACCGATTCGCCCCGCCGATCGCGATGCTCTCGCTGACTTCCACGCCCGGCAGTCGCCGGAGAGCATCTATTTCCGGTACTTCCGTCCCCGCCCGAAACTGAGTGATCGCGAGCTCGATTTCTTCACCCAGGTCGACTATCGATCACGTATGGCGTTCGTGGTGCTCGACAGCGGCGAACTCGTGGCCGTCGCCCGCTACGAACACGGCAGTCTTCCCGAGTCTGTGGCCGAGGTGGCGTTTTTCGTCGATGACGGCAACCACGGCCGAGGTCTGGCCACCCTGCTGCTCGAATACCTGGCTGCCGCGGCCCGCGCCAATGGGTTTTCCACCTTCACCGCCACCGTGCTGCCGGAGAACTATCGAATGCTGAGTGTGTTCCGGGCCGCGGGATTCGCCACGAAAACCCGATTTGTCGACGGCGTCATCGAGGTTTCCATCGACCTCAGCCAGTCCAGCGCCGGACGGGCGCTGGTCAACGACCGGCTCCGGAGAGCCGTGAGCCGGTCCGTCACGCCGCTGCTCGAACCGGCCTCGGTCGTCGTGGTCGGGGCGGGGCGTCGGCCGGGCACCCTCGGCCACCAACTGCTGGGCAACCTCCTGGGTCTGGGAGTCGGACCGGCGTTCGAGGGAACGGTGTTGGCCGTCAACCCCAACACTCCCGAGGTTCTCGGCCAGGTCGTGTATCCCTCTGTGGCCGAGGCCGCACGTGCATTGCGCGACCGGCGCACTGAGATCGATGTCGAAGACCGTTCTGATCTTGCCGGCCGGCCGACCGACAACGGTGGCCCGGCGATCGACCTGGCCCTGATCGCCGTGCCGGCCGATCAGGTGATCCCGCTCGTCGACGAATGCGGCGAGGCCGGCGTCCACGGTGTTCTCGTGGTCGCGTCCGATTTCGCCGACGGCGGTGGGCCTGGCGCCGAGCGGGAACGGGAACTGGTGGCGACGGTGCGCAAACACGGGATGCGGATGATCGGACCGAACGCGTTCGGGATCGCCAACACCGCACCATCGATGAACCTCAACCTCATGGCCGTGCCCGTGGCGCTCGAAGCGGGAGGCGTGGCCCTAGCGTCGGACTCCGGCGTGCTGGCTGCTGCGGTGGTGGACCAGTTCCGCCTGGCCGGCGTCGGCGTCTCCCAGGTGGTGGGCATCGGAAACCAGGCCGATGTGACGATCGGTGATCTGATCGGCACCTGGGCGTTGCACGAGCCCACCAGAGTTGTCGTCGTCTACTCCGAGCGGCTCAACACCGAGCGGGTCGGCGCTCGAGCGCTTGCCGACGCTGCTCGGCTGACTTCGATGACCAAACCGGTCGTCGCCGTACGTCCGCCCGATTCGCCGAGTGCGCAGCTCCTGGCGGAGTCGGGTGTGATCCTGGTCGACGCCGTCTCGGAGCTGGCGGATCAAGCCGCGATGATGAGCTCGCAGCCGACGCCGCTCGGTCCCCGGGTGGCGATCGTATCGAACAGCGCCTCGTTGTCACGGCTCACCGAAGCTGCGTGTCGCCGCTTCGACCTCACCCCGGTCGTGCCGACCGGCGCAGTGCGAAGCGTGCCCGGCGAATCGATCCTCATCGACGACCTCGACCAGGTGTCCGAGGTCTTCGGCCTGACGGTGGCGATAAGCCGATCCGGGACCGTCGACGGCTACGAACGGGTGATCGTGGCCACCGGTGTGGATGAACAGGTCGACGCCGTCATTCTGGCCCTCGTTCCCACCGACGACATCCCGCTCATCGAACTGGAGCGCCTGGCCGACCGGGTGAACCGATCGGTCGACAAGCCGTTCATGGTCGTCGGCCTCTACGACCGCAGCGGCGTCGACATCGAGCGGCTGCCCTTCTTCACGTTCCCCGAGGAGGCCGCCCGGACGTTGGCCCGGAGCGCCGCCTACGGGCGATGGCGATCGTCGGGCGTCGATGTCGTCGCCGACTACCGGTCCGACCACGCGGCCGCGCCCGTGGACATCGTGCTGGGGTCGGCAGCGTTTCGTCGGCTCGGACTGGCCGGCGACGAATCGTCCGGTCTACTCGCCAATCTGGGTGTGCCGATGGCGCCGTTCGCTTCTGGTCGTAGCCTCGAGGAGCTCCGCCGTGCCGCCGACGTCATCGGCTACCCGGTGGTCCTCAAGATCGACGGCCGGTCGAACGCCGTGGGCGTCACGGGTGGCACGGCGATCGACCTCCACGACGCCACGGAACTGGAGACCGCCTACAACCGGATGGCCGAGGTCTGGGGCTCCGACATCGACCGGGCCGTTGTCCAGAAGATGGTGCCGCACTCGGTGATGGCCCGGTTGATACTCGCTCGAGACCCCGAGCTCGGGCCGAGCCTGTCGATCGGTTTCGGCGGCTCCGGGTATGACACGGTCGAGCCCCTCGATCGGACCTTCCTGCCCACCACCGACCAGCGGCTGGACGACCTGGTCGCCGCCTACCGGCAGCGTGTCGATTCGACCGAGCTGTCCGACCGAGCCGGTGAGGAGCTCCGACAACTGGCGGCGATCATCGCCGATCTGGGCACATCCCATACAGGCGTCGAGCGGCTCGTGCTCGACCCGATCCTGATCGGCTCCGAAGGTGTTGTCCCGGTCGACGTGGAGATCATCCTGACCAGGGTCTCCGCCGACCCGCTCGACGAGGTCCGCCACCTCGAATGATCATGCAGCCGCAACGATCAGGCGGTCGGCAATCCGGCGAAGGCGATACGGTGAAGCGATGCGCGCTGTCGTCCTGACCTCCTATGGTGACCCCGACGTCCTGTCCGTGCAGGATGTGCCGGAGCCCCGACCGGGACCGGAGGAAATCGTGGTCGACGTGGTGACCACGGCCCTGAATCGGGCCGATCTGCTGCAGCGGCGGGGCCTGTATCCCGGCCCGACAATGGCCTACGAGATTCCGGGCATGGAATTTTCCGGTCGGGTCGCCACCTGCGGTGACAGGGTGACCGGGTGGTCCGAGGGAGATGCGGTGATGGGTATCGTCGGCGGGGGTTCCTACGCCGAACGGCTCGTCATCCACGAGCGTCAGGCGCTCCCGGTGCCGACATCGATAACGGTAACCGATGCGGCCGCCATCCCCGAGGTGTTCCTGACCGCCTACGATGCCCTCGTGGTCCAGGGCGGCCTGACGTCTGGTCGATGGGCGCTGGTACATGCCGGAGCGTCGGGAGTCGGCACGGCTGCCATTCAGATCGCCAAGGCCATCGGAGCTCGCATCGCGGTAACCGCGTCGGCCGGCAAACACGCCCGATGTCTCGAACTCGGCGCCGACCGGGTGATCGACTACCGGACCGAATCGTTCGCCGATGTCGTCGCCGAGGCAACCGCCGGCCACGGCGTCGACGTCGTGCTCGACGTCGTCGGCGGCGAGTACACGATCGACAATCTCAAGTCGTTGCGGGTCGGCGGGCGCTTGATCCAGGTCGGAGTGATGGGGCGTCAGACCGTCGAGCTACCACTCGGCATGCTGCTGCCGAAGCGGGCGTCGATCATCGGCACGGTGCTGCGGGCCCGCCCCATCGAGGAGAAGATCGCGTTGACCCAGCGTGCGCGGGCCGAACTCCTCCCGCTGTTCGACCAGGGTTCACTGGCGCCGGTCATCGACTCCCGGTACGCGCTGGCCGACATAGCGGAGGCCCACCGCTACATGGAGTCCAACGCCAATGTTGGCAAGATACTCGTGGATGTGGCCGAGGGTTTGTAGCGGGAGTTTTCGCCGTTGGCGAAAACTTGGGGCCCGAACGGGCACAATGTTGGCAAGATACTCGTGGATGTGGCCGAGGGTTTGTAGCGGGGAGTTTTCGCCGTTGGCAAGATACTCGTGGATGTGGCCCCCGCCGGTTCGGATCAG
>JBFHEP010000220.1:0-7426 GCA_041584095.1 Acidimicrobiales bacterium | reverse complement strand
TTTCGAGGTGTTCGCAGGGCCTGCTCGAATCGGTGGCCGCCGAATGCCTCGCCACCGACTGGCAAAGCCGCCCCGAACTGATGCCGGATCTTCCCACCGGCGTCGTCTTGTGGCCCGATCCGTCGCTCGGACCGGAAGAGGTCGAGCTGGAGGCGCTTCTCGATCCGGTGTCCGATGGTGCGTTGAGGTGCGGCGTCGATCTCCTGAGCCGGTACGGGTACGTCGTGCTGCGAGGCGAGGTACCGGACCGCAGCCAGGCTGAAGCGACCGCTCGCCGCATCGGTTACGTTCGGCACACGATCTTCGGCGGCATGTGGGATCTGGCTCCTGATCTGACCGAACACGCCGACACGGCCTACACCAGCGTGTACCTGGCGCCCCACACCGACGGCACCTACAGCCACGACGCTCCCGGCCTCCAAATGTTCCTGTGCCTGCGGGACGCGGTTGAGGGTGGCGAGAGCATCCTCGTCGACGGTCTCGCCATTGCCGCGGAACTGGCCGCCAGCGACGCCGAGAGCTACGTCGTGCTGGCCTCGGTTCCGGTGCCCGGACGATACATCGAGCCCGGCGTGCATCTTCGGGCCGAGCGCCCGGTTTTTCGGTCGAACGCCCGCGGTGTGCTGGACCAGGTCAGCTTCAATAATTACGACCGGGCTCCGTTCCTCCTCCCGCCGGATCAGGAACGGCGCTTCCACCGGGCCTACGGCCGTTTCGCCGAACTGGCGAACGATCCGGCGCGCCGGGTGGCGATGGACCTGACGCCGGGCGACATCCTGATCTTCGACAACTGGCGCACGTTGCACGGTCGGAATGCCTTCGTCGGTCATCGGCACTACGTCGGCGCCTACCTGAACCATGAGGATTTGGAGAGCAAGCGCCGCGTCTTGCTCGGAACCTAGATCCTGTCCTGAACCGGCCCGCTTCGGGCGACCGGAAGGTGATCCTCACCCCAGTGCTCAACCGTCTGGGCCACCCAGAAGGCGGCGAACAGGGCGATCTCGACGGTCTCGAGCAACAGCACCATGTGGGACCAGCCGCGCAAGGCGGTCAGGAAAACGACTCCGACGACCACCATGAGCGCGGAGATCGCACCGTAGAGGCCCGCATAGCGGCGGTGCTCCGGTTTGTCACGGCGCTCCCAGGCGTTGACGCCGATGCCCAGGGCGAGGAATCCGAACATCAGCACGGCGGCGATTCCGTGGGCCTGGTTCGGGAAGGCATCCCACCAGCGGTGCAACGCCCAGCCGATGAGAAGCACGGCCACGGTCAGGCCCAGACCGATCTGGCGGTCCAGGGGGGCGGAACGGGCGGCGGACACGGGGTGTTCGTAGACGATGGCTGCAATGAGTCCGACGGCGATCATGCCGACGAGGCCGGCCAGCAGCAGGGCCTGCATGTTGTTGTCGATGTTGGCGATCACCCAGGGAGCGAGATTCCCCTCGTTGTCCGTCGGCAGCGGCATCGGCTCCAGCGACCAGCATTCTCCGACCGACGAGGTCGGCACGACGCCTACGACCGGTGCCAGGAGCCCGGCGATGTTGAACAGGACGTCCTCGCGCCGCGTGCTTCCCTTGATCACCAGCAGGCTGACCCCGATGGCGATGAGGCCGCCGACGAAGATCGCCCTGGCCGGTGTGTAGTAGTAGCTGCTGATCGAGGTCTGCCAGCAATCGACGTGGAGTCGTTCGACCAGGATCGCCAGCGCCAGAGCGAGGACAAGCCCGACCATCCCCATACGGAGATAGCGGTAGGTCTTGAGCGCCAGGTCACGGCCCGGAATCGGTGTGAACATGATGGAACCCTCCTGTATCGCTGACGCTTCGAGCGGCGCCGGTGATACCGATTTTGCTGATCGGACGTTCTTCGGCCGGTGGCCCAGCCGTCAGGATCGTCGTCAGGCCCCGCTTCTCTCCCAGAGGCGATGGGCCATGACACCGTTGGCCGCCTCGATGGCCTCCAGCGCATCGCAGATGATGTCCTCCCGGAAGTAGCGGCCGACGATCTGGACGGCGGCCGGCCGACCCTCGACCAGATCCAGGCCGATGATGCCGGCCGGCAGGCCGAGGTAGTTGATGCCGGTCGAGTAGACGGCCGAGCCGAAGATGTCGGCGACGGCGTCGAGCCCGGATGCGTCGTAGTCCCAGTCGAACATCGGTCGCATCAGGAACGGGGTGATGATGAGAGGATGCTCGCGCAGGAACCGGTTCCAGTCGCGCATGAGTGCCGTGCGGGCGGCGAACGTGGTGATATAGCGGTCGAGGTCGAGAAGGTCGGACAGCTCGAAGTACCAGTCGAAGATCTGGACGATGGTCTCGGAGCCGAACGTGCGTAGCGGCTGGTCGAAGGTTGTCTTCATCTCGGTCGTCGCCGCCGAGAACCAGCCTCGGGCGGCGTCGATGATCGGCGGCGGGTCGGCCTCGACCACTCGATACCCGGCGTCGGTGAGCCGGTCGGCCGCCCGATCGATCAATTCGGCGATGCCGGGGTGCAGGTCGTAACCGGCACTCTCCTTTGTAAGGGCGACCGTGATCGGCTCGCCCGCGCTGCTGATCGCAGGTCCCGCCCAGGGCACCGGCGGCGAGAGCGGATCCCGGTGATCCGGTGCGATCATTTGCCTGGTCGCCGCCCGAACATCGGCCGCGTGGCGGGCGATCACCCCCTGCACCGACATGGCCTGGGCGAGCGGGCCCCGTTCGGCCGCCGCCGTGGAGTTGTAGACCGGCACGCGACACGACGTCGGCTTCACCGACGTCACGCCGTTGGCGAACGCCGGGAAACGAAGGGAGCCACCGATGTCGTTGCCGTGGTGGATCGGACCCATTCCCGCTGCTGCCGCCGACCCGGCTCCGCCGGACGAACCCCCCGGGGAGATGTCGTCGCCCCACGGATTGACGGTGCGCCCTCGCAGCGGGTTGACCGTGGTGGCCCGCATCGAGAACTCCGGGGTGTTGGTGCGACCAATGATGATGGCGCCGGCCTCGGTCAAGCGGTCTACCAGCGGGGCGTTCTCCATAGCCATCAGGTTCTCGAACGCCGGAAGGCCGTTGGTCGTCGGCTGGCCGGCGACATCGACGTTCTCCTTGATGGTCACCGGCACGCCGAAGAGTGGAGGGAGCTCCTCGGCCGGAAGGTTGACGGCCCGATCATCCGCTTGGACGGCCGCCGCCATGGCCCGCTCGGTCAGATCGAGGGTGATGGCGTTGAGCGCTGGGTTCACCGCCTCGATTCGGTCCACAACCGACGACATCCACTCCGACGGCTTGATCTCTCGGCGGGCGATCCGGCCTGCGCCGTCGACCGCGCCCAACGTCCACAGTTCCTCGCTGGCTTGCACCCTCGTGACTCCCTGTTCGAGATCAGCTGATTCCGCTCGTCCAGCCTAGGTCGGGGGTCTGGTCGAATCGAGCTCGAAACGATTGCGATGGTGCTGCCTCGATCATCACCCTATGCCATAGTGGTGCCTGTGTTGAGACTTAGACAGGTTGTTTGGGTTGCATCCGACCTCGACGCTGCCGAGGGCACCGTGTCCGGCCTCCTCGGATTGAGAATCGCATACCGTGACCCTGGCGTGGCGGAGTACGGTCTGTCCAATGTGGTCATGCCGTGCGGGGATCAATTCGTCGAGATCGTGTCACCGACAGAGGACGGGACGACCGCCGGTCGACTCCTGAAGAAGCGCTTCGGTGACGGTGGGTACATGATCCTCCTGCAAACCGATGATCTCGGCTGGGTACGGGCCGGGGCCGACGAACTCGACATGCGAATCGTGCACGAAGCCGAAGGGCAGGTCGACGACGGGCCCGCGATCGTCGGACTGCACATCCACCCGTCCGACGTAGGCGGGACCCTCCTGTCGATCAACGCCTGCGAGGATTCTGCGGAATGGCCATGGGCCGGGCCCGACTGGCGGGACGCCGTCAACACGTCGGTGGTCGACGCCATCGTTGGCATCGAGCTGCAGGCCATGGATCCCGACGACGTGGCCCAGCGATGGTCGGCACTGCTCGATCGACCGGTGGACGACGGCCTACTGAAGCTCGACGACGCCGACCTTCGCTTCGTCCGGGCCAACGATGGTCGGAGCGACGGTCTCCGCGGCCTCGACTTCCGGGCCAGGGACCGAAGCCGGGTCGGTGAACAGCTGATCATCCACGGCGTGATCGTCAATCTGCGCTGATTCAGCGGGTTTTACGCCCGCCTTATGCCCGGTTCGCCATCATGGAAACCAGAACGAACCGCCTACGGGGAGTATCCCTCGAACTCGCGTCGCCGACAGTACGGAGCAATCCCGGCGACGCTGGCCGACACCACACGGCGTGGTGCGGCGGGAGAGACCGAAGGCCTTGCTGAAAGGCTCTTCATGCGTCCGACCATTCGACTCGGCACGATATCCGGCATCGACATCGGCCTCCACTGGTCGATCCTGGCCATCGGATTCATCATTGTCAGTGCCCTCACCGGCACGGTCCTGCCGGGCCTCGTGCCCGGCCTGACCGGTGGCGCCTACTTCATGGCCGCGCTGGCCACGGCCGTTTTGTTCCTGGGATCGATCGTCGCTCACGAGCTGGGCCACTCGATCGTCGCCCAACGCAACGACATAGCTGTTCGCGGCATCACCCTGTTCGCCCTCGGAGGTGTCGCCGCCCTGGAGCGCGAGCCCGACGATCCGGGTGCCGCCGCCCGTATCGCCCTGGCCGGACCCGCGGTCAGCGTTGCGATCGGCGTCGCCGCCCTTGCCGCCTCGAGCTTGATCGGCTCGCTGGGCTTCGGGGCGCTGACCACCGCCGCGGTCTTCTGGCTGGGCATCATCAATCTCGTCCTGGCCGCCTTCAACATGATTCCCGCCCTTCCGCTCGACGGCGGCCGCGTGCTGCAGGCCGTCCTCTGGAAGCGCTCCGGCGAACGGCATCAAGCCACGATCTCGGCCGCCAACCTCGGCCGCTGGTTCGGCTGGGCCATCGTCGCCCTCGGGGTTTGGCAGTTCACGCAGACCGGCAGCGGCCTCTGGACGGCGCTGATCGGTTGGTTCGTGATCATGTCGGCCAAGGCCGAGGGCTTCCGTGCTCGCTGGGCCATGCACCGGGAGCAGGCACAAGAGGCCGGCAACAGCGGTACCGAGTGGCCGTTCGCCCATTTGTACGCACCACCTCGCGGCCGACCATCATCCGGCCCTGCTTTTGATCCGGACCCTCGGCGGGGTCGGCCGTACTCCTCGACCGGCGCCGACTCGGAGGTCATCGATGTGACCGGCCGCCCGGCTTCTGACGATCCCACCGGGCGGTCGGTCAAGAGGCAGCCGGTCGACAGTTCGTCGATCTTCTAGCCTCAGAGTCCGATTCCGGATTCTGACCAGAACATAGATCGCGTCGGAAGCCCCCGACGCCGCCGGCGGCGCTGCACTGGCCCCTACTCGCCAGTTCGGCCGGACTACCTGGCCCCATGCCCTCACCCCCAGGGACCGGCCAGCAGCGTCGCCGGCTCCTCCGCGAGGCCCTACCCTTGGGCCATGAGCACGGACCCGGTCTGGCAGTTCTGGATCGACCGGGGCGGCACGTTCACCGACATCGTGGCGCGGCGTCCCGACGGGTCGACGGTCACCCACAAACTCCTTTCCGACAACCCCCGCCGCTACGACGACGCCCCCATTCAAGGCATCCGCGATCTGCTACACGTGGCCGACGGCGACCCGCTCCCGTGGCGTTCGATCGACTCGGTGAAGATGGGCACGACGGTGGCCACCAACGCCCTGCTGGAACGGGCCGGCGAACCGACCGTGTTCGTCACCACCGCCGGTTTCGGCGACGCCCTGCGGATCGGGTATCAGGCCCGACCCGACATCTTCGCGCTCGACATCGTGATCCCGGAGATGCTGTATCAGCAGGTGATCGAGATCGACGAACGGATGAGTGCCGAGGGGAAGGTGCTGACGCCCCTCGACGAGCGCGCCGCTCGGAACGCGCTCGCCGCCGCCCGCGCCGCCGGCTTCGACTCTGTGGCCATCTGCCTCCTGCACGGTTATCGCCACACCGACCATGAGGCTCGCCTCGCTGCGATCGCCCGCGACATCGGGTTCGGGCAGGTGTCGGTGTCACACGAAGTGTCACCGTTGATGAAGCTGGTCTCCCGCGGTGACACGACCGTTGTCGACGCCTACCTCTCGCCGGTTTTGCGCCGTTACGTCGAACGGGTCGACGGCAGCCTCCGTCGGAGCGATGCAGAACCGGAGGTACCCGATCGACCTCGGCTGATGTTCATGCAGTCGAGCGGCGGATTGACAGACGCTCATGCCTTCCAGGGCAAGGACGCCCTGCTGTCGGGCCCGGCCGGTGGGGTGGTGGGCATGATCCGCACTGCGGAAGCCGCCGGCTTCGACCGGCTCATCGGGTTCGATATGGGAGGCACGTCCACTGACGTCTCGCACTTCACGGGCGAACTCGAACGCACCTACGAAACAGAGGTGGCGGGAGTTCGGGTGCGGGCGCCGATGATCGACATCCACACCGTGGCCGCCGGCGGCGGTTCGATCCTGCACTTCGACGGCGCACGGATGCGAGTCGGACCCGACTCGGCCGGCGCCGACCCAGGACCGGCCGCCTACGGCAACGGCGGTCCACTGGCCGTGACCGACTGCAATGTCCTGCTTGGCAAGCTTCAGCCCGAGTTCTTTCCGCCGGTCTTCGGCCCTGGCGGCGATCGGCCGCTCGATGCCGACGTCGTCCGACGGCGATTCGCCGAGCTGGCCTCCGAGGTCGGTACGGCTGCAGGCCCTTCGACGGGGGAGGCAACGACGCCCGAACTGGTGGCCGAGGGATTTCTCGCGATCGCAGTCGAGAACATGGCCAACGCCATCAAGAAGATCTCCGTGCAGCGGGGCCATGACGTCACCGATCACACCCTCGTTTGTTTCGGTGGGGCCGCCGGTCAGCACGCATGTCTGGTTGCCGACCGGCTCGGCATCACGCGTATCCACATTCACCCCTGTGCCGGTGTGCTGTCGGCGTTGGGCATCGGCCTGGCCGACGTCCGGCACGTCGAAGACCATGCCGTCGAGGCCGAACTCACCCCTGACGCGTTGTCCGCCCTCCAACCGAGCTGGCGATCGTTGACCAAGGCGGCCACCGATGCTCTGACCGCCCAAGGCATCTCAGCGGAACAGATCGAAACCCACCGCCGCCTCTTACTTCGCTACAGCGGCTCCGACACCGCCCTCCAGATCGACGACGGAACGCTCGATGAGATCACTGCAGGATTCGAGCGGGTCCATAGAGCGCGCTTCGGCTTCACAAGCCCTGACAAGCCGTTGATCGTCGAGTCCATCCAAGTTGAAACGGCAGGCCAGGAGCACGGCGCCGGCCGAACGAGTGGGGTGGGGGCGGGGTCGGAACCGCTCACCGTTCGATCGGCCAGACGGCCGACCGAACGG
>JBFHEP010000219.1:0-7426 GCA_041584095.1 Acidimicrobiales bacterium | reverse complement strand
GGGGAGGGGCCCCGCATGCTGGGGCGGGCGGCCGTCGGCCAGCTCTTCTCCCGTCTGGAAGCGCTCGAGGCCGGTGGCGACACCCCGTTCGCCGCGGCGTCGCTGGGCATGCTGACCCGTCCCGGGCCGGCGGGAATCACGGTCGTTGTCTCCGACCTCCTGACCGAGGAGTGGGACATCGGCCTGCGACGCCTACCGATGGGCCGCAACGATCTCGCCGTCGTCCAGGTGCTCGATCCGACCGACATCACACCCGAGGTGACGGGCGACCTCCAACTCGTCGACGCCGAGACCGGGGCCACCGTGGATGTGAGCGTGTCGGCATCGGTCGCCGCCGACTACACCGAGCTGGCCGAATCGTGGCTGAACGAGGTGGCCGGTCGTGTCCGCCGCAGCGGCGCCGGCTACGCCCGGGTGTTCACCGATGAAGACCTTCAAGCCTCGATCATGACCACTTTCACCGGCTCGCGGATCTTGTTGTGACGCTCGGCCAGTGGGCGCTGACCAATCCGGCCGGGTTGCTGTGGGGGCTGCTGGCCCTGCCCATCATTGCGCTGCATATCCTGAAACCGCGCCGCATCCGGGCGACGGTGCCGGCCATCTTCCTGTGGCGGCAGGTGGCCAAACCGGTCACGGCGGCCAAGCCGTGGCAGAACCTGACCCCGAGCTGGTTGCTCGCCGCCCAGGTGCTGGCCGCCCTCCTGCTGGCGCTGCTGATGGCCGGACCGGTTCGACTCACGCCGCTGGCGTTGGCGGAGCACACGATCTTCGTGGTCGACGGGTCGGCGTCGATGCAAACGGCCGACGGCTCACCCGACCGTCTCACCGATGCCGTCGACCGGGCGTCCGAGCTGCGGCGGCAGGTACCGGAGGGTGGCGAGGCGTCACTGATCGTGGCCGGGGCGAACGCCCGGGCGCTGTTGACCCGCTCGGTCGACTCCAGCGCGTTCGACGACGCACTCGACCGGATCGAACCCTACGACGGCGCGGCCGACTTCGATTCGGCATTCGCTCTGGCCGCCGGGCTCAACACCGGGGATCGGCCGACCCGGGTCGTGTTCGTGTCCGATGGCGGCATCGGCACCGACGACCTTGGGTTGGCGCCGGTCGGCACCCGATACGAGCGAATCGGCGAGTCGGCCACCAACCGCGGCATCAGCCGCGTGGCGGTCGAACCGTCGGCCGACGGGCTGGTGGCCCGCATCGCGGTACGCCATTACGGCGGACCATCGGCCACCGAGACCGTGCGGGTCGACGTTGACGGCGTGACGATCGACCGGTTGTCTGTCGAGCTGGCCGACGAGTCGATCGAGAACCTGTCGGTCCGGCTTCCGCCGGGCGAACTCGTCGAGGTCTTCCTCGAATCCGACGATTCGTACCTGCTCGACAACCGGGCGGTCGGCACGGTGGCCCGGCGTCCGGAGATCTCGGTGCTGCATCTCGGGGCCGACAATACGTTTCTCGACGCCGCCTTGGCGGTGATCCCGGGGCTCACGGTCGACACCCGAGCGGCGCTGCCGGAGGCCGACGACGGCTCAGTCGACGTCGACGCTCTCGGCGACATCGACGTGATCATCGCCGACAGGGTGGCGGTGCCCGACGACGTGACGATCCCGACCTGGTTGATCGCCCCGCCGACCGGCGGCCCTGGAGGCATCCGGGTCGACGGTGAACTCGATCGTCCGGCACTGGTTTCGATCAACCCCGATTCGCCCCTGGTCAGCGGACTCGATCTCAGCGAGGTACTGCTGGCACGGGCCCAGGACGTGTCACTCGAGGGCGACGGCCAGGGGGCCGAGGTTGTGCTCGGCGCCGATCAGGGTCCGCTCCTGATGGTGGTCCGTCGCCCCGGCGCGGACGTCGTCTACCAGTCCTTCGCCCTCGACGAGTCGACGCTGCCGCTCCAGGCCGCCTACCCGGTCCTCGTCGAGCGGATCATCACCGAACTGGCCCAGGCCGCCCTGCCACCGGCCCGGTTGACGGTTGGGGAGCGGCTACCCGTCGATCCCCGGCTGCCGGCCACCATCACCGATCCCAACGGGTCGTCTGTCGACGTCGCTTCCGGCGGCACCGCCCCACCGGCCGGGCGGATGGGGTTCTGGCGGGTCGAGCAGGAGGGACGGGTACCGGTGGTTGTCGCCGTCAATCCGCCTCCGGCCGAGTCGATCATCACCCCGGCGATCGACCTGCCGTTCGCCCGTGGTTTCGCCGAGGCCGACGGCATCGGGGCCCAGGGCCAGGTTCCGCTCCGGCGGTGGGTGCTCGGTGCTCTGCTGGTGGTCGTGGCCGCGGAATGGCTTCTGGCCCGGCGACGGGTCGGGGTCGGCCGCCGCCAGTGGCAGGTGGCGCAGGCGATGCGGCTTGCGGTGGCGCTGGCGCTGATCGCCGCCGTGTTCAATCCGGGTCTCACCCTTCCCACCGACCGGGTGGCCACGGTGTTCCTGGTCGATGCCAGCGACTCGATGAGCGTCGGCGGCGTGTCGGAAGGGTCGGCCTTCGTGCGGGACGCCCTCACGGCGAAGCGGGAGTCCGGCAACGACGACGTGGCCGGGGTGGTGGCATTCGGTCGGAGCGCCCGGTTGGAGAACGTGGTCGGTGACGACCCGGCGTTCAACACCCTGAGCGTGGAGCTCGACCGCACCGCCACGGACCTGTCGGCCGCGCTTCGGCTCGGTTCGGCGGCCCTGCCCAACGACGCCCGCCGCAGGCTGGTCCTCCTCTCCGATGGTCGTGCCACCAACGGCGACGCAGTCGCCGAGGCCGAGCGCCTGGCCGAGTTGGGGGTTCCGGTCGACGTGGTGATCATCGAACCGCCCTCCGGCGCCGACGCTGCGGTGGCGTCGATCGACGCCCCGTCCCTGGTCCAGGTCGACGAGGCGTTGACGGTCGCCACCACCATCACCTCGGAGACGGCCACCGAGGCCGTGGTCAGCCTTCGTCGAGACGGCGAACTCATCGAACGTCGCATCGTCGGTCTGACTCCGGGCGACAATCGGGTGGTGTTCGACGACGTGGCCGCCTCGACCGGCGTCATGCGCTACCAGGTCGACGTCGACGCTGCCGGTGATCCGGTGACGCTCAACAATCGGGCCTTCGCCGCCGTGCCGGTCAGCGGTGCTGAAACCGTCCTCGTCGTCGACGGGGAGCAAGCGGCCTCCGGGGCCGTGGCCGGCGCCGACGCCGAGCGGATGGTAGCCCTGCTCGAGGCGGCCGGGTTGCCCACCGAACAGGTGCCGGTCAGGAGTCTGCCGACGCTCGACGCGCTCTCGCAGTACGCCTCGATCGTGCTGGTCAACGTGAACCGTCTCGACCTGGCCGACGCCGAGGTGGCCAATCTCACCGCCGCGGTTCGTGACCTCGGGCGGGGCCTTGTCACCGTCGGCGGCGACCACACCTACGCGCTCGGAGGCTATCGCGGCTCCGATCTGGAGGAGCTGCTGCCGGTCGACTCGGAGATCACCGACCCGCTGCGGCGCCAGACCGTGGCCCAGGTGCTGGCCATCGACACCAGCGGCTCGATGGACGCCTGCCACTGCGACGAGGAGGGTCAGAACGGTCTCGGCAACGGCAACCGGATCGACGGCGGTGTGGTGAAGACCGCGATCGCCCAGGCCGCAGCGGCCAAGGCCATCGCCGCCATGGCCCCCTCCGACGAGGTCGGTGTGTTGACCATGGACGCGTCGGACCAGTGGGCCATCGACCTGCAGGCCGATCCGTCGCAGGAGACGATCGACGACGGTCTTTCCAAGCTGCGGCCCGATGGACCGACCACCCTCACGTCGACGCTGGTGACCGCGGCCGCCGAGTTGCGCGAGTCGAACGCCGCGCTCAAACACATCATCCTGTTCTCCGACGGTTTCACCGAGGTCCATGACCTGCAGGCGCTGGCCGTGCAGGCCGGCGAACTGCTCGACGAGGGCATCACGGTGTCGGTTGTGGCCACCGGCGAAGGAGCGGCCGAGGACCTCCGCCCGATCGCCGAGGCCGGCGGCGGCCGGTTCTATCCCGGGCGGAACCTCGAGCAGATTCCCGATCTGATCGTACAGGAGACGGTGGCTGCCTCCCGGTCGTTCGTCAACGAGGGCGAGTTCCTGCCCAGCGTCACCTCCAACGCGGTTGCCGTCGCCAACCTCGACGCCGCCCCGATCGTCGACGGCTACATTGCCACCACCGCCAAGTCACTGGCCAGGGTCGATCTCCGGATCGGACCCGACAACGATCCGCTGCTCGCCTCGTGGCAGACGGGACTGGGCCGGGTCACTTCGTGGACCGCCGATGGCGGCGAGCGCTGGACCCAACGCTGGACCGGATGGGATGGCGCACCGAACTTCTGGGCCGCCGTCGTCAAGGAAACATTCCCCTCCGCATCCGATGGCGCCGGGCTCGACGTGTCCATCCGAGGCGACGAGATGACCGTGCGGTTGGAGGCCGTGTCGCCGTGGGACGACGACGCCGTTGCCAAGGTGAGGGTCAACCATCCCGACGGCGAGGGTCAGGAAGTCGAGCTCGAACGCATCGATGGCACAACCTATGCCGCCACCGTCCCCATCGACGACACAGGTGTGTACGCGGTCGGCGGTTCGGTTGAGGTCGGGGGAGAAGTGGCCTGGGCCGGTGTCGGGTTGAGCACCCGCTCCTACGCCGCCGAGTACGCTCCGTCCGACGTCGACGTGGCGGGGCTGGAGCGGATCGCCGAGCTGACCGGAGGTCGGGTCGATCCGGCGGCCACTGCTGCGTTCGACATGACCGGCACGGTCGCCGGCCAACGACGGGTCGACCTGGCCCGCTGGCTGCTCTGGTTCGCGCTCCTGGCGTGGCCGCTGGCCGTCGCCACCAGCCGCCTGTCGTGGCGGTCCGGGGTTTTGGCCGTGCCGGCCGCCCGGGCCTCGGACACGGTACGGCAGCTCCGGCGGAGTTTCCCGTCGGTATCGGCGCCGTCCATACCGTTCCGTTCCTCGACGCCGGATGCTCCGGACGCACCGTCGGATCCTCGCCGTTCCGATCGCCGGCCTCCGCCGGACATGCCGGTCACCGTCCGGCCGCCCGTGGCCCCACCGGTTGCGGCCCCACCGTCTCGAGCGGCGGAGCCGCCCGCCCAACCCGCCGATACCGGCGAAACGGGCGGTGCCGGCTCATCACTCGAGCAGATGCTGGAACGAAAACGCCGTCGCCGCGACGGCGGAGGCTGAGCAGCCTACACGACCACCCCTCTTCATTCTGTGCGCTGCGCGCCCGGAGATCAGGGTCTGAACCGCACACTTCGGGATGGGAGGAGCGGGTTTCGCGTATGTTTCGACGGCGGCGCGCTCGATGTTAGACGCATCGACGAACCTCGGTTCCGAGGGAAGCCGTCCGGGCGTCCCCGGAAAGGACGAATCATGCGTAAACGATTGGGAGCCGCGCTCGCCGCCGTGGCCGTGCTGCTGTCGATGACAGCCACCGCATCGGCCGAGCCGCCGGTGTCGACCTACGAGGTCACCATCACCAACCTCACGTCCGGGCAGCCGTTCACGCCGCCACTCGTGGCCACCCATCGAAAGTCGATCGATCTGTTCGACGTCGGGCAGCCGGCAAGTCACGAGATCCAGCAGATCGCCGAGAACGGCAACCTCGATCCGGCCGTGGCGCTGGCCACCGGATCGACCAAGGTTTTCGACGCCCAGGTGATCGTCGGCGAGGTTCCGCCCGTTCTGCCGGGCACCAGCCGCACGTTCACCGTCTCGGCGGTCCCCGGCGCGGAGAACCTCACCTGGGTGTCGATGCTGATCTGCACCAACGACGGGTTCACCGGTCTCGACACGCTGCGCCTGCCCAAGAACATCGGGGACAGCTCGATGCACTACACGAACGGCTACGACGCCGGGACCGAGGTCAACACCGAGAGCTGGGTCGACCTGGTCCCTCCGTGTGCGCAACTCACCGGCTTCGGTGACCAGGGAGGGACCGGCATGACCAATCCCGACCTGGCCGAGGGTGGCGTGATCGCCATGCACCCCGGCATTGCCGGTAGCGCCGACCTCGTTCCGGCTGTTCACGGCTGGACCGACGCGGTGGCCAGAGTCGAGATCACCCGCACCAGCTGATCCCGCCCCGCCCCCCTCTCGAACTTTGTGCCTCCTACGACTCATTTCCGGGTCGTGCGGGGCACAGAGTCCCGAGGGATTCAGGCCAGGGCCAACAGTTCGCGTTCCTCGGCGATTTCGGCTCGCACGGCCTCCAGATACCAGCGGGCGTGGGCGAGCTGTACAACCGCCTCGGGGGTTCGGGGTATCCGGTGATAGGAGGCGGAGGCCAGGAGAAGTTCCTCCAGGAGGTCCTCAAAACGCGGTGAGAGCATCAAACTAGGTGCGACTGGATGGAGCCCATCGCCTCGATTTTCGGCTACTCCGGGCCGAAACGCCAGAATTTGATGCTGAGGGGAGCAGTTCGATCATCTCAGCGTCTAGGGTACGGCAGGCTCGACGCTCGGTTGGGGCCGCCCACTGCGTCGCCGGGCCGCAGCGGTGGCGGCCAGCCCGATCGTGGTGAGCGCGGCGCCGGCCCAGACCAGCGAGATCCGGGGGTGGCGGGAGACCCGATAGGTCGCCCGGTCGGCCGCAGCGTCGACGAGCACGACCTGGACGTCGGCAAGCCATCCTCGATCGGTGTCGACCTCCGTGCTCTGGCCGCCGGTGGCCGGATACGACACGAGCTTGGGGTGAAAGGTCCGGGTTCGGTCTCCGATGGTGAGGTCGACGGAGGCGATGGCTTCGTTGGTCCCATCGCCGGTGACGAGGTCGACGCCCCGGTGGGTCACGACTCCGACCGACGTGACCGCCTCGGTGTCGGTGAGCGCCACCACGGTGTCCGTGACGCTCGCCGTGGTCCCGGCGACGCCAACCATGAGCAGGCCGACGCCGATGTGGGCGAGACGGCTCCGCCCGCCGGTTCGAGCGGCATCGGCTTCAGCGAGGGCCGATCCGGCGAGCGCTCCGCCGGCGGCGGCCAGGACCAGACCGGCTGCACCGGTGGCTGCGGTGACCACCACCATGGCAACCACGGCGCCACCGACTGCGGCGGCCAGAACCAGTGTGGAGCTATTCGACAGGGAGCCCCGAATGGCCGCCCGAACCCGGAGGACGGCACCGGCGACCGCGACCGGCCACAGCAGCAACGTGTAGAACCGCCCCGATGTGATGAACGAGTCGTCGCGAACGAGCCGCTCGATCGCCGGCTCGTAGGTGCCGACGGCCACCACGACGGCGGCCAAACCGATCACCACGAAGCCGGCACGCGAACGGGAGGCAAGCCAAGAAGACGGCTGGTCGCCAGAGGACCCCCGGCGTACGGCGAGCGCGATCATCACGGCGGTGAAGGCAAGAGCGATCGAGAGCAGCATCAGCCGTAGCGTCGGTCGGTCGGCGAAGGCGTGGACGCTGTTGAGCGC
>JBFHEP010000218.1:0-7434 GCA_041584095.1 Acidimicrobiales bacterium | reverse complement strand
GGTCCGCAAAGTTTGTAGCGGGCCAAGAACGGGTACAAGCGAAACCAGTAATCCAATTCGCTTTTCAAAGGAGGCATTTGATGCTTTGGTCCATTCTTGTCTTGCTCTTTGTCGGCCTCATTGCCGGCCTGATCGCACGGGCGCTTGTACCCGGAAGCGATTCGATGTCCCTGCTCCGTACCACCGTGCTCGGTGTGATCGGGTCGTTCATCGGCGGATTCCTGGGCTACGTGCTCGTCGGTCACGACATCAGCGAGGGAGCGCTTCAACCCTCGGGCATCATCGGCTCGATCGTCGGGGCCATCGTTGCGCTGATCGTCTACCGGATGGCCGTCCAGAAACGTCCGGCGTTCGGCTGATCCCGCCGTTCGGCTGATCGCCCGGTCCTGGAACCGGGCCGACCGCAAGCCGGACCAGGAACCCGACCACTTCTGTGCCCGTAGTTGCCCATTTTCCGGCAATTGCGGGCACAGAACGTCTGAGGGCAAGCCCGCTCCCCCGCTACCCAGCGGACATCTGCTTCGACTGTCACGTCAACCGGTTGGTCGTCGGTCGGGCTCGAGGTGGATGCGGAGCAGCGATCTGTTCCGCCAGTCTGCGCAGGTCGCCCACTCGTAGGGGTCTTGCGAACAGAAAGCCCTGGGCCATCTCGCACGCTGTCGTCTGCAGCGCCGTCAGCTGATTCGGCCTCTCGATGCCGTCGGCGACAACCCGCATTCCGAGTGCGTGTGCGACGTCGACGACGCTGTTGACGAATCCCAGGTTGCCGCTGATTCCGACGAGTCGATTGGCCATCTGCCGACCGAGCTTCACGACATCGACATCGAGCCGCTGCAAGTAGCCGAGCGAGGCTCGCCCGTCGCCGAATCGATCGATGGCCACACTCCCACCGGCGGCTCGCACGACGGCCGACGCGTTCCCTGACCGGTCGAATTCATCGATCAGCACTTCCTCGGGCCATTCGATCATGAGCCGTCCCCGTGCGTCGTCGAGGGCCGGGTTCGACAATAGCTCGGCAACCGACTTGTCGTCGAGATGTTGCGGCGTCAGGTTGACCGACAACAAGAGTTCGGGGTGGAAATCCCAGATGTCGACGAGTTCGGCGGTCGCGGTGGTGAGTACCCACTCGTCGATCTGGCCCATCAGACCGGCGCGCACGGCCTCTCCGAGGAACTCGCCGGGCAGGAGGAGGCCGCGCTCGGGGTGGTGCCAACGCACCAGTGCTTCAACCCCCGAGATGCGCCGATTCCGGATGTCAACGATCGGCTGATAGTGCAGTTCCAACTGGTCGATACGGATCGCGGCGGCCACGACGTCGGCAAGAGGCCCCGTCCGCGCGATCCGGTCGGTCTGATGTTCCACGACTTTGCCCTTGCCGGCCTGCTTGGCTTGATACATTGCCGCATCGGCATCGCGCAAAAGCGACTCGGGGTCTTGGTCCTCCCCGCCTGCGACCAGTCCGATACTGCAACCGATCGATGCCTGACCGTTGGGCAGAGCTACGGGCTTCGCGATTTCGTCCACGATTCGACGAGCGACGACGCCAGGGTTGTCGGTGTTGACGAGCAGGACTGCGAACTCGTCTCCGCCGAACCGGGAGACCGTGTCCTCCGGTCGAACGAGTTGGTTGAGCCGGCGGCCGACTTCGATGAGCACGGCGTCGCCGCTGGCATGACCGTAGGTGTCGTTCACGGCCTTGAACCCGTCGAGATCGATGAACAGGAGGGTGTGTTGCCGGGATGTGCTGGATGTCAAGTGAAGGGCCTCGGTGAACACGGATCGGTTCGGTAGACCGGTGAGGGAATCGTGATTGGCCTGGTAGGCGAGCTTCTTCTCGAGCTGTCGAAGCTCCGTCAAGGCCTGCTCGAGCCGATCGCTGTGCATCAGGATCGCCGACTGGCGGGCCAGGGCTCCGAGGACCTGGAGATCGTTGTCGGTGAATGACGTGACTTCACCGAGCCGGTTGGCCACCACCAGCAGACCGAGATCGCGATTCTCGGCCTGAAGCTTGGCCACCATGGCGTCCCGTCCACCCATGCCGGCGATGAGATCGGCGAGCGCTCCGTCGTCATCCCGGCTGATCAAGGCCGGCTCGCCGAATGTGGTGAGGACCGCCGTGACCGTGGCGATCTCCCGGGCTTTGACCAGCGAGTACGACATCTCGCCTGAACTTGCGCTTTGGACGACCCGGATGTCGTCGCCCTCCTTCAAGACGACGGCTCCGATCTCGGCTCGAAACATCTCGCGAGCCTCCTGCAGC
Source organism: Acidimicrobiales bacterium (assembly GCA_041584095.1). Lineage (GTDB taxonomy): Bacteria > Actinomycetota > Acidimicrobiia > Acidimicrobiales > SZUA-35 > JAHELU01. The sequence goes on along the minus strand of JBFHEP010000218.1, from coordinate 5,174 downwards.
AGGGTGACGAGACCGGATTCGGACGCTCCGACGTCGAGACGTCGAGTTGAGCGGTAGAGGAACTCGATGCGTTCCCGCTGTTCGCGTTCGGAGGTGATCAGACGCAAGGCTCCGAAGAGCAGGAGGGCCGGAATAGCCAGCAGCAGGACGGCGTAGACATCTGTGGCCAGGACGATTCCGGCCGTGAGACCGATGGTCGACGTGGTCAGGCTGACGACGAGACCGTACGAGAGCAGTTCAACGGTCGTCCGCCAGCCGGGGAAACCTTCCGTCAGGGTGACGACCAGAACGATCTGGCCGAAGCTGGCGGCAGAACCGACGAGCACGGCTACCAGGATCGACACCCAGAGAAGACGCTCGTTGTCGCCCACGGGTGCCAGGCCGACGACCACGGCCGAGATCCCGGCGAACATCCCGAGATTGGCCGCATTGAACGCAACTTTCAGGGGAGGTTGGCGCCTCCCGGCCAACAACCCGAGGGCGGCGCCGCCGACCGTCGCCACCACCAAATGGCCGGGCGGTGTGTAGAGCAAACCCAGGACGAGCGGGATCTCGAACAACGAAAAACTGCTCGCCTCGGCCCGAAACTGCACGTGAATGACCCGCCATTCGACAAAGGCAAAGGCTGCGCCGAGGGTCACGATACCGATCTCGACGCCCGGAGGCCGGGCCTGGCCGCTGCGCAGGATGGCGAGGAGCACGGCGTCGACGACAAGTAGAACCATCACGAGTCCGAAAACGCGTTGCGACAGACCGATCTTGGCTGGCTGATTTCGCCCTCTGCTCACGCTGTGAATATCGGCGCCGTCGCACGGGAGATGAACGTGTTCCGCCAGGCATCCCCGATCGACCCTACTGGTATGGGAAGCTACGGGCGGAGATCGAGGCGGCGCAGGAGTTGGGCGTTGGCGGCCACGATGATGGTTGACAGGCTCATCGCCACCGCCGCCGCAGCCGGTGGAAGGGTGATTCCGGCGAAGGCGAACACGCCGGCCGCGACGGGAATGGCGATCAGGTTGTAGCCGGTGGCCCAGACCAGGTTCTGGACCATCTTGCGGTAGGTGGCCCGGGACAGGTCGATCACCCCGATCACGCTACGGGGGTCGCTGGAGGCGAGGACCACACCGGCGGATTCGATGGCGACATCGGTGCCCGCACCGATCGCGATTCCCACATCGGCCCGTGCCAGAGCTGGGGCGTCGTTGACCCCATCCCCCACCATGGCCACTCTCAGCCCCCGCTTCTGGAGTTCGGCCACCTTGGCGTCCTTGTCCTGGGGCAGGACGTCGGCGAACACCTCGTCGATTCCGAGCTCGTCGGCCACCCCATCGGCAACCTGACGGGCATCGCCGGTGATCAGCGCCACCTTGACGCCACGGTCGTGGAGGGCATCCACCGCAGCGCGGGACTCGGGACGAATCTCGTCGGCCAGAGTCACGGCACCGGCCACAACATTGTCGACGACGACCCACAGCACGGACCCACCCCGATCACGCCACCGGGCAACGGTGCCCCGGAGATCGCCTGGTTCACCGACGGCAACTTCATCCAACAACGCAGGTCCACCGACCTGCACGACCCGGCCGTTGACAATGGCGCGCACCCCCCGCCCGGTGAGCGCCTCGAAGTCCTCGCCCTCAGGCACGGGGCCGATGTCGCGGGCGGCGGTCACGATGGCTCGAGCGATCGGGTGTTCGCTGTCGGCCTCGGCCGCTGCGGCCAGGGCCAGGACTTCGTTGGCCTCCCAGCCGTCGGTGGCGGCGTGGTCGACGACGACGTGGTTGCCTTTGGTCAGGGTGCCGGTCTTGTCGAACAGGACGGCATCGATGGTGCGCATCTGCTCGAGGGCCAGGCGGTCCTTGACCAGGATCCCGGCTCGAGCCGATGTGGCGGTCGAGATCGAGATCACCAGCGGAATGGCGAGGCCGAGGGCATGAGGGCAGGCGATGACAAGGACCGTGACGGTGCGGATGACACCCTGGGCGCCATCGCCGACCAGGAGCCACGCCGCGAGGGTCACGATTGCCGCCCCGACGGCCAGGTAGAACAGCGCGGCCGCCGCCCTGTCGGCAAGGGCCTGAGCTCGCGAGTTCGACGACTGGGCATCGGCGACCATACGTTGTATGCCGGCCAGGGCGGTGTCGTCACCAACAGCGTCGACGCGAACCCGTACTGACGAGTCGGTCGATACAGTCCCGGCCACGACGCGATCGCCTTCGCCCCGACGAACCGGTCGGGACTCGCCGGTGATCATGGACTCATCGAACGATGCCCGACCATCGGCCACGACACCGTCGGCCGGAACCCGGCCACCAGGTCGAACCAGCACAACGTCTCCGACTTCGAGCGACGAGATCGGAACCTGGTCGATCCGGTCGCCGTCGACGAGTTCCGCCGTGTCCGGAAGCAGTTCGGCGAGCGCGGCCAGGGCACCCTGCGCCTGTCCGATGGCCTTCATCTCCTGCCAGTGCCCCAACAGCATCACGGTGATGAGGGCGGCGAGTTCCCACCAGAAGTCGAGTTCCCCCCACCCGAGCGTCGACGCCAGGGATGAGGCGTAGGCAACGGTTATGGCCAGCGCGATGAGCAGCATCATGCCCGGTTGCCGGTTCCGGACCTCGACGACTCCGCCCTTCAGGAACGGCTGGCCGCCCCACAGGTAGATGACGGTTCCCAACACCGGGGCGACCAGGGCGGCCCCGGCCACGTCGATGGTGTAGCCGAACCACTCCTGGATCTGTTCGGAGAACACCAGGACGGGGACGGCCAACACCAGATTCCACCAGAACAGGCGGCGGAACATCTCCGGGTCGTGCCCGGCATGCTTGTCGTGCCGGCCGTGGTGGTCGTGCCCGCCGGCCGGGGTGCCGGTGTGGTGGTCATGCCCGCCGGCCGGGGTGCCGGAGTGGTGCGCTTGTTCATCCGCAGTGGTCGACATGGCATTCCTCGCTCTCTCGACTTGTTGCCCGTCAACCGAATGTATACACCTTCTAGCCAACTGGAAGGTCAAGTCCTCGAACGCCATCGGTGTTCGTTCAGACTACTGCCTGTAGTAGTTGGGACCTTGGCCCCTGGAGTGGATCAGCTCGCCGGTTCTACAGTGAGCGCACATGCTGGCCTACGACCGGTTTGTAACACCTGACGAAGGAGATGGCTCCGTGGTGACCGTGGCGTACCACATTGCTCACAGCAGTTCGGACTTCGGCCATATGGGCTGGGGCGACGGCGCGTGGTGGATGATGTTCTTCTGGGGTCCGGTTTTGACGATCGCCGTCGTGGCACTGGTTGTTTGGATGGTCCGATCATCACCAAGGAGCGGGACCGGCCCCGCATCCGAAAATGCTCCGCTGGACGGGGCTCGCCGGATCCTTGCCGAGCGATACGCTCGAGGTGACATCGACTCCGAAGAGTATGGGGAGCGCCTCGAGCGGCTTGGGTGAACGTCGGCTCGAGACGGCGGGGCTCACCGAGTGCGGAACGCCATTATCGTTCGAACCCCTGGCGCGCCTGTTCCGCCCGGATGAAGGCGATCACGGCTTCGATCTCTTCGTTGCTCAAACCTTCGACCGGTGGCATGTCGCCGAATGTCCAGTGGTGTTGCGGGGCGCCGTTGGCGATGGCCGATCGATAGGCGTCGTCCGGGTGATGGTTCGGTTCGTAGACGATGGAGAGTTGTGACGGACCCTTGTCGGTGCCTCGGAGATCCGCCCCGTGGCATGAGGCGCAGCTGTCGGCGTAGACATCAGCGCCCACGCTCCCGGCGGGATCGGCTGCTGCATCGGGCGCGGTTGGATCCGTTGCGTCATTGTCGGAACAACCGATGATCAGCAATGCTGCAACGATCGGAGGGGCGACCCACCCCCACGCTGCTCCGAGTCGACCCTTCACGCCTGCGACGACGCTCCGACCAGAAACGCCGTGACGATGATGACCACCGACAGCAGAATCGCCTCGCCGGTTGCGGTGTTGCGGATTCGCACCGAACGGCCATCGTCGTCCGGGTGGGTGTTCATCCACGGGATCACGACGAAGTGATTGTAGGTACCGAGCAAGGCGGCGGCACCCACTGCGGCTGTCTTGGCGACGAGCAGCCGTCCCCACGGAGTGGTCCACAGCTGCGACACCGAGTCGAGGATGATGGCAGCCAAGATCGTCCCGGCAATTCCGGCCACGGCCAACGCAGCTCCCGCAATAACGGAGAACCGTAGCGCCATCTCCAGCCCTCCCAGACGCTCCCGACGGCGATGGCGCCGCCAGAGCACGACGACGAACGCGACAACACCTCCGGCCCAGATCGATGCGGCCACAACATGGATCATGTCCACCGCCCCGGTGATCCAGCGGTTGCCCTCGGTCACGGTATGTCCATCCAAGGTGAACGACACCAGAAGCACGACAACCGCAGCCAGCGTGGCCGTCCGGATCGGTCGTTCATCGGCGACCGCTGATGATTTCGCACCGTCGGCGGGCTCATCGACCAGGACCGATCGGCTCAGTTGGAGATCATCCGGGAATCCTCTGTTCGACCATGGATCTCCGGACCGCCCGTCATCGGGCCCGCCGCCGCCCTCGGGCCCCCACGACAGACCGGCAAGCGCGGCACCCACCGGGGCTCCGGCAAGGACCAGCTCTCGGCGAGGCGCGCCGATCGTGCTTCGACTGACGGGCAGCTGGCTGAGGCGCGCGGTGGCGAACAGAAGCAATCCGGCGGCTATGCGCAGGCCGACGGCCAGCCCGAACGTCGACAGGGTGGCCGACTGGACGGCCCCGGCGGTGAAGATGTTCCACCAGCCTTTGCTTGCTACCGCGAGGTGGGCCACCAAGTCGATGGCAGTGCCGGCGACCACCACGAGGGAGGCGTACCGGACGGCCTTGAACACCGAGCGAAGATCTCGACGATGGTTGCGGACCACCACTGCTCCGAAGCTCAGCCCACCGATCCCGAGCATCGTCCCGACATACCCGAGCAACCGGCCGAACGCACCAATGCCGGCGGATTTGGGAACCGGTTGATCGTTCTGCAGTAGAAACGCCTGCAGATCCTGCGGGTTCGAGCCGTCCGAGGAAATTGTTGCGGAGCCAACCTCCCTGGACGAGCCTTGGCTGGAAGGGTCCGTCTCGATGCGCCGGGCGGAAATCGAGCTGGTTTCCGAGGCCGAATCAGCCACCGGCCC
>JBFHEP010000217.1:0-7445 GCA_041584095.1 Acidimicrobiales bacterium | reverse complement strand
GCATCGAATTGCAGGCCAATTTTGGCAAATGTGCGCGGCGAATCCATCACCACCCGTAGATTGCCGCCCACATCCAGCAAGGCCACCGGTGCGACATCCGCGGCAAAGTCCATGCGGAAGCTGGCCGGCGAGGCCTACCTACCCGGCTACACCCACCTGCAGCGGGCCCAACCGGTACCGTTGGCCCACCATCTGCTGGCCCACGCCTGGGCGCTCGGCCGCGACGTCGATCGTCTCCTGGCCACGGCCAAGCGTCTCAACGTCTCACCGCTCGGGGCCGGGGCACTGGCGGGAACCTCGTTGCCCCTCGATCCGACGTCCACCGCTGTCGATCTGGGCTTCGATCGCGCCTTCACCAACTCGCTCGATGCGACCAGCGATCGCGATTTCGTGGCCGAGGCGCTGTTCACGCTGGCCATGCTCGGGATCCATCTCTCCCGCATGGGGGAGGAGATCGTGCTGTGGTCGTCCCAGGAATTCGGCTTCGTGACCCTGGATGACGGCTACGCCACCGGCTCGTCGATGATGCCCCAGAAGAAGAATCCCGACATCGCCGAGCTGACCAGGGGTAAGGCCGGGCGCCTGGTCGGCAATCTGACGTCGCTGCTGGTCACCTTGAAGGGCCTGCCGCTGGCCTACAACCGGGATCTGCAGGAGGACAAGGAGCCGTTGTTCGACTCCTCCGATCAGATCCGCCTGGCGCTGGTCGCCTTCGGCGGAATGGTGGAGACGGCCTCGTTCAACACCGTGGCCATGGCCGCCGCCGCCGATGACCAGACCTCGCTGGCGACGGACCTGGCCGAGATCCTGGTCGAGCAGGGAGTGCCGTTCCGGGAGGCTCACGCCATCGTCGGCGGCCTGGTGCGGGATTCGCTCGGCCGCGGCGTTCCGCTGTCCGATCTCGTCGGTGGCCACCCCGCCTTTCCCGACTCGGTGGCGTTCCTGTTCACCCCGGGAGCGGCCGTGTCGCGGCGGGCCAGCCGTGGTGGCGGTGGGGTCGGGCCGGTGGCCGAGCAATTCAAGCAGATCGAGGCCGACATGGAACGGTCCGGATCGCGCCTGCGCACGCTGGCGGCGTCGCTCGATCCGTCCGACTGAGGCCGTCCCCGTCGTGGCTCTGGAGGCTGACCCCTCTCGCACGGGTTCGCCGGATCCGGCGGCGCCGGATCTTGCCGAGGTGCTCTGCGGGCGGGCGTCGACGGTGGCCCCCCAGCTCCTCGGGCTGACGTTGACCGTGGGAGAGCGGTCAGGGAGAATCGTCGAGGTCGAGGCGTACGAGGGAGCCGACGACCCGGCCAGTCATGCCCACCGTGGCCCGACTCCCCGAACCGGCGTCATGTTCGGACCGCCCGGCCGCCTCTACGTGTACCTCAGCTACGGCGTTCACTGGTGCGCCAATGTCGTCTGTCATCCTGACGGGGTGGCCGGTGCGGTGCTGGTGCGGGCCGTGGAGCCGCTGGCCGGTGTAGCCGCCATGTGGGCTGCCCGTCCGGCCGCCAAGCGGGAGCGGGACCTGGCGTCGGGTCCCGGAAAGCTGTGCCAGGCGCTCTCGATCACGTCGGCTCACCATGGCGTCGATCTGCTCGACGACACGGCCCCGGTTCGTCTGACACGGCCCGACGGCCATCGGGCGGTCGGCGACGCCGAGGTGGCGGTCGGCCCACGAATCGGCATAAGCAGGGCGGTCGAACGGCCGTGGCGTTTCGGACTCGCCGACAACCCGCATCTTTCCCGACGCTTCTGACATCCATCCCGCCCACCCGTTCTGGCGGCCAGGCCGCCGAAGTAGCCCGTGCCGCCGACGACAGGGCTGTAAACTGTGGCGTGGTCTCAGCCGACATCGAGCAAAGACGGCCCAACAGAACGGGATTCCTGGTCGTCGACGACAGCTCCCCGGCGTTTGACACCGACCCCCGCAATCTCGGCACGGCGGTCTCGTTCCTTGAGACCGCACTCCTGCCGGAATGGCAGGAGGCCGATCGCGAGCGGGTCATCAGGTTCTGCGCCGACCACGAGGATGCTCTGCACCGTTCGTGTCTCGAGGGTCATCTGACGGCGTCGGCGTTCGTCGTCGACCCGTCGACTGAGTCGGTGGCGCTCATCCACCACCGGAAGCTGGGCTTGTGGCTGCAACCCGGCGGCCACGCCGACGGTGAGGGGAATCTGGCGCTCGTGGCCCGAACGGAGGTCGACGAGGAGGTCGGGCTCACAGGCCTCCGATGGCTGATGCCCGCATTCGACATCAACGTGCACCCGATTCCAGCCCGGCCGGCCGAACCCGAACACCTGCATCTCGATCTTCGCTTTCTGGCGCTCATGAGCGACCAAGCCTCGACCAGTGACCTCACCGTCAACATCACGGAGACCAGGGGAGCGGGGTGGATCGACCGCGGCGATCCGCGGTTCAGCGCCGTCAGGGACGTGCAGGTCGCGGCTGGGCGAGCCCTCGACCTGGCGGCGGGTTTCGACTGAGCGTCGTCGGCACGGCGGCGGGGCGACTTGACGGCCCGGGCCGAGCCTCCCTACGCTTAGCCAATCGGCCAACGGACGACAAGGGAGGAGCCGTGAAGGTACGGGTCAACACCCAGTTGTGTCAGGGGCACAACCGATGTTACGCATTGGCTCCCGAGCTCATCGACATCGACGATTACGGCACCGCCTTCGCCATCGGCGACGGCACCGTCCCACCCGAACTCGAGGAGAAGGCCAGGCTGGCCCGGGACAACTGCCCCGAGTTCGCCGTCGAACTCGAGAGGTAGTCGGACGACCTGTCGGCTTCTCGACCGGCGTCGACGCCAAGGCGAACGAACAGGAGTTGGAGCATGGAGGATCGACCGCCCGTTGAGAACTGGGCCACCGACTACGACATCTTCGATCCCGCGTACGTGAACGACCCGGCTCCTATCTGGCGCGACCTGCGGGAACGGTGCCCGATCGCTCACACCGACCGGTGGCAGGGTTCCTATCTCCCCACCCGCTATCACGATGTTCAGGCGCTGGCCAAGATGGTGCCGGAGCTGTCGTCCCGAGATCCGCTCGTCATCGCCGCGCCACCGCTCGATCCCGCCGACCCCAACGTCACCAATTACGGCACGAACGCCCCACCGATCTCCAGCGATCCGCCCGAGCACACGTGGGTCCGACGCCTGTTGCTGCCCCACTTCTCGCCTCGGGCGGTCGAAGCCCATCGTGCCTACACCGAGGGCTTGTGTCATGAGTTGATCGACGCATTCATCGACATTGGAAGGGCCGACGGAGCCGTCGACTACGCCCAGCAGATCCCGCCCCGGGTCATCGCCCACCTCCTCGGGATCGACGAGTCGCGGGTCGGCGAGTTCGTCGAATGGGTTCGGGGAGTGCTCGAGTTCGGCCTGTTCGAACCCGAGACCCGACACAGGTATCGGGTCATCATCCGCGACTTCTTTCGAGAGCAGGTCGCCCGCTGCAAGAACGACCCGGGTGACGATCTGATTTCAGCACTCGTGCAAGCCGAACACGACGGGCAGCCGCTTCCCGACCACACGATCGTCGGCATCTGCAACCTCATGCTGGTGGCCGGCATCGACACCACGTGGAGCTCGATCGGCTCGGCGCTGTGGCACCTGGGCGCCCATCCCGAAGACCGCCGGCGTCTGGCGGCGGAAGCCGAGCTGTTCCCGACCGCCATCGAGGAGATGCTCCGAGCCTACGCGCCGGTGACGATGGGCCGGGAGGCGATCGAGTCCGTCACCTACAACGACGTCACCTTCGAACCCGGCGCCAAGATCCTCATGAACTTTCCCGCTGCCAATCGCGATCCCGAGGTGTTCGAAAATCCCGACGAAATCAGAATCGATCGGGCTCGCAACCGGCATATCGCCTTCGGCTCGGGCATCCACCGGTGCCTGGGCTCCAACCTGGCCCGGCTGGAGATGGACATCGCCCTCCGCACCTGGTTCGATCGAATTCCCGAGTTCGAACTCGCCGATCCTGGCGCGGTCACATGGGCCGGCGGCCAGGTCCGAGGGCCCCGTACCCTTCCGCTCCGCTTTCCCGTGGGGGGTACGATCGAATGACGGAGGATCCGAAACAGCCGGCCGGGAGAAGCGAGGTCGAGGAGGCCCTGCTGGAGGCGGCCGCAGACCTGATGGCCGAACGTGGTCCCGATGCGATCTCGGGGCGCGACATCGCCAAGCGGGCCGGTGTCAACTACGGCTTGCTCCACCACTATTTCGGCCCCAAGGCCGTCGTCCTCAATGCGGCGCTGGCCCGGCTGCGGGATGACTTCATCGCCGAGTACATCGAGTCCGAGGACGGGGACCGACTGTCGCCGATTCTCGACCTGCCGGAGCGTCTTGTGCGAGCCGTCGCCTTCGCCGAATTGAGTCCAAGCGGGATCATCGAGCGGGATGAGGACTTCCCGATTCTGCGTCGCGAGTTGGCGGCGATGGCCGAACAGCTCGGCTCGACGCCCGACGACCCCGATGTTCGGGCTCGAGCCGCCGTCTGGGCGGCCGCTCAACTCGGTTGGGTGCTGTTCGAGGATCTGCTGTCCGGAGCGCTGGTCGGCGACGGCGATCGCGACGAACTCCGCAAGAACGTCATCGAGGTCATCGCCTCCGTGGCCGAGCCGCCGCTTCGAGTTTCGTCGATACGCCCACCTCACGGCGTTCGTTCGGCGGCCCGTGTCAAACGTCGGTCGGAGTCGAACAGGACGGCATCGAGTTGATCGTGGCGAACCGGGTGATGCGCTTGTCGAGCCGTATCCCCGAACCCACCGCGCTGATCGTGAAGAAGGCCGACGGGTCGTCGACCACGGCTTTCGCGTAGCGCCGTCGATCGTTCAGCAGGAGCCGCCAGTCGTCGAGCCAGGCGGCCGTCAGGTCATCATCGAACGAGGTGCCCGGAGTCAGATCCGCGAGTTGGTCGATCATGGTCTCGAAGCGATCGGTCGTTGCCAGCACCTGTTCGGATCGCCGCTGGGCGTCGGGGGCATCGAGTGCGCTGGGCATGGCGGCCACGTCGGAGACGGCGCTGGCGCAGATGCCCTCGGCTGCTTGCGACCATGACGGATCCTGCAAAAGATCGGGTGGATCCCGGTCGGCCAGCCCCGAGAACGCATAGACCCAGACGCCGAAGCTGGCGATCAGCGTCGAGATGGCGAAGAGCTTGACGACTCGGCTGAGCACCCAGTCGACTGTACCGATACATGGAGCGGGATCGGTGCCGGGAAACTAAGCTGGTGGCGGTATGTCGACGGATCCCAACCTCCTTCAAGATCTCCGCGCTCGCGGCCTCGTTCAGGACACAACCGACCCCGACGCCTTGGCCGAACGTCTGAAGGAACCGGTGACCGTCTACTACGGTGTCGATCCAACGGCACCGAGCCTCCACGTCGGCAACCTCATCGGTCTTCTCGTGCTCTCCCGCTTCCAGCGGGCCGGCCACCGGCCGCTCCCGCTGGCCGGTGGTGCAACCGGGATGATCGGCGACCCCTCCGGCAAGTCGGCTGAGCGGAATCTGCTGGATGACGACGCCCTGGCCGAAAACCTCTCCGGAATCGTCCCGGTCCTCCGCCAGTTCGTCGATTTCGAGGCCGAGGCCAATCCGGCCAAGCTGTTGGACAACCGGGCCTGGACCGTCGGTTTGCCCCTGCTCGACTTTCTGCGTGACATCGGCAAACACATCACCGTCAATCAGATGGTGGCCAAGGAGTCGGTGCGGAATCGTATGGCGGGCGACGAGGGAATCTCCTTCACCGAGTTCACCTACATGCTGCTTCAGGCTCAGGACTTCCTGTGGCTGTTCGAGAACGAAGGCTGCGAGATGCAGATCGGTGGGTCCGACCAGTGGGGCAACATCTCGCTCGGCGTCGATCTCATTCGTCGTCGCACCGGGGAGAGGGCCCACGCGCTCACCTGGCCTCTGCTCCTGCAGAAAGATGGAAGCAAATACGGCAAGACGGCGGGCGGCGAGACCGTCTGGCTGAATGCCGATCGAATGAGCCCGTATCGCTTCTACCAGGCCTGGATGCAGTCGGAAGACGACGAGTTGTCGAAGCTGTTGAAGTGGCTGACATTCCTCTCGATTGACGAGATCGAGGAGGTCGTTGCCGCCCACTGTGAGGCCCCGCATCGCCGTGTCGGCCAGAAACGTCTGGCTCAGGAGCTGACCACGATCGTCCACGGCCACGATGCAACCGTGGGCGCCCAGGAGGCCACGGAGGTCCTGTTCGGTGGAGGCAAGGTCGACGGGCTGCCGGAGTCGACCTTCGAGATCCTGGCCGGCGAGATCGACACCACGACGTTGCCGCGCGATCTGCTGGACGGCGACGATAATCTGGTTCCGATGCTGGTCAAGGCCGGCATCACCGCGTCCAATGGCGAGGCGAACCGGCTACTGAAGCAGAACGGTATCTCGGTCAACGGATCCAAAGTCGGATCAGCCACGGCCGTGGCGCGCCACGACCTCCAACACGACCGCTACCTGCTGATCCGCAAGGGCAAGAGGTCGGTTCATCTGGTCGACTTCGGCACCGACTGACCTCTGGCGGGCTGGCTGCGAGTCCCTTCGGTGGCTGACGGTCGAAAAAATCGGGAAATCGCCGAAAAAGCACTGGCACAGGGTTGTTCTCGTGCGCGATTCTGGTTAACGTAGATCTTCGCCCCAACGGCACGGCTGCGTCGCCCATCGAGTGTCACTCGAGCAGCGAACAGGGCCGGAACCGCTCTGAGGCAACGCCCCCCGGCAAGCCGGCACTCCGGTTCGCAGAGCACAACCACTAGCTCGTCCGAACCTCCGGCTCGAGTGGGGAACTGAACCGCACAGCTTCGTTGTGCCGATTCGCCAGCTCCTTGAAAACGGAAGAGAGGAATGTACGCAGCGTGTGCGGAATGTTTCTGCAGCCACGTTCCAACGGCCTTCGGGTCCGAGGTTCGGCAGAGACGTCCCGTCACAAAAAGGAAGGCTCCCAAGCCTTCCAATTCCAAGCCTGGTCTCAACGGTTTTCCTACCGGTGAGACCGCCGGATGTGGCCTGGCAGCCACGATCCGGCAACACGGATCTACGTCACCACCCCTTCCCGGGTGAGTGGCAGATTCTCTAACGGAGAGTTTGATCCTGGCTCAGGACGCACGCTGGCGGCGTGCTTAACACATGCAAGTCGAACGAACTCGACCTTCGGGTCATATGAGTGAGTGGCGAACGGGTGAGTAACACGTGAGAAACCTGCCCCAAAGTTTGGAATAACCCGAAGAAATTCGAGCTAATACCAAATGCCCTCTTCGGATCGAGTGGTCTGATGAGGAAAGATTTATCGCTTTGGGAGGGTCTCGCGGCCTATCAGCTAGTTGGTGAGGTAACGGCTCACCAAGGCATCGACGGGTAGCTGGTCTGAGAGGACGATCAGCCACACTGGGACTGAGACACGGCCCAGACTCCTACGGGAGGCAGCAGTAGGGAATCTT
>JBFHEP010000216.1:0-7476 GCA_041584095.1 Acidimicrobiales bacterium | reverse complement strand
GGCATCGACGACGACGATCCGGATGCTGCCAACCTCCGCACAACCGACCGGGCCGATCAACAGGGCCGCTCCCGCTATGAGCGGGCCATTCATTTCTACGACCAGGCGAAGGTGGCGGCCGGCGACGCAGGGGTCGAACTCAGCTGGACGCTCCACATCGTGCCCGGTGTGGCCCACTCCAACCACGACATGGCCCCGTTCGCGGCCAAGGTCTTGTTCAATCCCTGAGTTCAGTCGACACCAAGGTGGCCGACCCCGTCGAGCATACGCATCGACGGGTGCAGCCCGCCGATGACACGCTCGGCTTGCGTCTGTGAGCAGGGCCGGGGCTGATAGATGACGATCTCGTTGTCGGTGACCATGCACCGCACCTCGAGGGCGAGATCGTCGGCGTCGAGCACCGCCCGCACCACGAGACCGTAGCCGGGGTAATCCCCGGTGAACCGACCGGGGGTGCCGAAGATCCAGTTCCCCAGCGAGAATACGACCGGCACCCCGTCGATGTACTCGATCGGCTGAACCGTGTGGGAGCCGTGACCGATCACGAGGTCGTAGCCCGCGTCGACCAACGACCGGGCCAGGGCCCGCTGGCGGTCATCGATGTCGGCGTAGTTGTCACCCCAGTGGACGAAGGCGATGACCCGGTCGGCTCCGGCGGCGTGGGCGAGCTCCAGGTCGGCCAAGAAGTTGGCGGCCGACGCTCGACGTAGGCCGGGGCGCTCCGCGGTCGCCGTCTCCACCCCGCCACTGTCGCCGAAGGCCGCCACGGCCACCGTCATGGCGTCGGAGCGGACGAGCAGCGGAAGGCGGGCATCGGCGGCGGTCGACCCGGCACCGATCGTGAACACATCAGCCGCCGCGGCGTTGGTCATCGTGTCGGCCAGCCCCTCGGGACCGCGGTCGAAGGCATGATTGTTGGCCAGCGAGACGACGTCGACTCCGAGATCGGCCAGGGCCTGAGCCACAGCCGGGTCGGCGTTGTACGACCATCGTTGAGTTGGATCGAAGGACTCCGTTCGATCGGTGATCGGCCCTTCCAGGTTCGCCACCACCACGTCACCGGGCGGGAATGGGTCGACATACTTTCCAACCCACGAGCCGCCCAGTCGGTCGATGAGGGGTTGCGCGGCGTCACCGAGCAGGGTGTCGCCGACCATCGAGAGGGCCACGGTGTCTCCGTCCACGGTGATCAGCGGGGCCCCGACCGTCGGATCGTCGACCGGTGTTCCGTAGACCGCGAAACCGGCGCCCAGCAGGGTCAACCCCGCCAGGGCCGCTACCGCAAGCGAAAGCCGTAGGGTCCGTCCTCGGCGGCCGGGCGCTCGACGGCTTCCAGAGTCGGTCAGCTCTCGATCCTGATCGCGTTGGTCACCGAACGGACGCCGCTTTCGGGCGATGACACCGCTAGGCGCCGGTCGGTGCTCGGGAGACTTCACGGTCGACATCAGCGAACTCCATGTCGTCGAGCGTCGACCCGATTGCGTTGGCGCGCCTCTTCACCGGTCATCGACCCGACGATCCGTCCTTGTTCCAGCATGAGAACCTTGTCGGCCATGGCCGTCTCCTGCGGATCGTGGGTGACCAGCACCACGGTGCCGCCGTAGCGCCACAGGAAGCGGCGGAACACCTCCTTCGAAGCCGCGTCCATGTTGCTCGTTGGTTCGTCGAGCAGCAGGATGCGGGGATTGCCGACGATGGCCCGGGCCAAAGCGATGCGTTGCCGGTGCCCGGCGGGCAGGTTGCTACCTCCTTCGGTCACCCAACCATCGAGGCCCCCGTCCAACGTGTCGAGGATCTCGTCGATGCGGCACGCCATGATGGCGGACCGGAGTTGCTCATCGGTGGCCTTGTGCCGCCGGTAGACCAGGTTGCGACGGATGGTGCCGCTCATGAGTGGGAGGTCCGGGCTCATGATGCCGATGTTGCGAACACACGACCGGGCGCTCGTGTCGGCAAGCTCCTGATCGTCGACAACGATGGATCCACGGTCGGGCTCGTTGGCTCGGATCAGCAGCGAAAGCAGCGTGGATTTGCCGGCACCGTTCGGGCCTGTGATCGCCGTGATCGTTCCCGCCTCGATGGTCAGGTTGATGTCCTCGAGAACCCCGTCGACCGAGACATCGCGAAACTCGATCCGGCCTCGGCGGGGCCGCAGCGGTTCCAGGGTGAGACCCACGTCGGGCCGGGCGGAGCGCTCCATGTAGTCGCGCAGCTTGCGTTTCGACACCCGGGCCGCTTGCCAGTACTCGTGGGCCCTGCCGAGTGTTTGAACCGGACCTCGCAACTGGCGAACGGCCAACAGCGCCGCCACCAGCCCGCCCACGGTGATCCGGCCGCGCGACAGCAGCAGCACGCCGACGACGAGCACCGAACACGTGGCCAGGTAACCACCGGCCGCCGAAAGGAACCGCAGCATGCCCCGTGCGTTCGCCGCCCGCCCGAGCGCCGCCAACAGATCGACGTTTTGCCGCCCGATCCGCTGATGTTCGCCCGCCGCCCGACCGAACGACTGGACCACGGCCAGCGACCTTATCTGCTCGGC
Organism: Acidimicrobiales bacterium; assembly: GCA_041584095.1. Taxonomy (GTDB): domain Bacteria; phylum Actinomycetota; class Acidimicrobiia; order Acidimicrobiales; family SZUA-35; genus JAHELU01. The sequence goes on along the minus strand of JBFHEP010000216.1, from coordinate 4,934 downwards.
CACGTTGCTGGCCAGCAGTGAGCGACGCCAGCGCACTGCACGGGTCGCCCGATGCACGTGATAGCCCCACATGATCGAGGCCGACGTGGCCAGCAGCAGCATTCCGAGGGCGGCCAGGGCGATCGTCCAGTTGACATAGACCAGGACGGCCATGCCGAACACCAGGGTCATCGACCCGACGATTCCCCGGGCCAGACCTCGACTGGTCCAGGTGCGCAGCGTCGACAGATCGCCGGTGAACCGGAGAAGGATCGCCCCCTGGGACGACCGCTGAACCTTGGGCACGGGAAGGTTGAGCAGATGGGCGTGCAGCACCATGCGGACACGGGCCACCTGCGCGTAACCAATTCGCTCCGACACGGTGTATTCCAGACCTTGAGCCACGGCGATGGCGGCCGACACGGCGATGAACCACCAGACCACGGGCATTACCGTCATCGGTGGCCGCTCGGACGTGAGATGGTCGACGATGGCCCGGATCAGCAGAAGCCCACCGGCGGTGGCGACCGCTCGCAGAAGCCCGATGAGGATGAGTGCAGCCAGGTGTGACTTCGGAAGTGGCAGCTCGGCGTCGAGCGCGGCGGGACCGTCGTATCCCTCCACCAACGCCGCGTTGGCCTGCCCCCATCCGGCTTCGAGGCCGGATTCGGGGTCGACATCGACCTGATCGGTTGATGACACCTCGGGAGGGTGCGGTGATACGTGATCGGAGTCCACAGCGGTGTCCTAGGGCTGGGCGACGACCGGTGGCCTACTCATGTCGGCCACCTCCGTCCCGTGTTCCATGAGCCATCGGTTCTCGACGGCCCGCCTGAGGAGTTGATCGGCAGGCTCAGCCGAGCTCAGCTCCGGCTTGGTCAGCACCGGAACGGAACTGTGCTGCGCAATCTCCCGAATGGCCAGCGGCGAGGCGGTGCAGGCCCCGGAAATGGCCAGCAGCGGCACGCCGTAGCGATCCATCAACTGGGATCCGCCGACGGCGCCGACCGCATCGCCGGCGGCGAAGAGAACGCCGTCGATGTACCGGTCGAACATCGGGCTGCGCAACAGGGCCGCCGTTTCCTGCTGGAAGATCCCGTCCGCCACCTCGACCACGATCGACGAGCAGCCGGCGAGAGCAAGACGGTCTATCAGCTGGGCCATGATCTGCTCGACCACCACGAGAGGCAGGCGATAGGTCGAGGCGTAGCCGGCGTCGGTGAAGTCCAGCACCGTCGCGGCGCCGGCATCGACCATCGACCAGTAGTCGCCGCCGGATCCTGTTCCGGTGACCTTTGTTCCACCCGGGTTGTGACCGGCGGCGACGAGGCCCTCGATGAGCGAGGCCACGGCGGTGGTCTTGCCCGCGTTCATGGAGGTTCCGAAAACGGCGATGACCGGTGGCCGATCGGGTGGCCGCGGGATCTCGGGCAGGGCGAAGTCGGCCAGGTTGTACGGCGTTCCGTCGCATCGCCCCACCAGCCCGATCGGCTGGATCTCGGTCGGTCGACGGGTGGAGCTGTGTCGGTTGATCACGGTGGCGGCCACGCCGCCGCCGGCGGACAGGTTCGTGAGGCGCAGATCGAGGGGGATGGTCGACTCGAACTGGTCCGGGGCGTAGCGATCGCCGTAGGCGACGATGATCTCCTCACCTTCCCGCATGTAGGGCCGACGCCCGTTCTTCAGCTCAATTCGGCGGTGGTGTCCGAGGCGGGTCACCTCGGCAAGGACGATGTCGCCGCTGCGGGGCCGCATCGGGCCGGCGATCAGGGCCAGATCGCTCCAGTCGTGTTGAACAGCGTCGAAGGGAACCCGTCGGCAGGTGAATGCCGCTCGGGCGGCTCTGACCCGCGATATGTCGATCGGCGTTACCTGGACGGTTCGGAACCATCGAGGATCTACATGCTCTTGAATCGACACGGACTTCCCTCTCGTTCGCCGATGCCCAAGCGTCGCCACATGGGCACCGACATGGTCGCCCCGTCTGTTCGCCTGAATCGCGCGACCGTGCTACGCGCGGCCAGCCCCACGGATGCTAGCGAGCTGACCGTCTAACGGTGCGCAAGATCTCGGAATCTTGTCGATTGTTCGCCAGCCGCCGGCTCGTTGCTCGCCGGCCGCGCTCATTCGTGACGTTTGTCATGCCGATCGAGGGTTGCAGCTCCTATATTCATCGTTTATCGTCGATTAACGATGAAACACCACGAGATGCTCAGCGAGGCCGACGCCGACGAGTATGCAACCTGGTTCCGGTGCCTCTCCGACGGCACACGTATTCGTATTCTCAATCTCGTTGCCAGCGCCCACGGGCCCGTCACGGTCGGTGAGATCGTCGATGTGATCGGCAAGAGCCAGTCGACGGTGTCCCGACATCTTCAGCTCCTGGCCGACGACCGATTCGTCTTCACCGAACCCGACGGGGTGCGAACCCTGGTCACCGTCAACGAAGCCTGCATGTCGGCTCTACCCGAAGCGGCGGCCGCGATCATGGGTCGGCCTTGACGGCCGGCGACCGGGAATCGGGTCTGGTGATGGTCGACGCCGGTTGGCTCCTGGCCGAGCTGTTGGTGCTGTTTCTCGTCGTGTCGTTCGCGGTCCATCTGGTCCAGCGCCGCTTCGGTCCGGAGCGGGTACGTCGGTGGATGGGCGGAGCCCCGGTGACTGCGGCGCTCAAAGGAATTGCAGTCGGGTTCGCCACACCGTTCTGCACCTACTCGGCGATACCCATGCTTGTCGGGCTGCGTCAGGCCGGGGTGCCGTCGGCCGGCTACGTGGCCTTCGTCAGCGCTGCCCCGGTTCTCGACCCGGTGCTGTTCGGTGCGTTGGTCATCATCGTCGGCTTTCCGGCGGCGTCGCTGTACACGGTCGTGGCGTTCCTCGGGGCGATGACGCTGGCGCTGGTGGCGCAGAGTTTGGGCGTGGAGTTGTCGCTGGAGGGTCTCGGGTCGATCGAACGTTCCGACGAAGGGTGCGCGGTGGCGACACCGCCGTCGAGTGTTGCCGAAGCCGACTGCGGTGGCGGCGAGGATCCCTCCGCCTGGGCCGGTCTGTCGACCGAGGTCCGAGGCGCCGCCCGGGCATCGACGACGCTTCTGCGGTCCGTCGGTGCGCTGCTGGTGGTCGGGGTGGTGATCGGTCTGGCCATCGAGTCGCTGGTGCAGCCGGAGGACGTGGCGGCCATCGCCGGTGACGGCGCTCAGTGGTCGATCCCGTTGGCCGCCGCCCTCGGCACACCGTTGTATTTCAGCACCAGCCTGTTCGTGCCGATCGCCCACTCACTCGGCCAGGCCGGAGTCGGTGTCGGCGCAATCGTCGCCCTCACGATCTCGGGTGCGGGGGCCAACATCCCCGAGTTCGTCGTCTTGGCGAAACTGTTCTCCAAGGCTGCTGTTGCAGTGTTCGTCGGGTACGTGTTCGTGGTCGCGCTGGTCGGTGGACTTCTCGCCCAGTTCCTGCTCGGCTGAGCGTCATCCGGGCGCCGAAATCGCGTCTCGCCCGAAATCGGAAGCGCTACGATGGTGGCCCTGCCCGAATAGCTCAGTTGGTAGAGCGCCGCATTCGTAATGCGTAGGTCCGGAGTTCAAATCTCCGTTCGGGCTCACAGGCAAACCTCGTCTTGTCGACACTACCGATTGCTGGTTGTGGGCCATCCGGTAATCCGCCCGACTCCACCCGGGCCGCCACACCCGCAACCTTCTTCACAGCCGAGTGGGATCTCAGACGACGGAGTGTGCGACTAGCGACCCTGACTCACGACCATGGAGTAAGAGGGCGCTCGAGATGCTGTCCGTCGACGATGAGTTCCACTCGCTCGTTGAAAAAGCAGACGAGGTCTTTGATTCGGGGATTCTCCGGTACCGGCGTGGGATAGCTCCATGCGATATCGGCCAGCTGTTCATCGCCAATTGCGAGAGACCAATATCGAGCGGTGCCCTTGTACGGACACTGTGTCACGGTGTCGCTTGTGACGAGGAGGTCCATACGGACATCAGACTGCGGTAGGTAATAGCGGGGCGGGAGAGTCGTCTCGAAGAGCAGCGTCGGGTTGGCTGATTCGGCCACGAGCTGATCGCGAACCACCACTTGAACGTGGCGCGAGCTGGGGGCCACGTCCACTCGTTTGTGGGGATCACGGGCGTGAGCAAACACGGGGTCGTCCTCTTCGAACCAATCGAGCGCACCCATCCAGGTGAAGGTGACCAAGTCGCGCAGGGATGCGAGTGGGCCGTCGGTACGTGGATGGGTCCAAGCGCCGCCGACGACCCGGACGCCATCGATTTCGACGTCCCATTGGTGCGACCCGTCATCACGAGTCTGTTTGTTCACGAGCGCAGACGAGTCGATGTCCTCGATGGGAAAGAAGTAGGTCGGCAGCATCGGCGGCGGCCCGTACTGCACGAGCAGCTGTGTGCGTCGGCTGTCTGCCACCGTCTTGGCGTTGAGCCCGACCCTGACCCAACGGGATGATGCCTCAGCCGCCGGCCACCACGGTGAAATGCCAGTCTCTTCCGCAATCATGGCGGCGACCTCGAACTCGTTCATCATCCCCCGATTTTCGACCACGGCGGAAGTGGGTAGTGCATCTGACTCGGTCTCAGAGTTCCGGATCGATGCCGGTCATTTCGATGGACAGGTCCCACAGGCGTTTCGCCTTGGCGGGGTCTTTGCTTCCGCAGCTCGAGTCGACCTATCGGGCCGGGCCGGACGGTTAGCGCTGGATCGAGTCGGTGGTCAATCCAGGCGGAGACGCAGCTCTGTTTCGCCACTTGCCTCGTGCAGGTGCGTGTCGACGTACTCGAATCCGTAGGCGTCGTAGAATCGGCGACCTGTGGAGTTGGCCTCGAAGACGTTGAGTTCGAGATACGGCCGACGGTCACGGGCATCGTCCATCAGCGCTCGGCCGATGCCTTCTCCTTGACGGTCGGGGTCGACGAAGATGGCACCCACCTCGTTTC
>JBFHEP010000215.1:0-7506 GCA_041584095.1 Acidimicrobiales bacterium | reverse complement strand
GGGTGTGGCGGCGGCCGTCGGATGCACGGCGGCGGAGGCCGTCGGATGCACGGCGGCGGAGGCCGTCGGATGCACGGCGGCGGAGGCCGTCGGATGCACGGCGGCGGAGGCTGTCGAACCGACGGCGGCGCGACGACTTCGAGCGCTCATTGGCCGCCCGATCGAACGAGCACTTCCGCCTTCTGCAGATCTTTGGTGTTGCCGAACCCGAGCGTCGCCATCGACTGGCGAAGCGCGCCGAATATGTTGAGGCGCCCGTCGGCCGACGATGCGGGACCGACAAGGAGTTCCTCGAGCGTGCCCACCTGCTCGACCCGGATCCGGTGACCCTGCGGCAGCGTGGGATGGACGGCGGTGGTGCCCCAATGCCAGCCTCGACCGGGGGCTTCGTGCGCCGCAGCCAGCGCCGAGCCGAGGAACACCCCGTCGGCGCCGCATGCCATGGCCCTTGCGATGTGACCGCCACTGCGCATACCGCCATCGGCGATGACGTGCACGTACACGCCGGTCTCATCGAGGTGACGCATACGGGCCGCCCTGACGTCGGCGATGGCGGTGGCCATGCGCGAGCCGACGCCGGTGACGTCGCCCGCCGCAGCCGACGATCCGCTGTCGACCCCGACCAGCACGCCGGCCGCTCCGGTTCGCATCAGATGCAACGCCGACTGATAACCAGCGCACCCGCCCACGATGACCGGCGTCTCCAGTTCACGGACGAACCGCTTGAGGTTGAGCGACTCGCCCTCGGTGATGTGCTCTGCCGAGATGACGGTGCCGCGGATAACCAGGAGATCGAGTTCGGCTCTGAGCAGGAGGGGCGCCATGCCGGCCACGTGGCGCGGAGAAACAGCCCCGGCGGCCAGCACCCCGCCGGCGTGGATCTCGGCGATACGTTTGGTGATCAGATCCGGCTGGATCGGAGCGCCGTACAGCTCCCGCATGCGCTTGAGGGCGTGGGCCCCGTCGAGGCGGGCCAGCTCGGCGAGGAGCTCGTCGGCGTTGTCGTGGCGGGTCCAGATGCCTTCGAGATCGAGGATGGCCATGCCGCCGAGACGGCCCATGGTGATGGCGGTGGCCGGGCTGGTGACCGAGTCCATGGCGGTTGCCATGAACGGAAGGTCGAGTTTGTAGGCGTCGATCTGCCACGACAGGTCGACGCCGTCCGCGTCGCGGGTTCGACGGCCCGGCAGCAGCACCAGGTCGTCGAGGCTGTATGCCCGGCGGCCCGATTTGCCCATTCCGATGTCAACCTCTGCCATTCGCAACCTCCGTTGCCCGAAACAACCCAGACTAACTCGCCGGTCGGAGTCTCCGTGGTTTCTTCAGTGGACTTCGGGACCTTCGCACCTGTACAAGACGACCGTCCGGTAGGACAATCATGGACAGGCGAACGGGCAGTCGGTGTCGTGGTCGACGCCGGGAGCCAAAGGACCGGACCGATGAGCCGCAGACTTGCAGCAGCAGTGGTTGCCACCTTCGGCTTGCTGGGTGCGGTGGCAGGAGTTCCGGTGGCGGCTCAGAGCGTCGACGAGACCACGACGACAACTGCCCCAGCAGCGGACGAGTCGACCGCCGATGCCGGCGCCGCCGCGGTCGATGACGGCCATACAGCCGGTACTTCCGGTGCCGGTACTTCCGGTGCCGGCGCCGCCGACCCATCGGCGGAAGTGGCGACGGAGACGGCTGCCGTCAACGTCATAGCCAAGCGGGGCGACCGGGGCGACGCCGTGAGGGAGCTGCAGACGAGATTGGCCGCGGCCGGCTTCTCACCCGGTGTGGTCGACGGAATCTTCGGCCGCTTGACCCAGGGTGCGCTGACCTCGTTCCAGACCGCCGTCGGCCTGAGCCCGACCGGTGTCTACGACTCGGTAACCGCCGGAAAGCTGGGGTCGTACACACCGCCCGTCGTCTCCGACGCCGGTTCCCCGTCGACCGTCATGTCGACCCGGGAGGCCCAGCAACGGCTGACCGACGCAGGTTTTGATCCCGGCCCGGTCGACGGTCTCTACGGCCGTCGCACGAGAGCAGGCCTCGAAGCCTTCCAGCGTCACGTCGGCATCGCCGTCACCGGCCGGGTCGACGCCGCAACCATCGAGGCGCTTCGCAACCACCAGCCGGGCGCCACCCCCTCCGCCCCGGCTTCCGGTACCGATGACGTCGGCCGCGTCACGTCGCTCCGCGATGCCCAGCGAGCCCTGGCCGACGGCCCGTTCGATCCCGGTCCGATCGACGGAGTCTACGGCACGAAAACCAAGAACGCCGTCTGGTCGCTGGAGAAGCTGGCCGGCATCGCCATGAACGGGCAGTGGGGTGCCGACGACGAAGCAGCGCTCCAGCGCGTGCTCAACGGCACGATCGGCGGCCCGACCACCAGCCACAGCCGCCGCTGGGTCGAGATCGATCTCTCGCAGCAGCTGATGAAGGTGTACGACCCGGGACGAAGCGTTCCGGTGCTGGTCAGTCACATTTCCAGCGGCAATGGAATTCCGTGGCGACAGGGCCGCTACAGCGGTCGGTCGATCACACCGGTCGGCAGCTTCACCATCTTCCGCCGGATCAGCGGGTGGCACCAGTCGAGTCTCGGTCTTGGCGGCATGTACAACCCGCTCTACATCACCTCCAGCGGAATCGCACTTCACGGTTCGCGTTCGGTCCCGTCCTATCCGGCCAGCCACGGCTGCATCCGGGTGCCGATGCACATCGCCGGGTACCTGCCGGGCATGCTGCCCAATGGCACGCCGGTGATCGTGATGCGGTAGGAGCGAGAACCTGAATCGACCCTGGCGGGTCACCGATTCATCGGGAGCGACGTAGCAGCGGCGCCAGATCACCCTTGTCGGCGACGCTGACGTCGTCGAGGTCCAGCCACTCGGCCATCTCGTCGAGGGCGGACCACAACTCGGCGGCCACGCGCTGCCGTTTCACCGGCTCGACGACTCGTTCCTCCAGATAGGCCCCTTTGACCAGCAGAAGCCTGCGTTTTCGGTCCGCTTTCAGGTCGACGCGGCCAACCAGTTCGTCGTCGAGGAGGAACGGCAACACGTAGTAGCCGTAGACCCGCTTCGGTTCCGGTGTGTAGATCTCGATGCGGTAGTGGAAATCGAACAGGGCTTCGGCTCGAGGCCGGAACCATACCACCGGATCGAACGGGCTGAGGAGCGCCCGTGTGGTGATCTTGCGAGGCCGACCTGCCTCGGTGTGGAGGTACAGGCCCTCACTCCAGCCCTCGACGTCGACTCGTTCCAGCACGCCGGCGGCCACCAGTTCGGCCAGGAGCGGCCGGATCTCGGTGACCTTGAGGCGGAAGTAGTCGGCCAGATCCTTGTCGGTGCCGATTCCGTGGCTACGAGCTCCCAGCGCCACCTGGTGTTTCAGCGAGTCCCGCATCTCGACCTCGGGGCGGGCCAGGACGTCGGGGCGGATCACATTTTCGGGGCGGTCGTAGACGGTCACGAACATCGGGGTTCGTTCCCGGATCGACAGGCGCCCGGTGTAGTACAACCAGTCGAGCGCCACCTTTCCCTTCGACTGTCCCCACCACGGGCCGGAACGATCGCCGGGGTCGCTGAGGTCCTTGATCGACAGCGGACCCCGCTCCGACACCTCGTCGAACACGGCGTCGACATACCCCGGCAGCTCCTTCTCCAGCTGCAGGCCCGCCTTCCATCGGGGTTGGCGGGCCCGATAGCGCATGTGCGGCTGCAGATCCTGGCTGATGATGGCCGCCTCGTGGGTGTACAGCTCGAAGTGCTCACCCGACCGGTACAGGTAGGTGTCGAGCTTCTCCCGATCGAAGGGGCCGAGCCGGGCCAGCATCGGCAGATAGTGGCTGCGGCACAACGCGTTGACCGAGTCGAGCTGTAGGGCCGACATCCGGCCCATGGCCCGTCGGAACTGGCGTACGGTCGGCGCCGATCGAGGCCGGGGATCGGTGAAGCCCTGAGCGGCGAGCGCGATTCGGCGGGCCCGGGCCAGGCTCAGCCGGGCCACGTGGCGCCGCCCATACGATGGAACGCCCTCCCCGTCACCAGACGATCAGCCGTCGGCCTTCTGCCCGCCGACCAGCTGTTCGAGGATGTCGCGCAGGCCGCCGTGCTTCAGATTCTTCATGACCTCACCGGGCGTGGTGTCGCCCCGTTCCCATTCCATCCAGTGCGAGAGCAGTTTTGCCGGATCGGGAGGAGGTCGGTCCATTCGTCGCAGCGTAGCGGCGAATCCGAGCGGTGAGCCGGGTCTAGAGTGAAGCGATGGTGGCCTCCTTTCTACGCCGCTTTCTGGCAGGCGTTCCGAACTACCAACGGGTCACCGGTCCGCCGACATCGTCCAACGGCGCCTCGTCGATGCATCTGTTCTGGGAGATACCGCCCCACCCGTTGCGCGAGGTGCGGGCCGATCTGACGGTGCTGGAACCGCCGGGCGTCGACAAACTCTATTTCTGGGCGCTGCAGGTCAACTTCGCGAACGGCGGGATTGACCGGGGTGGCGCCCACATCGGCCTGCAGCATCACCCGAGCCATCCAGGAGGTGGGGCGGTCAATTGGGGCGGCTACCACCCGCACGGCCGGGGCGAGCTCGACGGCTCCATCTCTGAGCTTCCATCGGCTCTCGACAACGTCAACACCCGCGATTACCGGTGGCGGGCTGGAGTACCGTACCGGCTGCGGGTCTTTCGAGCCGGTGAGGGTCGGTGGCGGGGCACCGTGGCCGATTTGAGTACCGGCGCCGAGACCGTGATCCGAGATCTGTATGTCGACGCCGACACCCTTGTCCGGCCGATGGTGTGGAGCGAGGTGTTCGCCGACTGTGATCACCCCGCGACGACGGTGCGCTGGACGAACCTCTCGGCCGACCTCGCCGGCGGTGGCGAAGTGCGAGCACTCAGCGTTCGCACCAACTACCAGGGCTTCGCCGACGGCGGGTGCGGCAACACCAACTCGTTCGTCGACCCCGATGCCCGGGGTTTCATCCAGCGCACCAACGTCTTGCGGGCCAATCGGGGGGGCTCGGTGCTCACGCTGCCGTCCTAGGAGGTTCTCTACTTCCTCTTGTCGGACCGTTTCTTTGCCGACTTCGTCGACCTCTTCCCAACCGGCTTCTTCGTGGGCTTCGGTTTGAGGGTGCCGATCCACTCATGACTGGCGTCAAACCACGGCTTCAAGGCGTCGGCGTCGGTCAGCAGATCGTCCGGTACCGACACGTAGCCTCTCATCACCGCACCGTAGGATTCGACCGGCCCGGAGTCGTAGGTGGCGAGAAACTCCTGGTAACGATCGTCGGGGAGACGGAGCGCCATCGTTCCGTCGGGCCCCAGGAAGCTGAACATGTGGCCGTTCCGGGACGTGTACGGGTTCTTTGCCCCCTTACGTTCGACGTCGGGGTTGGTGGCCACCAGGGCCTCGTAGCGCTCCAGTGCCTCGGCCGGCCCCTCGTAGCTCGGCTTGGCCATACGATCTCCCTTCCTCCCATCCAACCTTACCCTGCGATGGCTGCGGCCTTCCCGTCCAACAATGCCGGAGGCGGCTCAGAGATTTCGCTCGTGCTAACTTACGGGCATGTTGCTGTCCTCCGCCTCGCCGACCGTCGACGAGTTCGCCCAGGCCACTGGCTGGGAGCTCGAACCGCAGGGGGCATGCCGGGGCGACGTATGCATCCCGCTCCCGGCCGATTCGGTCGTCGACGGAACCGTCGACCTCGCCACGGTGACCGAGCGGCTGGGCATGGGCCTCGTGTCCGACGAGGAGTCGGGTCTACTCGCGGTCGGGCCGGCGTCACCCGGCGGTCGGGTGCTCGTCACGACCGAGGCGCCGGATCTCGAACTTCCCGACTTCGACGGCCACCCGTTCCGGCTCGGCTCGCTCCGCGGCACCAAGGTGGTGCTGGTCGCCTGGGCTCCCTATTGAGGCTGCGCCCGTGACCTGCCCGGGTGGCAGGCGTTGCGCACCGAGGTGTACCCGCAGGGAGTCGAGATCGTCACCGTCTGCCTGGAAACGCTGGGGCCCGAACCCGGCCGGCCCTACGTCGAGGCTGCTCAGTCCGAGCATCCGACCCTGCTCGACACCGCGCACATCGTCGACGAAGCGTTTGGAATCGTGAACATCCCGAACGCCGTCTGGATCGACGAGGCCGGGATGATCGTCCGGCCGGCCGAGCCGGCCTGGCCGGAACCCCGAAAACCGGGCGGTCGCCCACTCCCCGACGGGACACCACAGCGGCTGCGCGACATCATGGCCGAAGCCTCGAACATCAAGGCCTGGACGGCAGAGAGCTATGCCGACGCTGTCCGGGACTGGGCCGCAAACGGTGCCGCGAGCCGTCACGTGCTCCCGGCCGACGAGGTCATCGCCCGATCCGGATCCCGCGACTCGTTCACCTCCACGGCGGCCGCCCACTTCTCCCTGGCCGAACACTTCGAGCGAACCGGCGATCACGCAAAGGCGGTCGAGCACTTCCGTCACGCCCACCGTCTGGCCCCCGACAACTGGACCTACAAGCGCCAGGCGTGGAGCATCGAGGGCGATCGCGACAACCCGATGGCCCGCCTCTGGCAGGGTCCGGTCGAGGGCCGGGACTGGCCGTATGAGTCCGATTGGCTGAGCGACATCCGGAGGAAGGGCGCCGAGCAGTACTACCGGAAGGTCGAGCTGTAGCCCGGCCTCAATCGATGCCGAACGATCCGCCGGAGCGCCAGTAGGCACCGTCGGCTCGATCGAGCATGCCGTAGTCGACCAGATTGCGCCGCAGTGTGGCCACGTCGATCTCGGAATTCGACAGCCGGGCGTTGACCTGCCGCTCGGTGTAGCGCTCCCCCGGCTCGAACCGCTGGACCAGTTCGTCGAGCACGACGACCCGCTGCGACCGTTTCGCCGGTAGTCGGATCAACCGACCGTCCCGATAGGCCTGATCGAGGATCTTTCGCTCCTTCGGCGGCCGCGACGGAAACCGAGACGCCGGATTCGGCTCGGCCTCGGCTCGAGCCGCCATCTGAAACGCCTGCTCGAGCAGAAGGTACGAGCCGTCGTCGGTCGACTCGACCAGCCCCGCCTTGCTGAGGCGTTCGAGCGCCATCACGGCGTCCCGCTCGGCCACGGCTGCCTTCGAGACGATCTCGTCCAGGCCGGTGGCACCGAGGATCATGGCGGCGACGACGCGCCGCCGCTCGGCGTCGGCGAGTAGTCCGGTCAGTTTGCGTGAGGTGAGCGACACGAACCCAGTTTGCCGCAATCAGCGCGGAGATGAAGGCGAGTTACGGCCACGGGACCCTCGATCCTGCGGTCGGTCACGAGGTGGGCCCGCCGTCATCGATTGTTCGGACAACAGTAGGATCGCTCCATGTTCGTTGTCGCCCGTCTCGGCGTGTTGCTGTTGACCTTGGCGGCGGGCGCGGCGGCGTTGGCCGCACCCCGACATCGCTCGGCAGACCCGGCCGCGTCCACCGCTCGCCGGCGCGTCGGGGTGGTGGCGCTGACGCTGGCGACAGCGGGAGGCGCCGTGGCGATCGCAGTACTG
>JBFHEP010000214.1:0-7538 GCA_041584095.1 Acidimicrobiales bacterium | reverse complement strand
TCGGGCTTCAGCAGGGTGGTGAGTATGCGCACGGCGGTGGTCTTTCCGGCACCGTTGGGCCCAAGCAGGCCGAGGACCTGTCCCTCGGGCACGGACAAACCCAATCCCGCCAGCGCCTCGGTGTCACCAAACCGCTTTTCCAGACCTTCGGCTTCGATCATCGCCACCATCGAAGCCTAACTGGGGGCGGAGCCGGCTCGTCCTCATTTCTGGTCGCAGGCCAAACCGGCCCAAGCCGGTTCGACCCTTGTTATGCGGAGATCTGCCGCTCCGTCAAAGGGCCGGCGGTTCCGGAGACCCCTCGCGTCGCATCTCGGCCCGGATCTCGTCCTCGCTGATCGGCTTCTGGAAGAAGATGACGAATGCGTTGAGTGCGAGGCCGATACCCCAGCCGGCCATCGGCCAGATGGGCCAGAAGTATCCGCCGCTCGAGAGCGCCCAGATCAGGACCAGAAATCCGTTGACGACGAGGTAGACGGCGACATGGACGCGGAAGTCACGCTTCGCCTTGAGCCGCTTGACGGCTGCCTCTCGGCGATCGTCGGTGGCAATCATGATGTGTCCTCCCTTCTAGGAGTGCTGGTTCGATTCGATCTTGTCATCACTCTCGACGATGGGGCGCTTGGTGCCCAGAGGCGTAAGTCCCGCCGTCCTGCGCCGCAGTGTCGGATGCGCAACGCCGTGGACCTTGGCCCCTAGCGCCCTCCGCCGGCGCGCTGCTCAATGGATGGCATGCGATCGGTGGAAATACATCGGATCCCGCGGAGTCGGCGGCTCGTCACCGAGGCCCTGCGGGTCGGTCGACGCCAGGTTCCCATACACGGCCTGTTCGATGTGGACATCACCGATGTGCGACAGCGCCTGTCGGCCCACGATCCGCCGCTGTCGATGACGGCCTTCGTGGCCGCCTGTGTCGGACGGGCCGCCGCCGCCCATCCCGAGGTTCACGGCTACCGCGATTGGAGGGGTCGACTCGTGCTCCACCGCCACGTCGACATCGCAACACTGCTCGAGGTGACGACCCCGGACGGCGTGTTCCCGCTCGCCCACCTCATCGTCGATGCCGACGCACGATCGGTCACCGAGATCAGCAACGAGATCCGTGCCGTCGTGGAGAACCCGGATGCCGTTCCGGCTCGAAAGCTGCTCAGCCGAGGGCTGCCCTCGGTTGCAGCCGTTCCGGGGCTGGTGCGGTTCGGCTACTGGCTGGCGAGCCGTTCGGTCCGTCTCCGACGCCGAACCGGTTCCGTCTCGCTCACCGCGGTCGGCATGTTCGGAGGCGGAGGCGGTTTCGGCATCGCAGCACCGACACTGTCGACGCTGGGTGTCGTGGTCGGCGGCATTTCACCCCAACCCAGAGTGGTCGACAATGAGGTCGCCACTCGCGACGTCATGGATCTGACGGTCACCGTCGACCACCGGATTACCGACGGCGCACCGACGGCCCGGTTCGTCGCATACCTTCGTGACCTGCTCCACTCGGGCCAACTGCTTACCTGAGCGGAGCGCGGGGCCTTTGCTGGCGGAGCCGACACCAACACCACCGCAGCGGGTTCCGCATTCGCCAGACGCTCGGTGAGGCGGGTTCGTCGCATCATGTCACGACGCCGGCGAGGAGGTTGGAGCTTCGTCTCGACAAGTGAGGGCGCGTTCACAGCCGCCGACGAGCCGGTCGGTCCCGTCGGCGCAGCAGCCGCTCGTTCCACTCGGTCACAACGGCCAGCCCGGCCATGGCCGGGAGTGTGAACACGGCGATGGCGTCGCCGACCGACAGGCTGGTGGCGGCCAGACCGCCGACGGCCACCGGCGTGATCAGGTACGCGATCCGCATCCCGGCGGTCATGGCACCGAGTCCGGCGCCTCGCCGCCCGGGTAGTCGTGCGGCGTCGTCGTAGAGCTTGGGCATGAACGTGGCCACACCGACGCCGACGAGTGCGAAGCCGCCCAACGAGGCCCACCGATCCGGGATGAGGGCGGCCAGGATGAACCCGGCCGTGGCCAGGCCGACGCTGAGGCGATGCAGCCCCATTCGCCCCAGACGCAACTGCAGCCAGTCGCCGCCGAATCGCATCGCCGTCATCCCCACGGTGAAGGCCACGAACGCGACGCTGCCGAGAGCGGCGCCGGCGCCGAAGTCGTCCGTCAGTCGGAAGGTGGCCCAGTCGCCGCCGGTGACTTCGCTCACGACGGCGAACGTCCCGGCCAGAACGAGCAGAACGACCGGAGCCAGTCGGGTCCGGCGCCCAGCGGACGGGATCGGTTCGGTCGGTTCGGACGGAACCGCCGGCGCGGGGTTGTCGGCATGGCCTTCCTCATCGGACGGGAGCAGATTGCGGGTCACGAACACCAGGATCACCGCCATGACCACGGCCACGACGAGCAGGTGGATGAACGTGGTGAGGTCAGCGGCGTTGGCCAGAACGGCGCCCAGACCACCGGTGAAGAATCCGAGGCTCCACAGGCCGTGGAGCCGGTTCATGACCGGCGTATGGCGACGGGCGCTGATCCAGGAGCCCTGCAGGTTCATCGAGATGTCGACCAGCACGTCTACGAGCGAATAGGTGAGCATGCCGACCAACCAGAGGGCCGGGCTTCGGGCGACGCCGATGACCGGCAGGGTGAGCACGAGCACCACGGCCCCGGCCTGGAGGACGCGGCGGGTCGAGACGGCGTGAACGATACGGCCGGCGAGCAGGCTTCCGAGCAACCCGAACACGGCGGCGACGGTGATCAGCAGTCCGAACTCGTCGATCTCCACGCCGATCCGGTCGCGGAACTGTGGACCGCGGGCGATGAACGATGCGGTCATGGCACCGTTGACGAAGAACTGTCCCGCCGTGGCGGCCAGCGCCCGTCGGTCCACCCGGCTGAGCGGCGTCCGGGTCACGGTTTCCGAGGCTGGGGTCAAGTTGTCGTGACCGTGAACGACGCCGTGAACGGTGCCGTGGAGTCACCCCCGATCGCCACATCGAAGGGTGCGTCGTCGAGGACCCAGGTGCCGACAGCGGCGTTCCAATACACCAGCTGTTCGCGGCCGATGTCGAAGCTCAGCCGCTCCGTTCGACCCGCTTCGATCGTGACCCGGCGGAAGCCCTTCAGTTCCCGGACCGGTCGAGCGGCCCGACCGTGACGCTGGTGAACATAGAGCTGGACCACCTCGTCGGCTGCCCGGTCACCGGTGTTGGTGACCTCGACGGCGACCGTGACCGTCTCGCCGTCGGCCATCGTGTCGCGATCGAGCTCGACCGGACCGTACCGGAATGACGAGTACGAGAGTCCGTAGCCGAAGGGGTAGAGCGGCGAACCGTCCTCGTCCCAATACCGGTGATGGTGGTGGGTCGGGTCGTGCCCGGCCGTGTGGCTGTAGATGATTGGAACCTGACCGACCGAGCGGGGCCAGGTGAACGGAAGCCGCCCGGCCGGCGAGACGTCGCCGAACAGCAGATTGGCCACCGCGGAACCGCCCCGGGTGCCCGGATACCAGATGTCGAGTATGGCGGGAACATGATCGTGAGCCCAGCGCAGGTCGAGCGGGCGTCCGTTCATCACCAACACGACCACCGGCGTGCCCGTGGCGGCGACCGCCTGAAGCAGTTCGAGCTGTCGCCCCGGCAGGTCCAGGGAGGCTCGCGACGCTGCTTCACCGATCATGTTCTGCCACTCACCGACGACCACGACGGCGACGTCGGCCCCGCTCGCCAGGTCGATGGCCCGCTGCCACTCGGCCTCGTCGTCGAAGTCGATCGGATCATCCGGAACATTGCCGGGGAAAACGTCGAACATCGACGGGAACAGCCGCTGCGCAGGGCGTACGCCCGGGGCGTGGTCGATGACGACGTCGTCGCCGACCCGGCTGCGCAGACCGCTGAGAACCGTGACGGTCTCGTCGAGGTCGAAGTTGAACACCCAGGGCCCGATGATGTCTCGGGCGGAGTCGGCCAGCGGGCCGACGACGGCGATCCGGCTGAGGGTGCCGGCGTCGAGCGGAAGCAGCGGCCCGTCGTTTTTGAGCAGGACGGCGCTGCGTTCGGCCGCCTCCCGAGCGATCTCACGGTGGGAGGGATCGGCGAGGACGTCGGCCGCTGCGGCCTCGTCGACGTAGGGATCATCGAACAGGCCCAGCCGCCGCTTGGCCCGGAGCAACCGCCGGACGCTGTCGTCGACGTCCTCGATCCGGACTTGCCCGGCGTCGACCGCCGCCGGGAGGTGCTCGTAGGCCGGAGCGGCGAGCGCCATCTCCAGATCGCACCCGGCGGTCAGGGCTCGCCCGGCGGCATCGGAGAGATCGGCGGCGAATCCGTGGGTGACCAGGTTGTGCACGGCCATGGCGTCGCTGACCACGAAGCCGTCGAAGCCCCACCGGTCGCGGAGGATGTGGCGGAACAGCATCGGATCTCCGGTGGCCGGGATCCCATTGCGGTTCATATAGGCGGTCATGATGTTGCCCGCACCGGCGTCAACCGCCGCCTTGAACGGTGGCAATACAACGTTCCAGAGTTGCGCATCGGCGAGGTCGACCTCGTCGTAGTCCCGGCCGCCGATGGAGTAGCCGTAGCCGGCGAAGTGCTTCGGTCCGGCGATCACCCGGTCGGAGGCCAGGGCGGCTTCTCCGTCGGGCATGCTGCCCTGGAATCCTCGAACCTGGGCCGCAGCCACGGCGGCGCCAAGCACCGGGTCCTCGCCGGCGCCCTCCACGATGCGGCCCCAACGCGGGTCACGGCTGATATCGCACATGGGGGCGAACGCCCAACCGATGCCCACGGCCCGGGCCTCCCGGGCTGCGACGGCCTGGCCGCGCTCGATGATTTCGGGATCCCAGGAGGCGGCCATGGCGATGGGCACGGGCAGTATGGTTCGCAGCCCGTGAATCACGTCGAACCCGAAGAGCACCGGGATACCCAGGCGGTTGCCCTCCACCGCCAGACGCTGCAGCCGGTTGGTCTCGGCGGCATCGCGCACGAACAGGAGCGATCCGACCCGGCCCGACGACAGCGCCTCCTCGACCATCCTCGGCTGGTCGGCCATCCCCACCTGCCCGATGGCCTCAGCGGTGACCGCGTCGATGCCGGAGAAGTAGAAGTACTGGATGAGCTGACCGGCCTTCTCCTCGAGCGTCATGTCGTCCAACAACCGCTCGATCATCTCCTCACCCGATTCACCGGGCGCCGATTCCGACGACGTTGACTGTTCGATGGCCATGTGAAATCTCCGTTCACTCCTCGACACGCAAGGACGCCGAATTGGGACCAACGAACGGACCCGCCGATTGTTGTACCAGCACGGGTCCAACTTGTCGATTCCCGCACGATCGATCCGGTCGGATGAGATGGGCAACCAGATGACCGCCCCTCATGCAACCGGACGACTGGCCGAACCCCACCAGTCGTTCGGCTTGAGGCGGCGGCCGCCATCGAGGCGATCGTGGAGCTTCAGCATGATTCCCCGCAAGCGGGTACCGGCCAGACGACGCCACCACCGGTTCCACGGTTTCGAGTAGTCACGGTTGTAGGGGCACACCCGCACGCAGATGGCGCAGTCGGTGTTGATCTTCGACCAGTAGCCGAAGCACGCCTCGCCGTCGACCGACCACTTCCGCACCCCCTTGAGCCCCGACCGGTTGAGGGCCACCGACACCGGTTCGCCGTGCGGGATGGCTCGAGCCGGGCAGGCGGCGGCGCACCGATCGCACTGCTCGCAGAATTCCTTGACACCGAAGCGCGTCGGCTGGTCGTGGGAAAGCGGCATGTCGGTGAAGATCTTGCCGAATCGCAGTCGGGGCCCGAACTCGGGTGTGATGACCATGCCGTGACGGCCGTACTCTCCGAGGCCGGCGGCCAGGGCGAGCGGGATGGCCAGCGCCGAGTCGTTCATCGACGGCACGGCCTGATAGCCGAGGTTGCGGATGTACTGGGAGATTGCGAGGAGCACCGCCGCGTCCTGGGAGTAGCCGAGACCGGTGGCCGTGCCGGCGAGCGCAGACGGCGCGGTGCGGATCAGATCGTGGTCCATCGACTGACCGATCACGATGACCGACGTCAAGTCGTCACCCAGGTCGTTGGGTTTCGAACCGCCGGTCCGGTGGTCGAAGCGCTCGGTGTACACCCACCGCTCGTCATAGGCGCAGATACCGACGAGATCGGCGCCGAAGGTCCTGGCCACCAATTTGACGTCGGCCGCGCCGGACTCCGGCGACTCGGGAACCAACCGCTCGTCGGCCCCGTCGCGCAGCATCGACAGTGGGTCGATGAATCCGTCACGGCGCCCGTCGCTCTCCTCGTACATTTCGGTGAACACATCGCTGACGTGCCACGACGCGTTGCGCAGAGCGTAATCGCGTTGGGTGAAGCCGTTGGCCTTTCGCCACCGATCGAGCGGTCGCCGGTAGGTGGCGTAGAACCGATCGGAGTACTCACTGCGAATCGTGTCGTCCCAAAACGAACGGGAGAACACGTCGTCGACCTGGCTGAACCGTTCGAAGTCCTCGAGGACCTCGTGGTTCGCGTCCTTGCCCCCTGCGGTCATATCTCCAGAGTAATGGCCGAGGGGGGTCTGGACTCGGGCCCGGCCGGGCGATAGGTTTGGTGATCGGGAACGAGAGGGCGCCTTATAGTGGGCGTAGAGGGATTCAACCGTGGCTTGGCACATACTGGCCGGCAGCTATTTCGATTTCGGCGCGATCGAGCGCAACGCCGAAGCCGATCGCGCTCCTCGACACTTCCTCCGCTACCTGTCGGAACAGCTCGACGCGCCGATCCACAACGTGGAACCGCCGACCGAGTCGTCGACGGCGTCGATCGTCGACCGCGTCGCCGGCGCGCTCTTCGGCGAGCCGTCCCAGTGGGCGATGGCCCGGCGGGTGCGGCGACAGCTGTCGCCCGGCGACGTGGTGTACGCCGCCGGCTCGACGGTCGGGCTGCCGCTGGCGCTGCTGAGCTCGCTCTTCGGGCCCCGCCGGGTCAAGTTCGCCGTCAACGTCACCGATGTTCACCGTCCGAAGATTCGGGTGTTGGGTTGGATGCTCGTGCTGCTCCGAACCCGATTGCTGGTGATCGTTCCCCACTCCGCGATGGCCGAAATCGCTTCGAACGGATTCGGCCGCTTCCTTGACGGGATCATGGCGATCAACGGCCTCACCGACTTCGACTTCTTTCGGCCGGTCGACGCCGGCGGCGGCACGGTGGACGGCTTCACACCCGGCGGGGACCGAGCGCGGCCACTGATCGCCAGCTGCGGCACCGAAGCCAGGGACTACGATCTGTTGGCGCGGGCGACCGCCGCTCTGGACCTCGACGTGAAGGTCTGCTTCGCCTCCCCGAACCTCACCACGAAGACCCGGTTCACGGTGCCCGATCCCGTGCCCGAGCACATGGAGATACGCTACTTCAGCTTCGTCGAACTTCGAGACCTGTACCAGGCCGCCGATGTCGTGGTCGTGCCGCTGCTGCCGAACCGATACGCAGCCGGACTGACCACCGTGGTCGAGGCTTTGGCCTGCGGGCGACCCGTCGTCGTCGCCCGCTCCCCCGGCCTGGTCGAGG
>JBFHEP010000213.1:0-7580 GCA_041584095.1 Acidimicrobiales bacterium | reverse complement strand
GTGGCTGGGGTTCGTGTTCTTGGTGACCGGCTGGGAGGGTGAGCCGCCGTCGGTCAATGCGGAGGGCACGCTGGAGTGGGTCGAGCGGGCTCGGCTGCTGGCCGCCTGTGGCGAAGAGGAGTCCGAGCGGGCCGCTGCTGATCTGCCGATGTGGGAGGGCGACCGCCACTTCGTGCCCCTGGTGTTCGACGGCGACGCTCGCGCCTTCCACGGCACGATGCCCTACGACGGCGACCAGCCCAAGTCCTGGACCTACGAACGACTCTGACCGCGATCTTCCCCGTGCGGAGCCCGATCCAACGACCGGTGGGTCGGATCAGTCGATCGAGGGCGGGCGGGGGAAGCCCTCGACCGTGCGGAGGGCGAGGCGGGTGTTGGTCTCGGCCACGCCGAAGTCGAGCTTGAGTTTGCTCAGAAGCGCGTCGAGTTCGGGCACGTCCCGGGTCTGAACCCGGAGCTGGTAGTCGAACGGACCGGTGAGATGCAACGCATTGACCACCGCAGGCATGGCCCGGATCGCCTCGTCGAATGGTCGATGGTCGACCTGGGTCGGCAGGCGTAGCTCGATGAGGGCGTCGATGTGGCGGCCGGCCAGCTCAGAGTCGAGCTCTATCGTGAAGCGGGAGATGAGGCCGCTACGGGTCAGCCGCTTGAGCCGTTCCGAGGCCGCGGAGATGCTGATTGGCACCTCGTCGGCGAGATCGGTGACCGAGATTCTGCTGTCGTTTTGCAGGAGGGCGATGATTTTGCGGTCGATTGCGTCCATCGCCGAATATTATACTGTACAACGGGCCATGGTGCCGGAAGATCCGCAAAGGCTCAGTCGGCGATTCCGCCACACTGACATCATGTTGATTTTGATCGCCGGAATCGTCGTCGGACTTGCCTCGGTCATGCCGCTCGGCCCGATGTCGATGACCATCATTGGTGTGGCCACCCAGCAGGGGCGAATCGCCGGGGCGCACGCGGCCGCCGGTGTGGTGGCCGGAGACCTCTTCGCCGCCTCGGCCGCCGTCGCTTTGGCCCTGGCCGGGAGCCGGCTCCCCGCCGGCATGTTCGTCGGACTGCAGATGGCCGCCGTAGCCGTGCTGGTCGTCGTCGGACTGCTTCTCATCATCCGGACGGAACGGCTGAGCCTGCTGGCCAATGACATCGAGCGACCGGGCAGCGTGCTGTTCACCCTGACCGCGCTGTCTCCCATCACCGTCGGCTCCTGGCTCGCCATCCTGCTGGCCAGCCCGTTCGTGGCCAACCCGGCCCAGCTCGGCCTGTTCGTGGCCGGCATCATCGTCGCCTCCGGTGTCTGGCACCCGATCCTGGCGATGGGGGCCGCCTCGGTCGGCCCCCGCCTCAGCCAACCGCTGCTGTTCCGCCTGGCCCGACTCGGTGGAGCGTGCATGATCGGGCTCGCTGCGGTGATGGTGATGCTCGGCGATTGACCGGCCGACGGGTCAGATGTCGAAGCGCTCGATCGCCTGATACCTCACCCCTCCGGTCACCTCCTGCGAAAGGAAGAGCGTGAGGTGGTCGACGGTGAAACGCAGCCGGCCCCAGTCGATCTCAGCGAGATCGGTCAAATCCTGAGGCGGCCGAACTCGGCTCAAGGTGAGATGCGGCCGGTAGGGCCGGTCGTCCGGCTCCACCCCGATCGAGGTGACCAGGTCCTCGACCGCTTCCGCCATTTCGATCAGCGGCTCCGACTCCACACCGACCCACAGCACGGTGGCGTTGTCCGGTCGGGGAAAGGTGCCGATCCCCCGCAGGTCGATCCCGATCGGGCGAGCCGGCCAGTCCCGTTCGCTCGACGGTGCCTCGTCGAGACCCGCCATCAGGCGGTCAAGGGTGAGGTCGTCGACCGAGCCGAGGAAGCGAACGGTGATGTGCCAGTTGTCGGGTGGCGACAAGCGACCCGGCAGTGGCCACTCGGCGTCGAATGCGCGGGCCAGCATCTGGGCCAGCAGCGACTTGGTTTCCTCGTCGGGCGCGACGGCCAGGAACAGCGGTCCGATCACCGCTCGAGCCTACTCTCGGGTTTCTGTCCAGTCCGGTCTTCAGGGTCGGAGTGGTACGTGTCGGCTATGGCAATTTGGCCAGAATGGTCCGTTGGCCGGACCCGGCGACGAACAAGCTGCCCGCCCTGCTCATCCGTTCCTGATAGCCGGCGTCGGGCATGACCTTCGCCATCGTCCGGTCGATCGCTGCGCCGTCGTCATGGTTCTGGATCCACGAAACCTGGCTGATGGGCCCGACGGCCGCCAGGGTGAACAGCCCCGAGGTCCCGGTCAGCTCAGCGGTGTAGTCGAGCATGTCGACGCCCCAGCTGATGGCGTCCATCTGGCGGCCCGGCGCGGCCGTGGCCGTGGTGACCACCACCAGCGGGCTCGGTTCGGAGCCCAACTCGCCGGCCATGCCGATGACCTGTCCCATGACGGTCTGGGCCGGCCCCTCGACGATATCGTCCCCCGTTTTGAGCTGTCCGTGGTAGTCGGCGTTTTGCATGACCGCCTGATTGATGGACAGGTATTGCTCGATGTTCTCGACGCGCGACGAGAGATAGAACGTTCCGATTGGCACCCCGGCGGCACCGGCCCACGCCCAGAACGGCAAGCCGGATATCGACGAGACCATGTCCCGAACCGTGGTCATATACGTGACCGCTTCTTGACCCATCCCGCGCCGCGCCTGTAGTTGAGCACCAAAGATGTACATGATCGAACTCCAGCTTCTCGGGTGGTCGCCCGACTCGCACAACGCGGGTCCCTCCATTCCCAGGGCACCGTCCACAGCGGGGGCTGTCAAACGCTGTAATCGATCTGACATATAGGGATTCGGCGCCCAGACGATTGACGGGGGCGATGTGTACCACCGGGGCGAGGGTCGATGCGTTCCACTGCATGGCGAAGCGGGACTCCTCACCGGCCACCGACTGGCTCCGCGCCCTGGCCCCGTGACCTCCACGCCACCCACGGCGGCCCTGGCATCGGATTCGTCGGCATGTGGCTCATCGGCGGGTTCGGTCTCGCCATGATGCTGGACGACACCGTCGTCGCTCCGGTCCTCAGCCAGCCGGCGCGGCGAGCATCGGCCTGAGTGATCTGGAGCTGGCGCTGGTAGCCGAGCGGCCGGCCGACGGTTGTTCTGTCCTGGGCCTGCGTTTCACCGGCGATCCGGCCGTTCTGGCTGAGCGGTTCGCCACGGTGCGGGAAGCGTTGGCTGACGTCCCCCCGCTGGGTCGTCAGCCCGCAAAAGCTCGCCTTGGCTGGGTCGTCAAGCCGGAAAAGTTCAGAAGGATGGTTGGTTGGTTGGGAGGGCGGACCGCGCCGGTCAGGAGTCGATGCGGCGTTTCTGCTCGGCGTCGTCCCAGGCGGCGAGCGCCTGGTAGGTGGGAACCCACCCGAGGCCCTTGGTGGCGTCCGAGGAAATGACCGTACGCGACGTGACCACATCGATCACCGCCGGGGCGTTGGCCAATGCCCGCTCCAGCGCCCCGGCCAGCTGATCGGCGGCGGTGACCCGCTCGCCGTGGGCGCCGAGGGCGACGGCCATGGCCGCGTAGTCGGAGTCCCGCAGCTCAGTGCCGACGACCCGACCGCCGTAGTTGATCTCCTGGTCGAACCGTTCGATGTTCCACGCCGCGTTGTTGGAGACGATGAACACCGCCCGGGCGTTGTGCCGCACGGCGGTGTCGACCTCCATGGCGTTGATGCCGTAGGCCCCGTCGCCGGTCACGCAGATCACCTGGCGGTCGGGTTGGGCGAGGGCGGCGGCGTTGGCGAACGGCACGCCGACGCCCAGGCAACCGAAGGCCCCGGCGTCGAGGTAGGTGGTGGTTTCGAGGCCGATGCGGGCGAACGACAGGAAGTCGCCTCCATCGGCGACACCGATGTAGTCCGGGGCGGCCACCTCCCGGATGGCGGCGAACACCGCCATCGGATGAACCCGGCCGTCGTCACCGGCCGTCGGCACGTCGCGTCCGAGCCCGGCGGCGATCCGCTCCCGGTGTTTGTCGGTGAGGCCATCGGCCCAGTCGGCGTCGAGGTCGCCCGCCCCTCCCGTCTCGCTGAGTTCGAACGCTATCCGCTCCAGCGTCGAGTCGACCGAGGCCAGGATCTCGGGATCGCCCCGGCGGTTGTCGATGAGTTCGCCGGCGACCTCCGCGATGCGCAGGAAGCGGGCGTCGCCGAACACGGCGGGGGAGCCGAAACCGAGCTGGTAGTCGAGTCGCCGCCCGACGGTGATCACCAGGTCGGCCTGACTCATCGCCGCAGCCCGAACGGCGCCGACCACGGCCGGGTGGTCGGGCGGAACCAGACCACGGCTCTCCTGGGTGTCGAGGTAGCGGGCGCCGGTCACGTCGAGGAACCGGACGAGTGCCTCCGCGGCCCCCTTCGCCCCCCGCCCGGAGATCACGAGCGGTCGACGGGCCGCTCGGATGGCGTCGACGGCGGCCCCGACCGAGGCCGGGTCGGCAACCTGCCGTCGCGGTGGGGGTGGGCGGAGCCAGTCGTCGAGCACCAGCTCCGGCGGAACGGTCACCCGCAACACGTCGGTGGGGAACTCGATGTAGACGGGGCCGGGATCACCGCCGTCGCCCCCGGCTCGAGCGATGGCCTCGTCGAGCTCACGCAGCGCCTGCTCCGGAACGCGGGCCGTGCGGGAGTAACCGGTGATCGGGGCCATGATCGCGGCGTGGGCGATGTCCTGCAGCGGGCCCATGTTGGCCTGCGGACGGGGTGGGCAGCCGCCGATCAACAGCACCGGGACCCGGGCCAGGTGGGCGTTGGCCACCCCCGTCACGCAGTTGGTGACACCGGGCCCGGCGGTGGCCAGGCACACCCCGAGCGTGCCGGTCAGCTCGGCGTGGGCGTGGGCCATGTGCACGGCCGCCGCCTCGTGGCGCACGTCGATGATCTCGACCTCGGCCTTGGCCAGGAAGTCCCAGATCGGCTGCACGTGTCCGCCCTGCAGGCCGAACACCCGGGTCACCCCCCGGTTGACCAGTGAGCGGGCCACCCAGGCGGCCACGCTGTGCTCGTCGGTGTTGAGGTCCTCCGGAACGTGAGGATCGGGATTTGGTGACATCAGGGCTCCTTGTCGGTGAGCTGCGTCTCGGAAAACCAATCCCGCAGCGTCCGGTGGAGGATCTTGCCGGTGGCGTTGCGGGGCATCTGCTCGGGTTCCAGAAACTCGATCCGTCGTGGCCGCTTGTAGCCGGCCAGCCGCTCGGCGGTCCACCGGGTGAGATCCTCGGCCGACGGTGAGGTTCCGCTGCGGGCCACGACGGCAGCCACCACCTGCTCACTCCAGCGGGGATCGGGCACCCCGACCACGGCGACGTCGGCCACGTCGGGATGTTCGGCCAGCACGTTCTCGACCTCGGAGGGGTACACGTTCTCGCCGCCGGTCACGATCATGTTCTTCTTGCGGTCGATGAGCTGGATGTAGCCGTGTTCGTCGCGCAGGGCGATGTCGCCGACGCTGAGGTAGTCGCCCCGCAGCGCCTCGGCTGTGCGGTCGGGGAGGTTCCAGTAGCCGTCGAACTGGTACGGGCTCGACGAGAACAGCTCGCCCGGCTCGCCGTCGGGCACCTCGACGCCCTCGTCGTCCAGCATCCGGATCGGCGCGGAGCCCACCACCTCCCGACCGACCGATCCCAGGTGATCGAACTGTTCGTCCGGGTGCAGCATCGTGACCCAGCCGGCCTCGGTCGACCCGTACAGCTCGTAGAGGCCGGAGTTGGGAAACATGTCCATGATCCGCCGCTTGGTCTCCACGAAGGCGGTGGCCGACGACACCAGCAGCTTCTCCACCGATGTGGTGTCGGGCCGCCGGGCCTCGGGGACCTCGAGCATCATCGAATAGTGGGTGGGAACCAGCGACGAGAACGTGGCCCGGGCCAGCTCGGCCAGGCACAGCTCCGGGTCGAAGCTCGACCGGGAGAACACGGTGATCGGTGCGCCCCGATGGAGGAAGCTGACGAAGAAGTACAGCGAGTTGGCGTGACACATCGGCATCACCAAGAGCGCAATGTCACGCGGGTGGAGCCGGAATTCGAGGCCGGTGCACAGTGCCAGCATGGTGAGGCCCCGGTGGCTGCGGACGGCTCCCTTCGGGTGGCCCGTGGTGCCGGAGGTGTAGAGGATACAGGCGGTGTCGTCGGGGCCGACGACCGTCGACGGTTCGGTGGGTGCGCCGGCGCCGAGGAGCTGCTCGTACTCATGGAACTGGCCGTCGGGGTCCCCGTCCGACGAACGGTCGATGAGGATGAAGCGGTCGTCGGGCACCACGAGATCCGGACGGACCGACTCGACGGCAGCGACCAGCGCCCGCTCGACGACGATCGCGGCGGCACCGCTGTCGTTGATGATGTAGGCGACCTCCGGTCCGGTGAGGCGGAAGTTGATCGGCACGGCGACGAGCCCGGCCTTGGCCGCCGCCGCATAGATTTCGACCCACTCCACTCGGTTGTAGGCCAGCACCGCCACCCGCTGTCCGTGGGTCAGGCCGAGCCCGGTCAAGGCGTTGGCCAGCCTGCAGGCTCGCTCGTTCCATTCGTGGTAGGTGAGGGTGCGCTCGAGATCTCGGGCTCCAAGATCGTTCGGACGGACCCGGGCATGGGTCGAGAGCACGTCGCCGACGGTGGGCAGGAGCACACCGCCGAATCTACATCCCGGCCTCGGCGCGGCTCAAACAGGTGGGCCGCCACGGCGTGACGAACGTCGGCTTCGATCCGCCTTCACCCGGTTCGCTCGGTTCCCGCTGGGAATTGTTGTGGAGATCGACGAAGAAAAAGCTCCAAACCCCTTGACGATGCGTGGGGAACACGTCGTGCGAGCGGGCCTGGAGGCGATGGCCTACCAGACCCGGGACAACGTCGAAGCGTTCCGGGCCGGTGGGTTCGGCGCGACCGAGCTTCGGGTCGACGGCGGCGCAACCACCAACGATCTACTCTGCCAGTTCCAGGCCGACATTCTCGGCGTTCCGGTACTGCGGCCCCGGGAGCTGGAACGCAATGGTCCACGGTGCGGATCGAGCTCGTCACTCCCTGGCGGCGGCGTACTCGACGATGGGGCTGGAGTTTCGACCGGAGACGGTCGGCTGCGTCGCCGACTCCGTCCCCGGCGTCACGGTCGACGACGCCCGCTCCGAGGTCCTGATTGCGCTCGGCGAGGTGCTGACCGTCGAGCAACGGGTGTCCTCCCGAGTGTCGTGACCGCTGCCTCCTCGGTGTGTCGCCCGGGAGGAGGTAGAGGTCCAGGCGTTCGGCCTCCCGGCCTTAGTGCGCGTATCCCGCGTCGTGAGCGATGGTGGGCACGCCCAGAATCCCGGAACGATCATCCGGGAACCGGCGGCCGCTGGGAGACGTCCAAGCACGTAGAGGCCGGGGCCACCAGGAGCCCGGACTGCGTTAGGATTCCATCGAGCAGAGAGCCGGATCGGATGAGCCCCGCAGCACTTCACAAGCATTGGCGGCCCGTGGCGGCGGTCGCCGCCGGTTTGGCCGTCTTGGTCGGTGGCATCGTCTTCCTGCAACGCGACGACGGCGGGGATGCCAGGGTGTCACCGGGCGGAACCCCGGG
>JBFHEP010000212.1:0-7612 GCA_041584095.1 Acidimicrobiales bacterium | reverse complement strand
GGAGACCGTCGAACAGCTCCTTCAGCTTCGAGCCCTGGGCTGCCACTATGCGCAGGGGTTCGTGCTGAGCAGGCCGATGCCGGTCGACATCGTGCTCGAGGTCTGGGCCCGGTCCCGCCTCTACACCACCCCCTAGTCGAACCTCCGGCTGCAGAGAGACACCATCCACGATCTGGAAGATTTCACGCGCGCCGTCCGCGCTGGAATCTGCCAATCCGGATGTGGGTTCGGTTGGCTCGCGATCGCCGTCAGGTGGGCGGGACGGACTTCACGGCGTGGCGATGGAACATCGTCAGGCGATCCTCGCCGACTTTCTCCCGCTTCTCCGGATCGGTGACGCCGAGCCCCTCCTCAGGCGAAAGGCACAACACGGCGAGCTTGCCCTCGTGCTGGTTCTTGTGCACCTTCAAGGCGGCCAAGCCGACATCGTCGAGCGAGTAGACATGCGACATGATGGGCACGATCGCGCCCGAGTCGATCAGCCGGTTCATCTCCCACGCCTCGTAGTAGTTGGCGAAGTGGCTCGACACGATCTGCTTCAGCTTCATCCAGAGATGACGGTTGTCGTACTCGATCATGTAGCCCGACGTTGCCGCGCAGGTGACGATACGGCCACCCCGCTTGGCCACGAACACCGAGGCGCCCATGGTGTGCCGGCCGGGATGCTCGAACACGATCTCGGGATCGTCGCCGGCCACCTCGCGTATCTTCTTGCCGAACCGACGCCATTCCGACTCGTCCTGGGTGTTCTCGTCGGCCCAGAACTTGTAGCCGTCGGCCTTCCGGTCGATCACGGCCTCGCAGCCCATCTCCCGCAGCAGGTCCGCCTTCTCCGGGCTGGACACGACGCCGATCGGGATACCGCCACCGTTGAGGACCAGCTGGACGGCGTAGCCGCCGAGTCCACCGGTCGCACCCCAGATCAGGACCCGCTCCCCCTGTTTCATCGACGAGGCGTTGTTGGACACCAGCATTCGGTAGCTGGTGGAGGCGCACAGGGCGTTGACCGCCGCCTCCTCCCAGGTGAGATGGGCCGGCTTTGGCATCAGCTGATTGGCTCGGACAACGGTGAGATCAGCCAGACCACCGAAGTTGGTCTCGAACCCCCAGATGCGCTGGTTGGCCGCCTTCATCGAATCGTTGTGGGCCGACGGATCCTGGTCGTCGACGTGGTTGCAGTGGATGGTGACGTGGTCACCGGGCTTGAAGTTGCGGACCGACGAACCGACCTCCAGCACCACGCCCGACGCGTCGGACCCGATGACGTGATGGTCGAGCGCGTGCCGGGCGCCCAGGCTGCTCTCTCGGCCGAGGCGGTCGAGAAAGCCGAAGGTGGGGAGCGGCTCGAAGATCGATGTCCACACCGTGTTGAAGTTGATCGAGCTGGCCATGACGGCCACGTAGGCCTCGAAGGGGCCAAGCTCCGGGGTTGGCACCTCGTCGACGTGGATCGACTTGCGAGGATCCTTGTCTGCCGAAGCGATGCCGTCAAACATGTCGACCTCATCGCGACGGACGTAGGCCGCTCGGTACGACTCGGGAATCCCCAGCGCAGCGATGTCCTCGCCACTGGCACCGGAGTTGATGGCGTCAAGGATGTCCTTCATGCACTCTCCTCCATATGGTGCGAACATACCAGTCGGTAACCTATGGCGTTAAAGCGGGTGCTCAAATTTATGACACGCACCGTTGGTGGCGATGGATCCGATCGTCGCAGGGCATGGACGGGACCGAATCGATCGGCCGGAGCCGGCCGACGACACTGCGCGTGGGCAACGGATTTTCACCCGTCCACGGACTCGCCCAATATCTAGTGCATTGGACCCGGATTCGCTAGTGTGGTGAATGCCTCTTGCCAGGGGTCGAGGAGATTTCCAAACTTGGAGACGGGTGGTAGGAACCCGAATCGGTGATATCAGGAACCTAGGCGCGCGCGGAACAACTAGGAGATTTGGTGGGAATGACGCCAGAAGACATTGAGGGTCACGATTTCGACCGAGCCCGCAAAGGCTACGAGCCGAGCGCCGTGCGAAATTACCTCCAACAGGTTGGACGGGTCCTTCGCGATCTCCAGAACGAGTTGTCCGAGGCGAAGAGCCGCGCCGACGCCGCCGAAGCCCAGGTCGCCGCCATGCCGGAGCCGATCGACGAAGCCGACCAGTTCGGTGCCCTCGGTGACCGGGTGGCCCAGATGCTCCGCCTGGCCCAGGAGTCTGGTGCCGAGATCCGCTCAGCGGCGGAGGCCAAAGCCGACGAGCTGCTGAGCAGAGCCCGAGGCGACGCCGAGTCGATGACTACCGAGGCTCAGTCGCTACTCGAGTCATCCCGGTCCGAAGCCGACGCCCTGCTCACCGAGGCCCGGTCTGCAGCCGACACCCTCAAGGTCGATTCCCGTCACGAGTCCGAGGCGATGCTGACCAAGGCCGAAGCCGATGCCGAGGAGATGGTGACGACCGCCACCAACGAGGCCGAGGCCCTGCGGCGGGCAGCGAACGAGGAGGCCGAACGGCTCCAGTCGACGGCCAAGGCGGAAGCCGAGAGCATGGTCGAAGCGGCCGAGACCGAAGCCAATGAGCTTCGCCTTCGGGCCAACAACATCCTCGCCGATTCGAAAGCTCGGGCCGACGAGATGTGGAACTCGGCCGAGGCCGAGGCCTTCAAGCTGCGAGAGGAAGGCCGGCAGGAGGCCGAGCAGATCCGGCAGAACGCGTCGACCCAGGCTGCCGAATACAAGGAGACCGTCGAGCGGGAGGCGGCCGAGCACCGCCAAGCCGTGGAAGACGAGGTCGCCCACCTGCTCGAGACCACGAAAGCCGACGTCGAGCGGCAGCTGGCCGATGCCCAGAGCGAGTCCGAGCGGTTGCGGGAGGAGGCCGAGCAAACCCTGGCCGAGCATCAGCGCCTGGCCGAGGAGGCGCTGGCCGAAGCAAATGTCGAAGCCGAGCGGATCCAGACCGAGGCCGCTGCCGAGGCCGACCGCATCAGGGCCGCAGGTGAGTCCGACGCCGAGAAGCTCCGCCTCGACGCCGAGGCCGAGAACGAGACCCGGCGCCGAGACGCCGACAGCTACGTCGACTCCCGACGGGCCGAGGGCGACGACTACTACGCCACCAAGTCCACCGAAGCCGACGCCTACGTCATGCTCAAGCACAAGGAGGCCGACGACTACGTCGCAGCCCGCCAGGGCGAGGTCTACAAGAACGCCGAGGAGGCCGAGCGGGAGCGCGACAAGGCACTGGCCCAGATCAGCGAGGCCCGGGCCCAGGTGGCCGATCTGCTCCAGCAGGCCCAGGCCCAGAGCGAGTTCATCCGCCTCGAGGCCGAGGAGAAGATCCGCGAGAAGGTTCGCGCTCACATCGATCAGGCCGAGCGTCGCATCGCCCGCCTTCGCATCACCGAGCACGCATCCCGCGAACGCATCATCGCCGCTCAGAGCGAACTGAACTCCGCCATATCGCGCCTCGATTCCGAGCCGGTGCAGGAGCTGGGCGAGGGCACACCCGACCAGGTGCTCGACGAGGCTCGCCAGCATGTCTTGACCAAGGCGTCGGAGGCGAGGGCACTCGAAGAGGCCAAGGCGTTGGCCGACGAGAACGGTGAGACCATCACCGAGGAGACCATCATCGATCTCGACGCCGAGCCTCCCACGGCCGGCGACGCCGCTCGGGAGACGACCGAGATCGAGGAATCGGTGCCTGAGGTCGACGAGATTCTCGCCGAGCCGGAGATCGAGCTGCAGAACGAGGACGCCTTGTCCCGCCTGGTTCGCGAGGCCATGCAGCGCGCGGTCGAGAGCGCCCGTTCGAGCGAATCCTCCTAGCCCCCTCGATTCTGCGTGCAGCCGACGTCGCTGAGCGACGTCTCGCACACGCAGAACTTGTCGGTGCACCGATGGCTCTCGATTGTGGCTTCGTGGCATCGTTGGGGGAAGATGGAAGTCCGCCCGGAGGGCCGTTGCGGGGATCCGCGTGATCACCCGAGCCGGTCCGTGCACCGCGGCGCCCGCTGATCGGAGGAAACAATGAGCAATTCGTACATCGTGGCTGGGGCCCGGACCCCGATTGGAAAGCTGTCCGGGGCACTGGCGAGTATGAGCGCCATGGAGCTGGGCGGAAAGGCGATCGCCGCCGCGCTCGAGAAGGCCGGCGTGGCGCCCGACCAGGTCGACTACGTCTACATGGGTCACGTGCTCCAGGCCGGTGCCGGTCAGATCACCGCCCGTCAGGCCGCGGTGAACGCCGGAATCCCGATGACGGTCCCGTCGACGACCATCAACAAGGTCTGCCTGTCTGGCCTCAACGCCATCCACCTGGCCGACCTTTTGATCAAGGCCGGGATGGCCGACATCGTGGTCGCCGGTGGGATGGAGTCGATGACCAATGCCCCCTACCTGCTGCCTGGGGCTCGGGCCGGCTACCGGGCCGGTGACAAGACGGTCGTCGACTCGATGATGTACGACGGTTTGTTCTGCGCCTTCGACGCCTGCGCCATGGGGGCCGGCACCGAAAAGTACGCAGCGTCGGCCGGCCTGGCTCGCGAACCTCAGGACGAGCTGGCCGCCCTGTCGCACGAGCGAGCGGCCACGGCCCACAAGGAGGGCCGCTTCGACGACGAGATGATCTCGATCGAGATCCCGCAGCGTAAAGGTGATCCGGTGGTGGTCGACGCCGATGAAGGCGTCCGGCCCGGCACCACGGCCGAGAGTCTGGCCGGGCTCCGTCCCGCCTTCGACTCGGCCGGCAACATCACGGCGGGCAACGCCTCGCAGATCTCCGACGGGGCATCGGCGATGGTCGTGATGAGCAAGGCGAAAGTCGACGAGCTGGGTCTGAGTCCAATCGGTGAGGTCCTGGCCTTCGGACAGGTAGGCGGTCCCGATCCGTCGCTCCTGACCCAACCGTCCCGGGCTATCCTCGATGCGCTCGAGGGCACCGAAATGAGCGTGTCCGACATCGATCTGTTCGAGCTCAACGAGGCCTTTGCGGCCGTGGCGTTGGCCAGCATGGACGACCTCGGCATCGACGAATCGGTGGTCAATGTCAACGGTGGGGCGATCGCCCTCGGCCATCCGATCGGTGCGTCCGGAAACCGTCTGGCGCTGACCCTGCTGCACGAGCTGAAGCGTCGAGGTGGTGGCGTTGGTGCGGCCGCGCTCTGCGGCGGAGGTGGTCAGGGAGACGCCATGATCGTCCGAACGGTTTAGCGTCGACTTCGCGAGAAAAAGCGGAAAATCCCTTGTCATCGTACTGTCAATTGTTGTAACATAATGGAAACATCGTTACGACGTCTCAGTGGCCGGTTTACCCATACCGCCCGCGCCACGGTCACTGGGGCGTCGTAGTGAAGCAGCGTCCGGGTCGGTGCACCCTCTCCCCGCCGGCCCGGCCGTCGCGTTCGGGATCACGTTGCGACAACAACGATCTGGTGGCTGTCCAGGTGGTTCTGGTTTGAATCATGCCGGTCCGCCCGATGATGAGGTCATTTTCGGAAGATTGGCTGTCCGGAGGGGCCATGAGCCCCCCGATCGACCACATTTGCGGTCGACATCGTTCCGTAATGAATTTGTAATTCGCGCTCGGCCAGAAGGAAGATCTTCAACCAGATCGACACCGGCGGGCCGCGTGACGCGCCACGGCGGCTCGGGTCAGAATGACTCGGGCTTGTCGACGCCCTGACGGCCGGCCAAGGCTCGGCCCAGTGTCAGCTCGTCGGCGTACTCGAGGTCGCCCCCGACCGGTAGTCCCGACGCCAGCCTTGTCACCACCACATCGGCGAACGGGGCGAGAACCTTGTTGGCGATGAAGTTCGCCGTCGTTTCACCCTCGAGATTGGGGTTGGTACACAGGATCACCTCTTTGATGTCCTCGCCGGCCACACGAAGGGCCAGCTCACGCACTTTGAGGCTTTCGGGCCCGATGCCTTCCAGCGGATTGATCGCCCCGAGCAGCACATGGTAGAGACCGTCGAAAGCGCCGGTCTTCTCGATGGCGGCGATGTCCTTCGGTTCCTCGACCACACACAACACGTGGGGATTCCGATTGGGATTGACGCAAACCGCACATTCAGGACCTTCGGCCACGTTGAAGCAGCGCTCGCAGAACGTCACGTGTTCCTTGATCGAGATGATGGCGTCGGCCAGACGGTTGGCGTCGACCTTGTCGGCCTTCAGGAGGAAGAAGGCAATCCGTTGCGCCGACTTCGGTCCGATGCCGGGAAGACGGCCGAGTTCGTCGATCAGGATCTCGACCGGGCGGGCGTAGATGCTCACAGGATGTGGGGCCGGCTCAGCCGAGCAGGCCGCCGAAGCCACCGAGATCGGGCATACCGATGTCGTCCATGACCGACTCCTGCAGTTCGGCGATTTGGGCACCGGCGTCGCGCAATGCGGCCAGAACCAGCTCCTCGAGCAACTCGACATCGTCGGGATCGACGGCGTTCGGGGCGATGGTGACGTTGCGATATTCGCCGGTGCCGGTCATCTCGATGGTGACCATGCCGCCACCGGCCGAGCCGGTGATGATCTCGGCGGCCTGCGACTCCTGGGCGGCCTGCATCTGCTGCTGCATGGCCTGTGCCTGCTCCAGGATGGCGCCGAAATCCAAGCCGCCCCCGCCGCCGAGGGCCCCGGCGAGATCTCCGGGATCTGACTGTTCGTTCATATCGGAATCGGACACAGTATCGCTCCTACTGGTTCTGCTCTCGGGGTGTGTTGGTCGGGGGTCTATTCGGGTTTCGGTTCGATGATCTTCGAACCGGGAAACGCCTTGGTCAGGCGGTCGACGCCGTCGGTCGACTGATCGGTGGCGTCGGCGAGGTCTTCGACCGGACCGACGTCGTCGAGTGAATCATCTGTTGGCCGAGGCCTCGGTGACCCCAGCTTGGCCGGGTCCATCGACTCGGTTGGGCTTGCGCTGCCGACGATCACCTCCACGGTGAGCGGCTGATTGAAGTGGCGGCTCAACGCCTGCTCGACCTCGGCCTTCACCTCGTGGCAGCGGCTGACGTAGTGGGAATTGGGGACGGCGACGGTCACGGTCGAGCCGTTGACCGCAGAGACCGTCCCCACCTGGAACCGGACCCGAGCCCGCTGGCTGACCTCGTCGAGCTGAGTCTCGAAGGCCCGGGTCATCTCGCCGGGGGTGATGGCGCGACCCCCGGCGCCGTTGGCCGGTGTCGCCGTCGGCTCAGACGACAGGATCTGTTCGGTCGCCGTCGGCTCAGACAACAGGATCTGTTCGGTCGCCGTCGGCTCAGACGACAGGATCTGTTCGGTCGCCGTCGGCTCAGACGACAGGGTCTGTTCGGTCGCCGGCTCCGACTGGGCGGCGGCCGACGGTTCGGACCCGGACGGGGCCTGCACGGGCGCAGCCTCAGCCGCTGCAGTCTCGGATACCGGCGGGGCAGCGGAACGCTTCGAGCGAGGGGAGCGGGGCGGTTTTGACCCCGCCGATCCGGCCAGACGATCGCGGGCCGCTGCCGCCGGGCCGCCATCCACGGCGTCGGGCGTTCCGGCCGGCCCGGACGGTGTGGCATCACCGATTCCTGGTCCGCCCGTTTCGGTCAACTGCTCCTGCAGCGTGCTCACCTGTTGTTCGAGGATGGAGATGCGGTT
>JBFHEP010000211.1:0-7696 GCA_041584095.1 Acidimicrobiales bacterium | reverse complement strand
GGTCGCCGCCGGCGATCTCTGCCGGGCAACCAACCGAATCCTGCCCCCCGTCGAGGAGTCCAACGATGCCCAGTCCCTTCCACCCCTCGTGTTTCTCAACACGCGAGGCGACATCATGCCCCGTGTCGGTGAAACCCGGAACGGCGGGAATGGCGATACATTCGACAGGAAGCTGGCTGCTTGGGATGGGGACGAGCCGTCGGCGGCAACAGCGACGAGCGCAAGCGGAGTCGGGAACATGGCGGACTCGAGGGGTGAGATCGAAGCGGCGACCGACATCGGCCGCGCCGTCGAGTCGCCCGGCGATTTCATCGAGCCGGAGCTGAACAATGCGGGCGATACGCAGGTTCTTCACCCTCCTTCCTCACCTGAGGCGTCGGTCGGTCCGACGGACGATCCGTTCGATTCGGTCGATCAGAATCCCACGTACCCGTCGATGGATTCGCCGACCACGAACGGTGCCGACGTCGACCCCCGCCTCGACGAATTGCAGCGAATCTTCGACCAGTACTCGGGTCCGGTCATTGCGGTCATCGCGAGCATCGCGGATGATCGTCGAGCGATCGACGAAGCGCTCCAGTCGACATTCGAAGCAGTGTGGAAGACGGTCGACACGTTTGATGCCGAACAACCGAGGGGTCCATGGATGTTCACTCTCGCCCGCCGCCAAGCCGCGGAGCAGATTGAACTCACCCGCCGGCTGGAACAGGAGTCGAAGCCAGGCCGCTACCCCGTGCCCTCACACCGCCAGGACCAGGCCATCGCGGTTGACAAGTCATGGGAGGCGTGGGAGGTGCGGCTGGCGGTCGACCAGCTGAGCCAGGCGGAACACGACGTGCTGCGGCTGATCCACAACGAAGGCCTGATCCACCCGGAGATCGCCGCCCAGCTCCACACCACGGTCGGCGCAGTCAAGTCGCACGCCTACAGCGGCTCGCATCGGCTGGTCGAATTGCTCGACCACGTCATTCGGCCCGACGCGGCCGACGGGCTGACCGTCGATCAGGCGTCCGCCCTCACCTGGTATCTGGCCGGTGTCGCCGACGGCTCGGACCTTGGTACGGACGAGCGTTCCGCCGTCAAGCGGGTGCAGGCCCAGCTGGCCAGTGCCACCGCTTGGATCAACCCCGACGTGCATGCTCGGAACCGGGTCGTCTCCTATGCTCGACGGACGCTCGATGATCCCGGTCCGCCATCCGGTACCGACCAGTACGGCGTGGCCCACTTCGGGTCCGACGGTCCGGTCGCGCCCGCCGAGGCGGCCCGACTCGAGGTCACCGGTCGTCACCAGGCCGTCGCCGAGTCCAGTGGCTCGAACCGTGGGCCCTGGCTGATTGTCGGGTTGTCGATGATCGGACTGATCGC
Source organism: Acidimicrobiales bacterium (assembly GCA_041584095.1). Lineage (GTDB taxonomy): Bacteria > Actinomycetota > Acidimicrobiia > Acidimicrobiales > SZUA-35 > JAHELU01. Next base: position 6,331 of record JBFHEP010000211.1, on the reverse strand, counting down.
GTTGGTGGCCGCGTTCTCGCTTCGGGCGGACTCGACCGAGGTGGGGCCCGAGCCGGTTCGCCGCTATCAGATGCAGGCCTCCGGGCTGGATGCCGACGCAAGCGGGGTGGTCGAGATCACCGCCGTGTCAACCGGTACCCGATACGAGCTGGAGTTCGGTGGCCTGGACGCCTCCACCGAAGGGTTCTTCTATGCCGCCTGGTTGCAGAGCACGGCCGGGGGCGGGGTCGTTCCGCTGGGCTCGTTCAGCTGGCAGGCCGCCGGTGATCCGCTGGTGCTGTCCGGGCCGGAATGGTCGGACGCCTACGACCTGTTGGTGATCACCCGGAGCGAGCCGATGACCGCGGCATCGATCGACGATACGACTGTTCTATCCGTGTCGATCGAATAGACGACCACTCGATCTCCGGCCGCCGATGACGGCTACGAATCGGCGGCTAGGGATCGACGCTCGATGTGAGCGCCACCGGCTCGATCTGCCAACCGAGCCTGCCATGTCCGATCGGCCTGGTGTAGAAGACCATGATCCACCTGGTCGACGGACCGGCTCCGACCGTGACCGCCGCGCCGTAGTAGCCGTCGCCGGTGAACATGCCCATCCACGAGTAGTCGGTGACCCCGGGCGCCAACGTCGACTGCGCCATCACGGCGTTGGCCAGCCCTTCCTCCAAGGTCACCATGATGACCTCATCGGACGTTTCGCCCTCGTTTCGGATCAGGCGATCGGCGAACACAGCATCGCCGGTGAGCGGTCTAATGCTGAGACCCTGGACCGTTCCGCTTCCGCAGTACCAGTGCGTCCCTGGCGGGTACCACCGCAGGTATCCCGAGAGCGGGCGGGCGGTGGCCGTCTTTCGGACGAAGTCCTTCGACTCGGTGAGCACGACCACCATCTCGCCCTGTGTATATCCGGAGTGCAGCGCACGGCGCCAGTGCTGGAGGATCTGGGGGGATGGCGGCGGATTTCGAGTGTTGGCGTACATCAGCTCGACGAAGTCCGAGGATGTCCTCGGACCGTGTTGCCGGTCGAACTCCGGCGATCGAATCAGCTGATTGGCAATGTCGGGGAGGTTGGACTGGCCGGACCTGTAGCGGTCGGTCCAGTGAAAGGACTCGTTGACGTCGGGTTCGCGTAGGAAGATGGCCAGGTAGAGGCGGCGAATCGAATCGGTCATCTCCGGACAGGCGCTCTCGGGCGGTCCATCGGCCTCGACCGAGCCGGTGGTCGCCACCATCGTCGGCGTGAGCAGGATCGTCAACAAGGCGATCACCCGGATCGTCACCCGCAACGGCGATTGGCGCAGCGGCTCCGGCCGATCGTCATTGCGGCTTGGATACCCGGGGTCTTGGGGGTTTGTCCATCGGCACCAGGTCGGTACCGATCTTGCGTGGGTGGCCACGGTTCCCGCTCCGGTTGGATCTGAATTCCTTGTCGTGCATGCTAGCAGCATGTACAACAAGATTTCGAACTGATCTCGCAGTCCCCATCAAAACATGCCCGAGATCATTTGGCGGCTTTCCTGGGTGATATTGTCCATGCCGACCGATCGGAGGGGCCGTTATATGTCGGGACGTGCGTGTGTGTTCGACCGAGGACTTCTGCTATATGGAGCTTCTTGGCGATATGGCAACGACAAGGAGTTGAGTTTTGTTGTTATATGTCGACGCTTGTTGCTGTTGCATATGTTCATGGAGAGTTTGACAATATGGGGTATTATTGTGTTTGGTGAGTGTCGATACCCGCATGTCATTCGAGAGGCGTCAGCCCTCCGTCGATCTTCGAGCCTTCCTTGATCCTCTGAAGCCGGGGGAGTATTTCGATTGCGGCAGGGCGCGCCTGTACGGCATCGACGAGGCGCTCGAGGCCGAGGCGCTGAGGCGTGGTCGAGCGGTCGGTGACGATGATTTCCAACTGGTGGCCACGAACGGGGGCTTGATCTTCTGCCGGGCGTCGATCATGTTCGCCATCGCCGCCCGATGGAAGGACCTGACGATCAGCCGACCGGATGACGGAAACCGGAGGGGCGAGGTTCTGCTCCCCATCAGCTGGCCGACTCACGGCGACCTGCAGTTCACTGTCAGCCGTCGTCTCGGCAGCAACATCTTCCGTCGCTGGTTGCAGCTGCAGGCCCAGGCCACCCGCCGCAGTCAGGTCGAACAGGATGTCCGATTCGAGCGGGCCGCGGCATCGCCGGCGGCCGAGGCCAACGGACATTCCCACTCCGATTCGCACCCTGGTTCCAACGGGCACGCCGAGACCGACTCGTCGACCGATCAGCGACCGGAACGGAACGGCTTCCCGCTGCAGGAGGAGACCGACACCACCGACCATGGCGAGGCCGTGGAGCTTCGAACGCTCGTCGAATCCGATCGGCAGGCGATCGAGTACGCAACCGAACAGGAAGGGCGCCGTCGTCCGCCCGACGCCTCCGAGGTCGAAACCGCCGGAGACGACGGTCGGGTGCCGGTGGTCGACCCGCTGGCCACTCTCGATGCTGCGGTGGTTGACGAGTGGGTGGATGATCGAGTCCCTCACGCCTCCAACCGACAGGCGACGGACTCCCCGCCCGCACGCCGACCGGTCTCTCCTCCCAGCGGTTCAATCGATTCGGCGCTTTTCGAGGGCGACGTGACAGCCGACCCGTTCAACGGGCATGACCTGCCCGACGAGAAACGTCGGGTCGTGCTCCAGGAACAAGAGGGCCAACGCGACGCGGTCCGCTTCGAGGTCCGTCCGGTCACGCACGCTCCCGCATCGTCGCCGGAGCCCAGCGGCCGGGATGCAACCGCCACCCACCTGATGCGGCGAACGGTCGACGGCACCGAGATTTTCGTCGACGGTGGGGTCGACGACGACACCGAAGGGTTCAGCCGGCCGCCCGGCCGCCTGGAACGACGCGTCCGAGAGCGATCAACCAGCGGGGGAACGAGCGGGGAGCGGCAGGTGGGCGTCCCCGTCCCGGAAATCAGCGGGGCCCGATTGCAGGTCGCAGAGCCGCCGAACTCGGTCACGGGGCCGAGACTCGACATCCGGTCGACCCTCCTCGCCGGGCAGCGGGAGTCGGAATGGGTCGAGATGCTCCGCCGGAGGACGGTGCACATTCTCGGTCTGGTCACGATCGTGGCGCTCGGACTGATCGCCCTCATCGGGTTCCTCTCCGGCGACGGCGATGACGGAAACGAGACGGCAGCCGACGTCCCGCTCACAGCGGAGACAGGGGCCGGGGCGAGCGTGACGGCGGCTGCGGACGGTCAGGCCTCCGATGAGGGGGTGGTGGGGTCCTCGACAACGATGGCCGTGCTCACCGGCGCCGCTGCGGAGAACGCAACGATCGACTCGACCGCGCCGACTCTGCGGGTCAGCAGTACTTCGGTTCAGATCTGCCACTCGAATTATGGCGGTTGCGTGCCGGTCGCGGCCGATGTGGATTGCGAGGGTGATGGTGATGGTCCGGCGTTCCAGGCCACGCCCGTTGCCGTCTTCGGGGACGACGTCTACGAACTCGACACCGATGACGACCGGGAGGCCTGCGAGGCGGACCAACCTCGGCTCGGCGCAGCCGGCGGCGGTGGTTGACGGCGGCCGTGCCGGATCGACACCCGGTCAGTCGGTTGCCGTGGGCTCGGCCAGGACCATTCCACACCAGCCGTCGAGGAACGCCTGATCGATGACGCTCAGCGCCGGTCGCCCGGCTCGGTAGGCGGCCACCACTCGATCGGACTGGTCGGCGAGAAAGCCTGCGACAACCAGAACGCCGTGGGTTTCCAGGAGCGATCCGGCCACAGAGGCCACGTGTTCGTGCACCACCAGCAGTACGTTGGCGACGATCAGATCGAATCCGACGCCGGCGTGGTCGGCACCGGCCGCCACCTCCGCGATGTCGCCGTGGACCAACCGAAGGTCGACACCGTTGGCGCTCGCGTTGAATCGGGCCGAGTCGACGGCCGCCGGATCGATGTCGGAGGCTGTGATGTCGCTCGCACCCAGGCGGTGCGCCGCAATCGCCAGCACCCCGGAGCCGGTTCCGAGATCGAGGACTCTCGGGCGGGCCGAAACCGCCGTCGCGGAGTGCTCGGCGGCGCCGAAGACGCTGCTCATCAGATCGAGACAGAGGCGGGTGGTCGGGTGCCTGCCGTGGCCGAACGCCGCACCGGCCACAACCGGGTAGCGGTCGGTTCCCGAGGCCGTTGTCACGGCCACCTCGACAAGGTCGCGGCGGACCCAGCTGTCGTCGACGGCTTCGACAACGGCCGAGAGACCGTGTCGCCCCGCGAGACGTTGCGCACGACGGGCCGGCTTCAGTCGATCGAACCCGGCCACCAGCGACGACGACTGCTCGGCAACGCCACTCGTCCCGAGATCCCACAGGGCCGAGACCAGCGCGGGATAGCGGTCCAGAACGTCCGGCGGTGGTGAGGGCTCGTCAGCCGTTGTCGGCGTGTAGCGAACCAACCAAGGCATCCGAACAGGGTACGGCCGGGTTGGTGTCGTACGATCGATGTTGTGTCCGCCCTCGATCCAACGGCTCCCGGCGCCGGCCAAGCCGAACCGAGAGGCGAGCGTCCGGACTCGCCGATTCTGGCCGCCATCGACATGGGCACCAATTCGTTCCACATGATCGTGGCCCGAGGAGCGCCCGACGGTGGTTTCGAGGTCATCACCACGCAGAAGGACATGGTCCGCCTCGGCCGGGGCAGCGGGGAGATGAAGCATCTGTCGCCGGACGCCATGGACCGGGGTATCGCGTCGCTCAAGCGGATGCTTGCCGTGGCCGCCAGCTACGGGGCCACCGTCCACGCTGTGGCGACCAGCGCGGTGCGGGAGGCCCGGAACCAGTCCGAGTTTCTCGATCGGGTCAAGGCCGAGACCGGGCTGATCGTCGATGTGATCGGCGGCTTCGAGGAGGCCCGCCTCATCCACCTCGGCGTGCTGCAGGCGCTGCCGGTGTTCGACAAACGGATCCTGCTCGTCGACATCGGTGGGGGCAGTACCGAGCTGCTCGTCGGTGAGGGCGACACCATCAAGGCGGTGCGCAGCGTCAAGTTGGGTTCGATCCGATTGACCGACCGGTTCTTCCGGGCCGCAACCGGAGACGACACGATAGCCAGTGTCGGCCGGGTGCAAAGATGCCGCCGGTACGTGCGCAGCGTGCTCGCCGGCGCCGCTCATGATCTGGGGCCGCTTGGCCACGATATCGCCATCGGGAGTTCCGGAACGGTCCTGGCCATCGGCTCGCTGATCGCCGCTGGTCGCGGTGGGGATCCCGCCTCCCCCAACGGGCTGATATTCACCGCCGACGAGTTGTCCGAGCTGATCGCTCGCCTCGCCGGATCGACGGTCGAGGAACGGCTGGCCATGGATGGGATGGACGAGGCTCGGGTCGACATCATCGTGGGAGGCGCCCTGCTCCTCGAGGCGGTGTTCGAGATGCTCGAGGTGACGGAGATGACGGTGTCGTCCTACGCGCTTCGCGAAGGCCTCGTCTACGACCGGCTCTCGGCACGGCAGCGGGGCAACAACCGGCTGTCGGACCTGCGCCGGTCGAACGCGCTCCGCCTCTCACAGCAGCTCGACCCCGATTCGGCTCATACGGAAGTGTGCGCCCGGCTCGCCCTGCGGCTGTTCGACGAGACCCGGTCGCTCCACGGGCTCGGCCCGGAGGAGCGGGAGCTGCTCGACATGGCCGCCCTGGTTCACAACGTCGGCCTGTCGATCTCCCATGCGGCCCATCACCAACACACCTACTACATCGTCCGGAACTCCGAGCAGCTCACCGGATTCACCGACCACGAGCTGGAGCTGCTGGCCCAGGTCGCCCGCTATCACCGGCGGAGCCACCCGTCCCCCCGCCACGAGGAGTTCGCCCGCCTCGACGCCGACGATCAGCGGCGGGTCTCGGTCCTGGCCGGCTTGTTGCGGGTGGCGATCGGCCTCGACCGGGGTCATCAAGGATCGGTCGAAGATGTCATCGTGTCGATGTCCGATGTGCCGCCGCCGATCGAGCAACCGCAGGCACGGGCCGACAGGCTCTGGCTGATCCTTCGCCCGGTGGCCGCGCACAGCGACCTCGATCTCGACCTGGAGATCTATTCGGCTCAGGAGCGCTCCGCTCTGCTGGCGGAGGCGTTGGATCTCAATGTTGCGGTCCTCGACGGCGTCGCCGGTCCCTCGCCGCCCGGCGTCGGCGCAGATTGACAGCTTCTCAGTCGACTGGCTAGCGTCCAGGGAGGCCGAATGCAGCCCGGATGCGTCGGCCGAAAGGGGAGATACCGATGACGTTCCACCGATTGCGCGCTCTCTTTGCGCTTCTCTTGGCGCTGTCGCTGGTGG
>JBFHEP010000210.1:0-7707 GCA_041584095.1 Acidimicrobiales bacterium | reverse complement strand
CGCCGCGCGCCACCGCCCGTTCCCGCTGCAGCTGTCGGGCGGCCTCCGCCACGTTGGCGAGGTCGTCGCCGTCGAGACGGTCGAGGACCCGGACCACGTCGTCGGGGTGACCGGACAGCAGTTTGGCGGCCGAGCTGACGCGCCGCGTCGATGGCGCGTCAGCCCGCCCGCCGATTTCGGATCCTGGAGCCGTCGAGCGCGCCTGCCTACTCGCCACCCTCGTTGAGGGTAACGGTGACAGGGGACCAATCGTCTCCCGTGACGTCGGCATCCCCGATCAGGTCGAGCGCGGCCTGGGCGTACTCCGTGGTGAAGGCGGCGTCATCGGGAGCGGCGGCCAGCACACCTTCCGACAGTGACACCTCGATGGTCTGATCCCACAGCGCCTTGTCCATCACACCGGCCCCGCCGGGCGACGGCCAGATCAACTTGTTGATCTCGTTGAGCTGCCAGGTCTGGTGTGATGCCCCGAGGGTTGTGCCGTTGTTGAGCACGACCTCGACGCAGGCTTCCGCATTGTCCCGGCACCACATCCATCCCTCGATGGACGCGGCGATGAATCGGGTCGTCTGATCCGCGTAGGCCTCGTCGCCCAGTTTCGTTCCGTCGGCCCAGATGGCGTCCTGCAACATGGCAGTCCCAACGTCGTTCCAGTCGATGACGGTGAGATCCTCGGGCTGAAACAGCTCACCCGTGTCGGGGTTCACGGTCTCCAGCACCTGAGCGTATTCGTTGTAGGTCATGGCCTGGGCGGCGTCGATCTCGCCCTGGATGAGGGCGTTCATGTCGAATGCCTGTTGAACCAGTTCGAAGTCGGTTCCCGGCTCCAGGCCGGCCGATCGAGCACCGGCCAGCATCTCGAACTCGTTGCCGAAACCCCAGTTGCCGATCTTCTTGTCGGCAAAGTCGGCCGGATCGCTGATCCCGGCGTCGGCGAACGACACCTGGAGCGTGCCCGACCGCTGGAAGATCTGGGCCACGTTCACGATGTCGATGCCTTCCGCCTCGCGGGTCACCAGCGCCTTGGGAACCCAGGAGATGGCGTAGTCGACGGCGCCCGACGCCAGCTGCTGCTGGGGCACGATGTCGACACCGCCTTCCACGATCGTCACATCGAGGCATCGGGCGGCGTAGAAGCCCTCGTCGACCGCTGCGTAGTAGCCGGCGAACTGAGCTTGGGCAACCCACTGGAGCTGAAGGCTGACTTCGTCGACCGTTTCGCAGTCGCCGTCGCCGCCGGCCGCCGTTTCGGTGCTGTCGTCACCGCAGGACGCGGCCACCATCGTCATGGCCAGCAGCAGGGCCAACCAAGACCAGCGCCGCTTGCCCATTGTTTTTTGGAAGTGCATCTCTCTCTCCCCTGATTGTTGAGGTTTCTGATTGAATTATTGCCCGTCGACCGGGCGCCGCCACGGCATGGCCACCCGTTCGAGCGCAACGGCCAGCGCGAACAGGGCCAGCCCCACGACGCTGGCGACGACGATCGCCGCCCACGCCTCGGCGTAGCGGGCGAAGCTGGCGTTCTGGGTGATGACCGGACCGAGCCGGTCTTGAGGACCCCCGAAGTACTCGGCCACGATGGCCGCGATCACGCTCAGCGGGGCGGCGAGCCGGAGGGAGGTCAGGAAGAACGGGATGGCGTTGGGGATCCGGACCTTGCCCAACACGCTCAGATCCGTCGCCCCATAGGATCGCATGAGCTCGATCTGAGATACCTCGACCTCGAGCAGCCCACGGGCCGTATTGAGGAAGACCGGGAAGAAGACGACGACCACCACCACCGCCTGGTTGCTGAGCGGGCTGGTGATCCCGAACCACGCGTTGAAGATCGGGGCCAGGGCGACGATGGGGGTGGCGTTGGCAGCCACGGCGAACGGGGTGAGCGTCCGCCCGACTCGAACGTAGCGGGTGGCGAGCAGCGCCAGAGCCGCGCCGAGCAACACCCCGACGACAAGTCCGGACACGGCGATCACCGTGGTGTTCCAGCCGGCCTGCCGCAGCGACACGGTGGAAACCCCCTCCGAGGTCGACCAGTTGTCGGCCAACGCCTGCCCGATCGACGATGGGCGGGGCAGAACAAACTCGCGGATGCCGAACGCTCGAACTCCGAGTTCCCACAACACCAGCAAAACCAGCCCTGCGATGGCGGCCGGGGCTACTGCACCAAGCCGGCGGGGAACCGTGAATCCGGCGCTCATGCTCGTCGTCGCATCCGTCACGGCGATGCCCCGACGTGGCGCAACGCCTCGCGGACCTCGGTGGCGCACTTGAAATAGGTCTCTTCCTCCCGGGTGTCCTCGGTGCGATGATCACCGAGAGGAACGTCGATTATGTCGTGGATCCGGCCGGGACGGGGCGACAGAACCACAACCCGGTTCGACAGGAACGTGGCTTCGGAGATCGAGTGGGTGATGAAGACCACGGTGGTCCCGACCTCGGACACCAACTCCAACAGCTCGTTCTGCATGTGCTCCCTGGTCATCTCGTCGAGCGCTCCGAACGGCTCGTCCATCAGCAGCAGACGGGGTTTGAACGACAGGGCCCGGGCGATGGCCACCCGCTGCTGCATACCGCCGGACAGCTGCCAGGGGTAGTGGTTGCCGAATTCCGGGAGTTGCACCAGTTCCAGCATTTCGGCCGACCGTGCCTCCCGATCGGCCTTCGACCAGCCCATGAGTTCGAGCGGCAGTTCGATGTTGCGGGCCACCTTCCGCCACGAGAACAGGCCGGCCGACTGGAAGGCCATGCCGTAGTCGCGATCGAGGCGAGCCTGGTGGGCCGACTTGCCGAACACCTCGATCGTGCCGGCCGTGGGGGTGACGAGATCGGCGATCAGGCGAAGCAGCGTCGACTTGCCGCACCCCGACGGGCCGATGAGCGACACGAACTCGGTCGCCTCCACATCGAGATCGATGCCGTCCAACGCCACCACCTGTTCGTCCGAATCGGGATTGAAGGTCTTGCCCACTCCCTGAATCGAGATGGCGGGAACGGGTGTGAGCATCGTCACGACTTCTCCTCCCTCACGATTCCCGCCCTTCCCCCCGCAGCACGCGGGCCTCGGCCAGGTTGGCCATACCGAACACGAACAAGCCGAGCAGGGCGGCGGCGATCACGGCGGCGTACAGCTTCTCGGGACCGGTGGTGTAGCGTCCGGCGTAGTCGAGGATGACCCGCCCCAGACCGCCCCGGATGCCGGCGGAGATCTCCCCCACGATCGCCCCGACGACGCTCAAGGTCGCCGCCAGCTTGAACGCCGGGAACAGGTAGGGACGGGCCGCCGGCAGCCGTAGGGCGAACAGCGTCTTCGACCAGGTGGCGGCGTAGGACCGCATCAGTTCGAGCTCCTCGGGCGCCGGTGACTTGAGGCCGGCCAAGCCGTTGACCGCCACCGGGAAGAACGTGAGGTAGGCGGCGATGAGGGCTACCGAGACGGTGTCACCGAGAAACGTCGTACGGCCCCAGGTGACCACGATCGGGGCAAGAGCGATGAGCGGCACGGTCTGGCTGATGTTGATCCAGGGACCGAGCGCCCGGTCGAGCCAGGTTGAGCGGAGCATGAGCACGGCGAGGCCGAGGCCGACGACGGTTCCGATCAGGAAGCCGAGCCCGGCTTCGAGCAGGGTGAACCCCGCGGCCTTGAACAGCGACACCGCCAGAATTTCGCTGCTGCCGCGCTGGACCGGCTCGATGAACGATCCGGCGATCTCCCAGACATGAGGCATGGTGAGGTCGTCAGGACCGACGGGCAACACGTCGGGCCATCGATCCTCGATCAACCCGCCGACGATCTTGTAGCCCTCCCACAGCAGCGAGGCGAACGCCAGGGCGGCCGCCACGAGAAGCCCGGTCTGGACCCACCTTCGACCGACCGACTCGGCGCTGCCGCCCGGCGCCGCGGCTACCACGAAAACCCGCTCCCGGTCAGGATCCGCTCCGGAGGTGAGGGATCACCCGTTGACCGTAAGCGTTGAGCGTCTCGTCCTTCTGATCGTGCATCAGGTAGATGGCGAACTGGTCGGCGCCGAGGTCACGCAGCTCCTTCAGTCGGGCCACGTGCTGGTCCTCGGTGCCGAGGATGCAGAACCGATCGATGATCTCGTCGGGTACGAAGTCGGTGTGTTCGTGGCCGGGTTTGCCGTGACCCGAGTAGTCGTAGCCCTTCCGACCCTCGATGTAGTCGGTGAGCGCTTTCGGTACCAGATCGGTGTCGGACCCGTACCGTTCGACCAGATCGGCCACATGGTTGCCGACCATGCCTCCGAACCAGCGGACCTGGTCGCGCTGGTGCTCGATGTTGTCGCCGACATAGGCGGGGGCGACAACGCAGATGTAGAGCGAGTCGGGATCCTTCCCGGCCTCCTCCGCGGCTCGGCGGACGGCTGCGATCGTCCACTCGGCGATCTGCGGGTCGGCGAGCTGGAGGATGAAGCCGTCGGCTTCCGATCCGCAGAGGTGCAGAGCCTTCGGGCCGTAGGCGGCCATGAGGATCTTCAGTTCGAACCCCTGATCGACGGCCCACGGGAACTGCAGCGGGGTGCCCTGGTAGTCGACCTCCCGACCTTCGGCCAAACCTCTGATCACTCCCATCGCCTCGGACAGGGTGGCCAGGTTGCACGGCTTCTTGCCGATGACCCGCATGGCCGAGTCGCCCCGGCCGATCCCGCACATGGTGCGGTTGCCGTACATGTCGTTGAGCGTGGCGAACAGCGACGCGGTCACCGTCCAGTCGCGGGTGCCTGGATTGGTGACCATCGTCCCGACCGTCATACGGTCGGTGGCGGCCAGCATCCGGTCGTAGATGACGAACGGCTCCTGCCAGAGCACATGGCTGTCGAACGTCCAGCCGTGGGAAAACCCGAGGGTCTCCGCGGTTCGGGCCAGCTCCACCACCCGTGACGCAGGAGGGTCGGTTTGCAGTACAACGCCGAAATCCACTGTGATGTCTCCTGATTCTGTATGCCGAGTACTTCTGTGCGGTCCACGCCCCGTTGCCCGGGCGTGGACCGCACAGTTCGGGCTGGGTTGTGTGGGTTACCTGTTCTGGGGGAAACCGAGGTCGACCGAGCTGGTGCCGGGATCAGGCCAGCGGGTGGTGACGACCTTGGGCCGGGTGAAGAACTTCACTCCCTCCGGGCCATACATCGTGGTGTCGCCGAACAGCGAGTCGTTCCAACCGCCGAAGCTGTGGTAGCCGACCGGTACCGGAATCGGCACGTTCACGCCGACCATGCCGGCCTCGACTTCTTCGACGAAACGGCGGGCCGCTCCCCCGTCGCGGGTGAAGATGGCCGTGCCGTTGCCCCACTGGTTGTCCTGGATCAACTTGACGGCGTCAGGATAGGAGCGGGTGCGGACCACGCTCAAGACGGGACCGAAGATCTCGTCGGAGTAGACGGTCATGTCGGTGGTGACATGGTCGATCAGTGTCGGGGCGAGGAAGAAGCCGTCGTTGTCGAACGCCTGCTCCCGGCCGTCGATCACCACCTCGGCCCCGGCTTCCCGTCCCTGATCGATGTAGCCGGCGACACGGTCGCGATGCTCCCGGGTGATGAGCGGCCCCATCTCGGAGTTGGGGTCGGTGCCGTCGCCGACCTTCAGTTTGGCCATTCGTTCCTTGATGGCTTCCATCAGGGGATCGGCCACGTCGCCGACCGTCACCAGCACGGAGATGGCCATGCAGCGCTCGCCGGCGGAGCCGTAGGCGGCCGAGACGGCGGCGTCGGCGGCCAGGGCGATATCGGCATCGGGCAGCACGATCATGTGATTCTTGGCCCCACCGAGGGCCTGCACCCGCTTGCCGTTGGCCGTGCCGGTTTCATAGATGTACTTGGCGATCGGGGTCGAGCCGACGAAGGAGACCGCCTGTACATCCGGGTGGCGGAGGAGACGGTCGACCGCCACCTTGTCGCCGTTGACGACGTTGAGCACGCCGTCGGGGAAGCCGGCCTCCCCGAACAGCTCGGCGATGAACATCGGCGTCGACGGGTCGCGCTCGGAGGGTTTGAGAATGTAGGTGTTACCACAGGCGATGGCGTTTGGGATCGTCCACAGCGGCACCATCGCCGGGAAGTTGAACGGGGTGATCCCGGCCACCACGCCGAGGGGCTGGCGGATGGTGTGCACGTCGACACCGGTCGAGGCGTTCGACGAGTACTCGCCCTTCAACAGCTCGGCGATGCCGCAGGCATACTCGATGTTCTCGAGACCGCGGGCCACCTCACCCATGGCGTCGCTCAGGACCTTGCCGTGTTCGGCGGTCAGTTTGGCCGCGATCTCGGAGGCGTTGGCGTCGACCAGGTTGCGGAAGTTGTACATGAGTCGGGTGCGCTTGGCGATGCTGAAGTCGCGCCAGTCGTTGAAGGCCGCCTTGGCCGCCGCCACGGCGGTATCGACATCGGCCTCGGAGGAGAGCCCGACCTCGCCGGACTGCTGACCGGTGGCCGGGTTCCATACCGCCTGGCGCCGACCCGAGGTGACCTCGACCTTGGTACCACCGATGAGGTTGTCTATCTGGTTCACTGTTTGTCTCTTTGTGGTTGTTTGGAATAGTGCGACGTTTCGGCCGAAGGTCGAAACTCGGGGGCCGAGGCGAAGCCTCAGGCACGATCACATCAGGTACTCGCACAGCCCGCGGCGCAGGTACTGCCCGTCGCCTTTGGAGCCGTGGTAGGAGTCGTTCTCGACGATGACCCGGCCCCGGGAGATCACGGTGTCGACCTTGCCCTGGACCTCGAAGCCCTCATACGCCGAGTAGTCCATGTTCATGTGATGGTTGTCGACGGAGATCGACCAGGTGGCGTTGGGGTCGTAGAGCACGATGTCGGCGTCGGATCCCGGCTGGATCACGCCCTTTCGGGGGTAGAGACCGAACATTCGGGCCGGGGTCGTGGCACACAGCTCGACCCAGCGTGCCAGGCCGATTTCGCCCTGCACGACTCCCTGGTAGATGAGATCCATGCGGTGTTCGACACCGCCGATGCCGTTTGGAATGGCCCGGAAGTCGTCGCGGCCGAGTTCCTTCTGGTCTTTGAAGCAGAACGGGCAGTGGTCGGTGGACACGACCGAGAGGTCGTCGGTGCGCAGCCCCTTCCACAAGTCGGCGTGATGGTGTTCGTGCTTCGAGCGCAGGGGCGTCGAGCAGACGTACTTCGCACCGTCGAATCCCGGGGCGCCCAGATGGTCCTCGAGGTTCAGGTACAGGTACTGCGGGCAGGTCTCGGCGAAGACGTTGGCACCGGCGTTGCGGGCTCGAGCCACCTCCTCCAGCGCCCCGGAGGCGGAGAGGTGCACGATGTAGAGCGGTGCCGCGCCGACCTTGGCCAACTTGATGGCCCGATGGGTGGCCTCCGACTCCAGCTCCTGTCGCCGGACGCGACCATGGTGGACCGGATCGGTGTCACCCCGCTCGACCGCCTGCTCGGCCAGCACGTCGATGGCGATGCCGTTCTCCGCGTGCATCATGATCATGCCGCCCGACTCCGACGCGTTCTGCATCGCCCGCAGGATCTGCCCGTCGTCGGAGTAGAAGACCCCGGGATAGGCCATGAACAGCTTGAACGACGAGATGCCCTCGTCGACCAGCATCGTCATCTCCTTGAGCGACGCCTCGTTGACCTCGCCGATGATCATGTGGAAGCCGTAATCGATCGCACACTCACCGTCGGCCTTGCCCATCCACTCGTCGAGGCACTCGCGGACCTGGCG
>JBFHEP010000209.1:0-7729 GCA_041584095.1 Acidimicrobiales bacterium | reverse complement strand
GGCTGGCCAGGTCCCGATGCGCCTCCGTTCCACTCGCTCATGGCCAACCATCTCAACCGAGACCTACGCAGTGCCAAGTTTGCTCCAGATCGCCGACTATGCCGAAGCGGTCCTGAAAATTTGAAGCCGTTTTCTGGACTTCGACCAGGCCAGCGCTGGCCTTATACGACTAAAGTCCTTTTAGCCGTATTATCTCGGCCTTCAACTTCTTATTCTCATCCTCGCAATCGAACAGCAGGTCGGTGAGTACTTCTTCGACCGCCTCAAGCCTTCCCACCTCGGTTTCGAGCTTGCCTATCTTGCCTTGCATCGACGAAAGATCGGGGAACAGCTTGTGACACTGTCTATCGAGCCAATAGTTCCACAAACCCATATCAGCCTCCTAGGTTGCAGTGTCGCGTCGTCTCACCATCGTCGGCCGCTCGTCGTGACGGGCCGTATTGGCACGCTGTAGGCACGACAGCCAGGCGACCACATTCCGAACAAGGCGCGGGTACCGCGTTTCCCCCGGTGAGACCGTTGAGCGGATGAGGAGAATCGAACTCCCGTATTCAGCTTGGGAAGCTGATGTTCTACCATTGAACTACATCCGCAAGTGAACGCAGTCTACCGCCCTCGGAGCATCTGCACCCGAGGGCGGTGCCACGTTCACGGCGACGGTCGCAGGGACCGCCGCACAGCAATGTTTGAGCCACCTACATGGCGGGCGGGGCCACCATCCCGTACTTGGGCGACGGGCCGTACTGGTTCGGCTCGGGCTGGCTGTCCTGGGCGTAGAAGTACAGCAGCACGAGCCACCCGATGATCGGGATGAGCACAAGCAGCAGCCACCAGCCCGAGCGGTCGGTGTCGTGCAGGCGGCGAATGGCCACGGCGATGCTCGGCAACAACACACCGAGGGCGTACAGGCCACCGAGGATGCCTCCCGTGCCGATCGCATTGTCGACCAGCTGCAGGACCACGGAGATGACCCAGTTGATCAGCGTGAACCACCAGAACTCGGCCCGGCGAGCCCGACCGCTGAACACGGTGTATTTCCTCAGTACTTCGAGATAGTAATCGAATTGCATTTGTTCCCTTTCCAACCTCTCTTCTCCTGGCCAAGGGCTGATGCGGAGACGAAGCCGAAGGCCGACACGTTGTGCGCCGATCGCTACCCCTCGCCCGCCCTTCTCGACCTCGGTCGTTTGGCCCCACACCTAACGGCGCCAGACTAGCATCCACGCCGACGGCAACCAGCGAACCCCTCCGAATCGAGTGCTCCACTGCCGCTCCCTAGGATGGGGGCGATGACCATCCCCGCCCACGTCCGAGAGCAGTTCTCCCCCACCCGCATCCACCTCGACTCCGCATCGTTGGGTCTGGCGCCGGCCGACACCACGGCCGCCCTCACCGAAGCCGTCGCCGCCTGGAGCCGGGGCGAGGTCGCGGCCCAGGACTACGACATCGCCATCGCCCGGTGCCGCGAGGCCTACGCCACGATCGTCGGCTGCCCGGTCGACTGGCTGGCCATCACCACCCCGGTTTCGGTCGCCACCGGGCACGCCGCGGCCCTCCTCCAACCGGGCGAAACGGTGTTGGTGGCGGAGGAGGAGTTCACCTCGGTGCTCTTCCCGTTCCTGGCCCGGGAGGGCGACGGGATCGTCGTGCGCCAGGTCCCGATCGCCGAGCTGCTCGACCACATCGACCCCTCGGTCGAGATGGTGGCGGTCAGCGCCGTCCAGTCGGCCGACGGTTACCGACTCGACCTCGACGAACTCGCCTCACGGGCCGAGGAGGCGAACGCACTCACCTACATCGACATCACCCAGGCCGCCGGATGGATCACCATCGACGCGTCCCGGTTCGACATGACCGCGGCCGGCCTCTACAAGTGGCTGTGCTCACCCCGGGGCTCCGGCTTCTTCTCCGTCGCCCCTCACCTCTGGGACCGCATGGCCGCCCTGGGACCCGGCTGGTACTCCGGACCGGATCCGTGGACATCCACCTACCGGGCGCCGTTCCGGCAGGCCGGCAACGCCCGCCGCTACGACGTCTCCCCGGCCTGGCTGTGCTGGGAGGGGGCGGCTCCGGCGCTCGAACTCCTGGCTTCGCTCGACCCCGCAGCCATCGGCGACCACAACATCGGCCTGGCCAACCGGTTCCGGGCCGGACTCGCAATGCCGCCGGGCGACAGCGCCATCGTCAGTACCGACCTCTCCCCCGCCCAGATTACGGCGCTTGACGAGCTGGGTGTGAATGTTGCGTCGCGTGACGGACGCACCAGGTTCTCGTTTCATCTCTATAACAGCGAGGCTGAAGTCGACAAAACCATCGCCGCAGTGACCACGGAACCATCTAACCTTGGGTGAGTGCCCTGGCGACCGTACCCGGTGACCATCTTCGACTGCGATTCGACCCTGTCCGCTGTGGAGGGGATCGACGAGCTCGCCACCGAGCCCGACCATCGGGAGGCGGTCGCCGAGTTGACCGACTCGGCCATGGCCGGTGCCGTTCCGTTGGAGGACGTTTATGGCGAGCGCCTGTCGCTCCTCCAGCCGACACAGGCCGACGTCGTGTCAGTACGAAACAGCTACAAGGCCAACGCCGTCCCCGACGCCAAGGCGATCATCGCCGCGCTCACCGACGCCGAGAACGAGACGTGGATCGTCAGCGGTGGGCTGGCCGAACCGGTCATCGAATTCGCCACCTGGCTCGGTGTCGACCGGGACCGGGTCAAAGCCGTCGAGGCCCAGTTCGACCCCTTCGAGGGCGACTGGTGGGTCGGCGATCACGGGCCACGCAACGGCAAGGCGCGCTACGCCGACTACGACAAGGGCCACCTCACCTCCTCCGACGGCAAGGCCGACGTGATCCGCAATCTCGTCACCGGCCAGGGCCGCAAGCTGCTCGTCGGTGACGGGGTGAGCGACCTTGCCGCCGCCGACGCCGTCGACCTGTTCGTGGCCTACGCCGGCGTGGTCAACCGAACGGCTGTCACCGAGGCGGCGCCGGTCGTGATAACCTCGACCACACTCTCACCGATTCTCGCTCTTGCGCTCGGTCCGCAGGAGGTCAAGGACATGATCGGCGGCCCCCACGACCACGTGGCCCGGGCCTGCTGGGATGCGATCGACGACGGCGCCCTCCGCTTCAACGACGAGGCACTGGCCGCCAGGTTCGACTCCTCGTTCTAACACACCTTCTCCCCTCATCCCATTCGTCAAGGAAGCACCATGCCCGACCAGACGTTCCGCGTGCTCGTCTCCGACAACCTCGGCCAGGACGGCCTCACCGTGCTGGAAGAAGCCGACGACATCACCGTCGACGTCAACACCGGCCTCTCCGAGGACGAACTGTGCGACATCATCGGTGAGTACAACGCCCTGATCGTCCGCTCCGGCACAAAGGTGACCGCCCGCGTGATCGAGCACGGCACTCGCCTCAAGGTCATCGGACGGGCGGGAGTCGGCATCGACAACGTCGCCGTCGACGAGGCCACCCGCAGAGGCGTGCTGGTGATGAACACGCCGGAGGCCAACACCACCGCCACCGCCGAGCACGCCATGGCCCTCCTCCTGGCCACCGCCCGCAACGTGGTGGCCGCCCACAATTCGCTCGCCGGCGGCCGCTGGGAACGGTCGAGCTTCACCGGAACCGAGCTGAGCGGCAAGACCCTCGGTGTGGTCGGGTTCGGCCGTGTCGGCCGGGCCGTGGCCTCCCGAGCCCAGGCGTTCGGCATGTCGATCCTGGCTCATGATCCGTTCGTCAGCGAGCGGGTGGCGAAGTCGGCCAGAGTGGAGCTGGTCGACCTGGAGGAGCTGTTGTCGGCGTCGGATTTCGTCACCCTGCACACCTCCCTCACCGACGACACCCGCAACCTCATCAACCGGGAACGCCTGGCGCTGATGAAGCCGACCGCCACGATCATCAACGCCGCCCGCGGCGGGCTCGTCGACCCGGAAGCTGTGGCCGAGGCGCTCGACGCCGACCGATTGCGGGCCATCGGCCTCGATGTGTTCGCAATCGAGCCGCCGGCGGCCGATCACCCGCTCGTCAACCACCCCAAAGTGGTTCACACCCCGCACCTGGGGGCCTCCACCGCCGAGGCGCAGCGCAGCGTCGCGATCGAGATCGCCGAGCAGGTGATCGACGCCCTCCGAGGGACCCGTATCACCAACACCGTCAACCTGGCGTTTGCCCCCGGCATCGACTTCGACCGGGTCAACACGTTCATCACTCTGGCGTCGAAGATGGGGCGGCTGCAGGCGGCGATGTGCGACCACCCGATCGAGAGCGTCGAGCTGGAGCTCTACACCGACGACGCCGAGGATCTCATGCGTCCGGTCGCCGCCGGGTTGCTGAAGGGTCTGCTGGAAGCAGCCATGCCCGGCACCGTCAACTTCATCAACGCCCCGATGCTGGCCCGGGAGCGAGGGCTCAAGATCTCACGGTCGGTCGGGCTCGGCAACGCCGACCACCTCAACCAGATCACCTGCCGCATCCACTGGAACGGCGGTCTCCGCACGGTGTCGGGCGCCATCTTCGGCGACAACCGGGGCCGTATCGTGCAGATTTCGAACTATCACCTGGAGGCCGAACCGGTCGGCACCGTACTGCTGCTGCTCAACGCCGACGTGCCCGGCGTGGTCGGTGCCGTCGGCAACGTGTTCGGCGAGTACGGCATCAACATCGGCGAGTGGCGTCTTGGCCGCAACGTCGACAAACACGAGGCGCTGTCGTTCATCAATCTCGACACCACCCCCGAGCCCGGCATCGTCGACTCGCTGCGAGCCATCGACGCCGTACGCAAGGCGATCCTGCTCGAACTCTGAGCGCGACGGGACGAAGACCGTCGCACGATAAGGTGCCGGTGTGATTCTTTCGGACCGAACCATCAAGAAGGAGATCGCGGAGGGCCGCATCATCATCGAGCCGTTCGACGAACGGGCCGTGCAGCCGTCATCGGTCGATCTCACGCTCGACCACCGGTTCATCGTGTTCCGCAATCACACGATGGGCCACATCGACGTCAAGGCCAATCTCGAAGCGTTGACCGACATGGTCGAGGCCACCGACGGCAACCCGTTCATCCTCCACCCGGGCGAGTTCGTGCTGGGTTCGACGGCGGAGCGGGTCGCCATCCCAGCCGATCTGGTCGGGCGGATCGAAGGCAAGTCGAGCCTCGGCCGTCTCGGTCTGCTCATCCACACCACCGCCGGGTTCGTCGACGCCGGCTGGGACGGCCAGCTCACGCTCGAGTTCTCCAACGTGGCCAGCCTGCCGATCACCCTCTACCCGGGGATGAAGATCGGCCAGATCAGTTTCATCCGCATGACCACCGACGCCGACAACCCCTATGGCTCAGGTGAGCTCGGCTCGAAATACCAGGGCCAGGTCGGCCCCCGCCCGTCGCGGTACTGGGAGAACTTCGACCGTTGATCCTCGGTGGGCGAAGCTGCGGCTACAGCCCGGTCAACGTCGTCTGAACGGCTCCTGAGCGCGGACGATTCCCGGCGACGTGGCGGCGAGGTGCAGCGGGGTTCGTGGTTGAACGGTGCGGATGACAGTTGACCGCATCTGCCGCGTCGTCCGACGGTGGTGGTACAAGCGAGTTCAACCAAGCGCAAAATGGACGAAATGTCCAAATCCGGGTAGTTTTGCTGTCTAAACACTGAGGATCTGATATGCCACCCAAAATTCCGATCACTCGCGCTCGTGTCCTCGACGCCGCGCTGAGGCTCGTCAATGAGCGAGGAGCCGCCGGGCTGACGATGCGCGCCCTGGCCACGGAACTCGACATCGAAGCACCGTCGCTCTACAAGCACATCGCCAACAAGGATGAGATCCTCGACGGGCTGTGCGAGCTGGTCTACGGCCAGGTCACCGTCGGTGAACTGGATGACGATTGGCAGAGCCGGTTGAAGACCTACGCCAGGGCGTTCCGCACCGCACTACTCGACAACCGCAACGTCGCCTGCATCCTGGCCACACGGCCGGTGGCGACCGTCAACTCGATGATGCTGGTCGAAGCGTCGCTGGGCGAGTTCACGAGGGCCGGTGTCAACGCCGAAACCGGGCGGCGGGTGCTCGACATCATCGTCGGAATGATCATCGGCCACGTGCTGGCCGAGGTCGCCGATCCAATCCCGGGCGCGGCGGAATACGACCGCCTCATCGAGTTCCGCCGGACACTCGATCCGGAGGCGTTCCCGTTGACGCTGGCCACGCTCGGTCGGGTGGAGGCCGACCGGGACGCCGAATTCGAACTGGCTCTCGACCTGCTGATCGCCGGCATCTCCGTGCAGTTCGCCGACGAACTGGCTGCAGCCGCCAGCGTCACGAACTAGCAGCGGCCCTACGACGACTCGGCGGCCTCGATGGCCTCGAGCAGGTGCATCGAGATGTCGGCCACACGCACATCGCCCTCCTCGTAGCCGTGGCCTTTGACGCCGTCGTCCATCATCACGTAGCAGAACGGACAGGCGGTGGCGATCCGCTTGGCCCCGGTCTCGATCAGCTCCAGCGAGCGTTCGTCGTTGACCTTGGTGCCGATGTCCTCCTCCATCCACATGCGGGCGCCACCGGCGCCACAGCACATGCCCTTGGTGCCGTTGCGGCCGGCCTCGACGATCTGGATGCCCTTCAGCGATCCGATCACGTTTCGGGGTGACAGGTAGACGTCGTTGTGACGGCCCAGGTAGCAGGAGTCGTGATAGACGACCCGCTCCTCGAGCGTGGCCTCGGCGACATCGAGCTTGCCATGATCGATCAACCACTCCAGGAACTGGCTGTGGTGCACCACCTCGTAGTTGCCGCCGAGCTGCGGGTACTCGTTCTTCAGGGTGTTGAAGCAATGAGGGCACTGGGTGACGATTTTCCGCACGCCGATGCCGTTCAGCGTTTCCACGTTCTGCTTGGCCAGCATCTGGAAGATGTACTCGTTGCCCGAGCGGCGGGCCGGGTCGCCGGTGCACAGCTCGGCCGGGCCGAGGATGGCGAAATCGACGCCGGCCCGCTGCATCAGCGTGGCCATGGCCCGGCTGACCTTCTGGTTCTTGTCGTCGAACGATCCGGCGCATCCGACCCAGTAGAGATATTCGTGGGCCAACACGCCGCCCGCCTCGATGGTCGCCCGGGCGTCGTCTGGTTCGATGACCTCCACGGCCAGGTCCTTCACCCAGTCGAGCCGCTGGGTCTGGCTCATGGCCCATGGATTCGACGAATTCTCCATTGCCCTGAAAGCGGTGCCCAGCTCGCTGGGGAAGTTCGATTCCATCAGCGTGAGATAGCGGCGCATGTCGAGGATCTTGTCGAGGATCTCGATGTTGACGGGGCAGATCTCGTCGCACGCCTTGCACGAGGTGCAGGCCCAGATCTCCTCGCTGGTGATCCGGTCGAACACCCAGTTGGCCTCGACGGTGATCTCCGGGTCGACGCCGATTGGAGGCGACACGGCCGGCGATCCGGTGGCGGCCATGACCTCACCGGTCTTGAGCACGATCTCGCGGGGGTCGAGCGGCTTCCCGGTAGCGTGGGCCGGGCAGACCGAGGTGCAGCGGCCGCACATGGTGCAGGCGTCGGTGTCCATCAGCTGCTTCCAGGTGAACGACTCGACGGTCGACGCACCGAAGGTCTCCAGTTCGGTCGACTCCAGGTCGGGCAGCGGCTTCATCGCCCCCTTCGGGCGGTCACGGTCCGACAGGTACATGTTGAGCGGCGAGGTGAACATGTGGCGCAGCATCGTGCC
>JBFHEP010000208.1:0-7732 GCA_041584095.1 Acidimicrobiales bacterium | reverse complement strand
GATCGACGCCGAGCAGAAACAGTGGAAGTCGGCGACGCAGGGCAAGCGGTTCACCGACGTGTTCGACCTCGGCGGCGATTCGCTCAAACGCCCACCAAAAGGCTTCGACGCCGACCATCCGTTGATCGATGACCTGAAACGCAAGGACTTCATCGCCACGACCGGCCTCCCGCAGAAGACGGTGACCGGCAACGACTTTCTTGCCGACTTCACCGACAACTGCAAGCGGGCGGCCCCCTTGATGCGGTTCCTGTGCGACGCCCTCGACGTGGCGTTCTAGTAACCGGCCGGCTCTGCGGAACCCCTACTTCGAGTGCTGCTCGATCATGGCCCACGCATCCTCGGTCAGGCGGTTGGCCAGGTCGTGCAGGGCACGGGCCGCGGCCAATTCCTCGCCGATCTGGGGAACGGCGGGATCGGCCGGGTTCCGTCGTGAGCGGCCATGCCCGCTCATCGACCGATCACCGGCTTCGAGGTGAACCACCATGTCGCAATGATCCATGTCCTCGCTGGTCTCGAACGTAAGTTTCCAGCTGTGCGGGGTGAAATCTGCCATGGTCCGATTCTCGTCCACCGGTACGTCTTCGCCAGGGCCGAAGGTCACCAGCGGAACGGCGCCACGTCCAATCGTGGCCTGCGCCGATACACGAGCGGCTCGGTGTGGACGACAGCGAGACGGTCGTCGGCAACGGTTAGGATCGGACCTGGCATGACCGACGGCAACCACGCTCACAACCGATATGTCGTGCTTCTCCGGGGTATCAACGTCGGCGGGCACAACAAGGTGCCGATGGCCCAGCTGCGGGATGCGCTGTCCACTCACGGCTTCCGCGATGTCACCACCTACATCGCCTCGGGAAACGTGCTGCTCGGCGCCGGTGATCGGGGTGAAACCGACGTGGTCGACGAGGTTGCCGACGTGGTGACCGAGCGGTTCGGACTGTCGATTCCGATCGTGGCCCGGTCGATTGCCGACTGGCTGGCCATCCTGGCCGCCAACCCCTTCCCCGAGGCCGAGGCCGAACCGAAGTTCCTCCACGTTTCGCTTTGCGACCGAGCTCCCGACCCTCAGGCAATCGCCGGCTTCGACCCCGAGACGTACTCCCCCGACCGGCTCGAGGTCGTCGGCCGGGAACTCTACCTGTGGTATCCGAACGGCTCCGCCCGATCCAAGCTCACCGGCGCGGCGCTCGAACGAAAGCTCGACGTCACGACCACCGCCCGCAACTGGTCGACCATGCTGAAACTGGCCGAGCTCGGGTCGGCGGCGGTGACCTGAGTGCGAGGAGGGCGACCGTGGAGTCATTCCCCACCGCCGTAGGAGAGGACACGGCGATGCTGTGGACGATCGTGGTCGGCATCGTCATGGTCCTCGGACTGATGGGTGTTGTACTCCCGGTGCTGCCCGGACTGCTGCTGATATGGACCGCCGCCCTGTTCTACGGCCTCATGGTCGGGTTCGGGTCCATCGGCTGGGTGGTGGTTGGTCTACTCACCGTGCTGGCCATCGCCGGCATGATCAAGAGCGTGGTGATTCCACGTCGGGCCGCAGTGGAGTCGGGTGCGTCGGGATGGGCGCAGCTGGGGGCGGTGGTCGGTGGCGTCGTCGGGTTCTTCGTCATCCCCGTCTTCGGTCTGATCCTCGGTGCGCTCGCCGGGCTCCTCGCCGTCGAATACATGCTCAAGGACGACTGGGACGAAGCGCTCGCCGCCGTTCGTGGCACGGCCAAGGGTTTCGGCTTGAGCGTCGTGATCGACCTGATCCTCGGCATGGTCATGATCGTCGCCTGGTCCGTGTGGGCGGCGACGGTACTGTTCTGAACGACCGGGCCTCGACCGGATCGGTCAGTGTTCGCCGACCTTCACCGGCGGAGCGAACCGGCGTCGAAACCCGAAAGCCTCGGCCGTTGGGCCGTGTTCGGCCAGGTGGTGAAGGCGGTCGATCGACTCCTCCACGGTCGGCACCCGACCGGCCGGCACCCACCACATGACCGTGACCGGTAGACCCTCGACCGGCTCGAACCATTCGGTCCGCCGCCGGACGTAGTGGACATGGTCGGTCTTGTAGACGAAGTGGTGGAACGACTCGAAATCCTCCCACACCGACAGGTTCAACAACATGTCGGGATCATCGAAAGCCCGGATCGAGGTGGCGGCGCCGTCCTCCGTCTGCAGCCGCCAGACGAAACCGGGTGAGGCGTCGGCCAGGGCGTTGATCCGATCGAGGCTGGCCATGAATTCGGCCATGATCGGACCGTCGGTCGGGCCTTTGGCCCTGGCGACGTTGAACTGGGCCAGATGAAAGTCGCCCGTTCGGCGAATTGGCTCAGGGTCGCTCATGCCTTCAGTATGCCCGTGCGGTCGACGGCCACGGCTTCGACGGCCCGGGCCGCTGCATTCACCAGGAGATAGACGCCCGTGACCACCAGCACTCCGCCTACCAACTCGGCCAGGCCCAATCGCTCCGAGCGGATGAGCCAGCCGAACAACACGCCGAAGACCGGGATCAGATAGGCGGTGGCCGCGGCCTGCGTCGGGGTGGCCCGCCGGACGACGGTGGCCAACAGGGAGAAGGTCACCGCATTGGCCGGGATGGCCGAGTACAGCAGCGGCACCAGTAGCCCGAGCGACCAGTCGGTCTCAGCCGTCCCTTCCACCGTGAGGGCGAAGGGAATCAAGACGATGGCCGACATGATCAGCTGCACCCCGACCAGCATGATGGGACTGACCCGGCTGAAGTCCTTCCACTTCATGAACACCGTACCGAAGGCCCAGGCGATGGCCGAGAGCACGAGCGAGCCGATGCCGATGGCGGCGGCCTCGCCTTCGAGCGACGGTAGGGCCAACACGACCGTCCCGGCGAAGCCGACCAGCAGCCCGAGTCGGCCCATGGCGGAGATGGCGGTGCCGAGCAGCAGCAACGACAGCACGGCGGTGAACAGCGGCATGGTGCTCGATACGAGTGAGGCCACCCCGGCCGGCACCCGGTTCACGCCATAGACCAGGAGGCCGCTCGACAGGGTGGTGATGCTGAGCGACACGACCAGAATGCGGCCGAGATCGTCGAGCCGGGTCGGTAACCGCTCGCCCCGCAACCGCGCCAATGCCAGGAGCGCCGTGCCCCCGATGACCGTTCGCATCCCGGCGAGAAGGAAGGGCGTGGTGTGATCGAGAGCGAACTTCAGCGACGTGAAGTTGCCGCCGATCAGCATCGCAACCAGCACGATGGTGGCCAAGACGAGGCGCGAACTCATTCGGTTGTTCCGGCCGCTTGCATCACCGCAGCGTAGTTCCGACCTTTGTCGCCCGGCAGATCGATGTCACTCCTCGGATCGTTCGAGGACGCCGAGTCGGTAGCCGAGGCGAAGCAGTCCGACACCGACGACGGCGAACAGAAGTGCCCGCCAGATCGTGTCGACCTCGGCAAGATCGATCGTGACGAGCTTGACGACGGTGGCGCCCAGCGTGGCCAATCCGAGCGACTTGACGTGGTTGCGCCATCGGTCCGGGGCATCCGGCCACACTGCACGGCCCAGCTTCAATGCGCCGATGCCGATGACCACCAGGCCCACCCCGAACACGGTCCACACGAACGACACCAACATCTGACCCTGCGGGAGAGGGCGCAGCACCGCCATCACCCAGCCAAGCAGGCCGACCCAGGCGGCCACGGCGATCAAACCGGCGACGACCAGAACGCGGTGCCGGATCAACCAGGCCGCAACGCCGGCGGCCAGGAGAACCATCAGATACACGACGCCCTCGGCGACGTCGAGGCCGTCGTCGATCCCCTCCAGAATCCCGAACGCCGTCCACGCACCGGCGACGCCACCCAGGACGGCGGCGTTCAGGTCGAGCAACTCGTCGTCGGTGCGGGTGATGAGCACCGTGGTGCCGAGCGCCTGGACCGTGAGGGCCGACAGCAACGCCGGACCCTCGAACCAGAGGGCCAAGGCCACGGTGATCAGCGAACTCACACCGACGAGGGGACCGAAGAGGAGCTCGCGGGCCGGGGCAACGATCGATGCGAGCGACGGCAGACCGGATCGCATCGAGCCGGTTGCGATACCGAAGCCGGCGGCAGCGAGAATCGCCACCACCGCTCGCTCCCGATCGGTGTCCGCCCAAAGACCCGCCGACGAGAGCCACACGAGACCGGGCACGACGAACACGAGTCGATGATCGAGCGACCGGAACAAGGAACCGGCCGGACGTAGCCACGGCGCCAGCCACCACAGCAGACCGGCGGCGGCGATCATCATCTGGATGACGGCCAGAAGCGAGCCGGAGACATCGAGGAACTCCTGTGTCAGCAGCACCATGAACGGACCGATGACGACGAGACCCAACATGCGCGGGAGCCACCAGCGATACCGGCCGGCGAGCGCCATCGTCACGATCACCAGGAACAGCAGCCAGGCGCCGGTACCCACGTCGCCGAAGTCGTCGTAAGCGCCGATGAACCCGGGTACGACCAGCGCCACAGCCAGGCCGCTGATGGCCGCGCTTTCGTGGCGGAACCAGTCGGCCAAGGCCAAGGCCAGGGCGAGGACGAGCGCGACGAACGCCACAGCGGTTCCCACCCCGACCAGGTCGAGCCAGCCATGGGCCGCTCCGGCACAAGCCCCGAGCACGACGACGCCGGTATTGGCCAGCGCAAGCGACCACGGTCGCCGATCTCCACCCCAGCGACGATCCAGATAGACGCCGGTGGTAACCAGGGCCGCGCCGCCGAGGGTGGCGAGGCCGAGTTGCACCTTGGGTCCGATCCACCCTCGGCTGATGGCGGTGCTGAGCAGGAACAAGGCGGCGAAGAACACCAGGACGACACCTGCCCACCGGAGAGCCATCTCGGCGGTGATCACCGGCAACGCGGCCCGTGCGCCCGTTGGGGAGCCGGCGACGGCGGGTTCCGACATGGCCGGCAACGGGCCGCCGGTCACCGGCGGCGAGCCCAAAGGCGGGTCGACAGGCAGGGCACCCGGCGGCGGCGGAGGTGGAGTCGGCGAAATGGTCGGAGGTTGGGTCGGAGTCGGGGGCACCGAAGGGGCGGCCGACAGGGACGAAAGCGCCTGCTCGACGGCGCCGAGGCGCTCCTCGAGTTGGGAGAGTCGGGTCGAGACGTCGGGATCGTCGACAGGATCGCTGCTGTCAGAGGTCACGGTGAACCTTCCGGTCCCATATGGGTGATTTCAGCGGACGGACGTTTCGGCGCAAGGCGAAACTCGGAAAGCCGGGTTTCCGGCAAGACGTGAGTCATAAGCTCACACTGTGACATCGGCCGATCGTCTCCCACCCGGAGAATCCCCTGTTTCGGCCTGGGGGAATCCCAATCGGGCCGTTCATCGACTACAGCCGGTGGTCCCGGCGGGCCTCGAGTGGGTGCGGCAGCGGACCGCGGCCCACTCCTCCCGTGTTGTCCCAGTGCAGGGGATCGTCGGAGCGGTTGATCTTGCGGCTGCCGTAGTCGGTGGTGCGCACCACGAGGCCGATGAAGACTCCGAACACGAAGCCGCCGACGTGGGCCACCCAGGCCACCCCGCTCTCGGTGCCGGTGAAGAACTGCGTCACGAACCAGATGCCGAGGAACCACTTGGCGCTGATGTCACGCAACACGAAGAACACGATCGTCCGGATCGGGGCGTTGGGGAACCACACCAGGTAGGCGCCCATGATGGCGGCGATGGCCCCCGATGCTCCGACCACCGGCACCGTGCTCGACGGCTGAGCGAGAAAATGGGCTGCGGTGGCGGCGAATCCGCCGACGAGGTAGAAGAGCAGGTAGCGGACGTGGCCCAGCCGATCCTCGATGTTGTTGCCGAAAATCCACAGCGACCACATGTTTGCCAGCAGGTGCAGAATACTGCCGTGGAGAAACATGGAGGTGAGCGCCCCCAGGTACACGTTCTTGGCCGGATACAGCGCCTCGGTGGCGTCATTCTCAACACAGGCGTTGAAATCCCCCTGCTCGAAGGTCGCCTCGACCTCCTCGATGCTGAGAGGTTCGCCGGTTCGTATCTCGCACGGAATGGCGGCATATTCGAGATTGAAGTCGACCGCCTGCGCCTCGTCGGCCACGCCCTCCTGTGGTCCGAAGTAGATCAGCGCGCAGGCGGCGATGATGAGAAACGTGACGAACGGCGTGATGCTGATCGGGTTCTCATCCTTCAGAGGGAGCATTGGCTTCTCGCGGGGTGCTAGGAATCGGTCACACAGCCGTGGCTGGCGTCTTCAACGTTCTTGATGTACTTCCACAGCGTGCCGCTGGTCGCCTTGAACGGCGGAGCCGTCCAGGCCCCGGCCCGGTTCGCCAGCTCGTTGCCGTCGATATCGACCTCGATCGTGTGGGCCTCGTCGTCGATGGTAATGGTGTCACCGTCACGAACCAGAGCGATTGGACCGCCGTCCTGGGCCTCGGGCACGACATGGCCGATGATGAAGCCGTGGCTGCCGCCGGAGAACCGGCCGTCGGTGATGAGGGCCACATCGTCGAGAAAGCCGGCACCCGCCAGGGCGCTGGTCGGGGTCAACATCTCGGGCATGCCGGGACCGCCCTTGGGTCCCTCATAGCGGATCACGATCACATCGCCTGACTGGATTCGTCCCTGTTCGAGTCCGTGCAGCATGTCCTCCTCGGAGTCGAAGACCCGGGCCGGCCCGCTGAACCGCAAACCCTCCTTGCCGGTGATCTTGCCGACCGCACCGCCCGGGGCGAGGTTGCCCCGGAGAATGCTGATGTGGCCGCGTGATTTCACCGACGCAGCCAGCTTGGCCACGATGACCTGGTCCTCGTCGAGATCGGGCACTTCGCTCAGGTTCTCCCCGATCGTCTTTCCGGTCACGGTCGTCTGTGACCCGTCGAGGAAGCCTTCGGCCAGCTGGTACTTCTTGACGCCTGGGACAGCGCCGACCTCGTGCAGTTCCTCCATCACGTACTGGCCCGACGGCTTCAGATCGGCCAGCAGCGGAACCCGGTTGGCGGTGTCGAGCCAGTCGTCGATCGAGAGTTCGAGATCGAAGGCCCGGGCCATGGCGATGAGGTGGAGCACGGCGTTGGTCGAGCCACCGAGGGCCATCGTGATCACCATTGCGTTCTCCAGCGAGGCTCGGGTCACGATCTTGCGGGGGGTGAGATTCGTCTCCATGAGCCCCCGGATGGCGTGGCCGGCCCGGATGCACTCATCGATCTTGGCCCGGTCGGCGGCCGGGGTCGACGACGAGAACGGCAGCGAGAGCCCCATCGCCTCGATCGCCGTGGCCATGGTGTTGGCCGTGTACATGCCGCCGCACGCCCCGTACGAGGGGCAGGCGTTGGCAACGATGGCCAGACGATCCTCCTCGGTGATGGTGCCCGCCAGCTTCTGACCGTAGCTCTGGAAGGCGGAGACGACGTCGAGCTTCTCCTCCCTGCCACCGACGACAGCACATCCGGGCGCGATCGTACCGCCGTAGACCATGATGGCCGGACGGTCGAGACGGCCCATGGCCATCACCACGCCGGGCATGTTCTTGTCGCAGCCCGGCAGTGTGATGAGGGCGTCGTACCACTGGGCCGCCATGACGGTCTCGATCGAGTCGGCGATCAGGTCGCGGCTCTGAAGCGAGTACGACATGCCGTCGGTTCCCATCGAGATGCCGTCGGACACCCCGATGGTGTTGAACCGCATCCCGATGAGGTCGGCTTCGGCCACGCCCCGCTTCACCTGGTCGGCAAGGTCACCCAGATGCATGT